>JASFEF010000289.1:0-3001 GCA_050124975.1 Candidatus Thorarchaeota archaeon | reverse complement strand
GGAAAGCTCTCAAGGCTAAGAAAGCAGAGAATGAGGAGAGATTCCTCGCGGACCTCGATAAGGTTCTCGGATGACAGTATATCCACTATTCAAGACTGAGATAGAACAGTACTGATAGCGCTATTGTAGTGAACAATTCTGGAATGATGAATCCCAATCCTGGAACAAGGAATGCACCTTCGTGACGAAGGAATAGTATAGGATTAGCTGTCAATGAGTTCAAGAGCAATACGACAATCAGCAAAAGCAGACCAGCTGTGAAGTTTGTCTTGATTTTTCTATATAGATCAATGTATATTCCTAGCATCAGGAAGATCAATGCGATATTGACAAAAGAAATCACAGTCTTGGCTGTCATCGCGAATTTGAAGGCAGGTAGAACATCTGGAGGAATTGGGATTGGGAACTCAGATCCCTCTAAGACATCAATCATTACTGCTGATAGAATAAGACCTATGATTACCGCAGCAATGACGGATACAATATATATTCCGATTAGAGTTCTTTTCTTCATGATATTACGACTCTCCTTTATCTTGTTCTTTTATTCCTTTTTTCCCGATTTTCACCCAAATTTGACGGAAATCATCAAAGTTTTCTTCAATATCATCGGACACGAAGTAGACAGTTCCGTAGCCTTCACCTTGAGGAACAATTGCCTCATTCTTCACTAGTACATCTAGGTGATGTCTTACGGTCTTGTAGTCAAGATCTAACTGTTCGGCTAGTTGATTTGCATTGGATGGCATATCATGTAGAGCGAGAATAATTCGTGCACGATTCACTCCACCTCTGGAACCTGCAAGCAGCCACCAGAGTAGCCTCTTAGTATTCATCTGACTCGTATTTGTCCAATGTTTCTCTGGATAAGTAGTTAATGGCGTTGAAATCTGGGTAAGATTTGGGTGAATTCTTGGTCGCTTCTCGGCCTATCCCTATATACTAATTCTAACAGGTCTTCTTTGTGAAATTACAATGAATACTGAAACAGTATTAGAAGTGCATGACCTGAAAAAGACATACCAGCTGGGTTCAGTCCCGGTTCATGCTTTGCGCGGTGTGACATTTCAGATACATGCCGGTGATTTTGTTTCCATTCTAGGACCAAGTGGATCTGGGAAATCAACTCTCCTCAATATGATTGGAGCTCTTGATCGACCCTCTGAAGGTGATCTCTCCATTCGAGGAACCAAGGTAAGTTCGCTCAATGACAATCAGCTTGCTGATCTCCGACAGCGTGTCGGCTTTGTGTTCCAATTCTTCAACCTTATCTCTCGTTTGGATGCGATAGGTAATGTAGAACTTCCTCTAACCATTGCAGGTGTTCCATCAAGGGAACGTCGTGCAAAGGCTGAGAAGATGTTAGAAAAGGTCGGACTTGGTGATAGGATGCATCACAAGCCTTCTGAATTGTCAGGAGGAGAGCGACAGCGAGTTGCAGTAGCTCGTGCTCTTGTGACTGATCCATCTTTTCTCTTGATGGATGAGCCAACTGGAAATCTTGATAGTGTTACAGCCTCAGAGATAATGGATCTGGTTGACCAAGTAAATCAAGAATTTGGGATGACAATCATTGTCGTCACTCATGACCCTGCTGTGAGTAACAGAGCAAGACGAAAAATCCGCCTATTAGATGGACATATTGATTCTGATGAGGTGAACCACAATTGAAGACTAAAGATACACTTGGATATTCCTTCAGTGCAATCCGCCTAAGGAAACTACGATCTGGATTGACAACCCTTGGAATAGTCATAGGAATTGCTGCAATTGTAGCTCTTCTCTCATTCACCCAGGGATTCCAGATTAGCATAACAAATCAGTTCCAAGAAGGATTCTCAACCGATACATTGATTGTTACCTCCCAGGATCCAATCCCAAGACCTGGAAGCCAACCTTCTGATTTTACTATGTACACAAACTACTCAGAGTCTTTTGAAACAATTGATGGAGTTTCCTTTGCTACACCCCTAGTGACCAGTCGAGTTTCTATCGAATCGGATGTGACGAGTACAGCTGTAACACTGACAGGTGTGAACTACACCGAGTTCTATACTCTTTACACTACGACTTTCGTTGCAGAATATGGTGAGATTCCAGAAGATCCAACCAACAACAGTGTGGTCATTGGTCATACACTATATGACCCATGGGATAATGGTACACACTTTGCAGAGGTTGGGGACAATCTAACAGTTACAACTAATGCTGGACTTCCAACTGAGAAGCACGTCACATTAATTGTAGTTGGAATTATCGAAGAGATAGGTGGTGCCTCAATGGGTGGTCCGAGTGACACTGGATTCTATGTACCAACGCAAACTGCCATTGACCTCTTTGAATCAGATGAAGCCCAAGGTTTCATCTTAAAGCTCTACTCAGATGACTCTGCATTGATTGATGCAGTCATTGCAGACATCGACCTCTTGTATGATGGTGAAGCTACAGTCACGTCATTGACATCTATTCTTGATACTATGGATACAATGCTGGGTACTGTCGAAATGCTCCTTAGTGGTATTGCTGGGATATCTCTCCTCGTTGCTGGTATAGGTATCATGAACATCATGATTGTTTCATTGATGGAACGAACCCGTGAGATTGGTATTCTGAAAGCATTGGGAGCTAAAGGCAGAACTGTCTTGGGCATCTTCCTTAGTGAAGCTCTTCTAATCGGTCTGATGGGTGGGTTCATTGGAATTGCAGCTGGTGCTCTCTTGGCTAACGTGTTCTCTGGTATGTTTGGTGGATTCTTAGGCATGGGTGGAGGAATGACCGGTCAATCTAATGGTATAGGAGATATATTTTCCTCAATTACTCCTGTTGTTACACCTGAACTAATGTTCTGGGCTATCTTCTATGGTGTGGTCGTCAGTGTAATCTTCGGACTCTATCCCGCTTATAGAGCATCAAAGCTGGACCCTGTTGATGCTTTGCGCAAAGAATAACTCTCCGTTTAGAGCTGTGCAGGCCACCACGCACAGCTCGTCTTTTTTTTTCC
>JASFEF010000288.1:0-3017 GCA_050124975.1 Candidatus Thorarchaeota archaeon | reverse complement strand
TGACATCGATTTCGGCATACTCAACTATGCACAGGATGGTGGAAACTACTACCTGTCTGTGGACAATAGAGTTGGTATTGACGATGAACCTCTCGTTCTTGGTTCAGAGTACGAGATAGATACCTATCCTCTGTTGGCTAACCTGCCATACTCAGTTCTGGTAGCAAGTGACACTGGTACGAACATCAAGTACAACGTGGAGATAGCTAATGTCTTCATCGAGAACTTCTTCACACCAGAGGTTACTGTGAATGCACCAGTTGATCTCACTGGAGATCTCTACAACTTCACCTGGGAGGGCACTGACAGGAACATGGACGACACATTGTTCTACAGCGTCTGGGTTGCTCAAGATGGCGGAGCTTACCAACTCTTGGCTCAGAACCTGACTGAAACATTCTACGTCTGGGATGCAGATGGATGGTTTGACACCAGTTACACCTACAGGGTCGTTGTCATCAGCTATGACACAGTCTTCCTGTTAGACGGCGAACCACTCGGTAGTACTGAGGACCCACCGACATCATACGGTCCATACTCATTGTTCGCAGAGGATGTGAGTGCTGCATTCGACGCAGGGAATGTGCCGATTCCAACACCAACGCCGACACCTACACCGACACCCACACCTACACCGACACCAACAACACCACCATTTGATCCACTACTCATTGGATTGATTGGAGGAATTGGAGTCGGAGTGGTTGTGCTGCTCATACTCTTCCTTATCAGGAAGAAGTAGTTGTAGAAACAGCGTAAGTATAGTTTAAAGGAACATGGGGGCTTTGCCCCCATCCCCCCTTTCTTTTTCATAATAACTAGCTAAAGAGAAGACTTGAGAATGGCAAGGTAAACCCTTACTCGGAACGAGGAAGGATTTCAAGACTATTCGAATTTCTCTCTGATAACAATCTCTGAAGGACTCTTGCGCCCTCTCAAGGGAGGAAGATCCCCCTCAATCTTGCCGACAGGTATCATCGCAACAGGTCTCATATCGGATGGAATGTTGAGAGCCCTTGAAACTTCATCCTCGTTGAATGCTCCTACCCAACATGCGCCAAAGCCATGAAGGTGCGCACCATATAGGATGTTCAACGTTAGAGCCGCAGTGTCCTGAAGTGTGTATAACTTTCGCCCTCGATTTTTGTATCTGATACCTGACTCTTCCGGTACTGCACAAACGATGTATACAACTGGTGCCGCTGCAATGAATCGTTGATTGTGAGCTGCAGCAACAAGCTGATTCTTCAAATCGTTTCTTGTCACAATGACTATTCTCCATGGTTGGCAATTTCCACCACTTGGAGCGGTTCTCCCAATATTCACGATATCTTCGACAATTGAATCAGGGATTGGGTCACTAGCAAATTTCCTAATTGACTGTCTAGATTTTATCTTCTCGATCAGATCTTGATTCATTCATAGGACCTCCGGATTGACAATGTTTGGTGGTCTTTCACCCTTGAGGGCTGCGATGATGTTCTCAGCGCACATCATGGCCATCGTGGTTCTCGTATTCTTACTTGCACTCCCGATATGTGGCACAAGTACAACATTTTCTAGCTCTAAAAGTGGACTCTCCTTTGATATTGGCTCTTCCCTGAAAACATCAAGTCCGGCACCACCTAGATGACCTGAAGATAGAGCATCATATAATGCATCTTGATTGACCACTTGTCCTCTGGATGTGTTGACAAGTATAGCTCCTCTCTTCATTGTTCTTAATTCCTTCTCTCCAATCATATGATGTGTTTCTGATGTCAAGGGGACATGAACACTCACGACATCGGATTCCTTGAGCAAGGTTACCAAGTCTGTCGACTCTGCTTCTACTTGCCTTGAAACAGACTCTATCTCCTCATTGTGACTACGTGAGTGAAATAATACACGCACATTGAAACCCCGCGCTCTGCGAGCCACTGCTTGTCCAATTCTACCCATTCCGATAATGCCCAGTGTTGAACCATGAATGTCAGACCCAAGGAGTAGTTGGGGACCCCAAGCGACGTTCCATTGACCTCCACGAACATATTGGTCTGCCTCAACAATTCTTCTGGCAGTTGACATGATCAAAGCCCAAGTAAGATCTGCTGTGGTTTCTGTAAGGACTCCGGGTGTGTTTGTTACCATTATTCCCCTTTGAGTTGCTTCTTCTACATTGATGTTATCATATCCGACTGCGTATTGTGCAATCACCTTAAGTCTGGGTAATTGGCTAATCATGTCTGCACCTATTGGGTCTGACAGAAGTGTGATCAAGCCCTCACAGTCGTAGGCATTATCAATGATATCCTCTTTGCTTGGCGGATACTCTGAAGGCCAGACAGTGACATCGAACTCTCCAGCAATCATGTCTAGGCCTTCCTGGGGAATCTTTCTTGTGACAAACACTTTCTGAGTCATTATGCTCGTCATGTGATTACTAATGGAGCTCTTGAATCATACCATAGGGACTATCAGGTTATTACTGCTGAGAACAGACCGCTTATATTCAACTAGCTGGTTAAAAAAAGACGTAGGATTGTGAGTTGCAGATGTCATTGGAGCTTCCAAACAGTGCAATTTTAGTCCTTGGTAGTCTAGCTGCTGAGGGACCGATGACTCCAAAGACCATTATCGAGAAGGTTGGTCTGGCGCCTCGCACTATTTCTTTTGCTCTCAGAACTCTTGTTAGAGAACGGGTTATCAGGAAGACTCCAAACTTGGCTGACATGCGGCAACCCCTCTATCATGTCAACATGGAACGAGTAAAGGAACTGCAACTTCGTTTCGAATCAGGTCAGATTTCACAAATGCCCTCTTCCTACAGACCGTCTGGTCATTCTTTCAATCGTTGAGTGTATATGCCCTCTTTTCATCCATCCCAAATATGAGTAGATACGCTTATTTGTATTAGACTGCTGCAAACCGTTTGTTTATTAATTACATCGTATAATAAATAACCGGGAACAGAAAGACCCACCACTCACGGGATGGTATATACTAGATGTCTATTGAACTACCGCGCAGCGCGATTA
>JASFEF010000287.1:0-3057 GCA_050124975.1 Candidatus Thorarchaeota archaeon | reverse complement strand
CCTGAGCTGCAGTTTCAGTCATCCTCTCTAGAAGTGCCTCCTTGGCAGCATTCTCATAGAGGGTCAGTGCTGTGGAAAAATCGCTAATCTGTCGGTATTGTGTGGCGGCCTCATAGTACGCCGTTGCTGCTGCTTTATGGTCATCCTTTTCAACGCGATCTTCTGCATGCATGTGATAATACTCAGCAGCTTTCCTAGTCATCTCAAGAACTCGGTCGAGAAAACAGCTTGCCGCATTCTTGAACTGATTTGCAGCTTGGTAGTAATTCTCAGTTTCGAGAAACTCATTGGCTAATCGTTCCCATTGAGCGCATTCATCTTCCATGGTATCTCGACCTACCTATACTCTGCTCAGACAAAACATTCTCTGAGCCCGAACAGGTTGTGCCTAGAGTGAATGTGCTCTACAAAAATGTAGCTCTGATGTAGAAAGCACGATTTATCGACATTGCTGGGATAGTCATTGAACAGGAAACAAAATCTTAGGACTTATCGAGTCACTCTTTTGGAGAAATGAGAATTACTCCATACGGCTTAATGATTACATTTTTATTTGAGCTTGCGTGTAATTTAAATACAAGTTACACCCATTATTAATGTTCATCTGTGTGGGTTTCGCGAAAAGGGAGAGAGAAAACCGAAGATTCAGAGAACTAGCCCTGCTGGTTATCCCTATATACTAGATTAGGAACCAACTCGTCGGGAACTCGACGTTCCCGACACCTACTTCTCACTTCATTTCTTCAGTTCTTCTAGAAGCTCCTTAGCTCTCTCAACCTTGACGTTCTCCTCTTTGATCAGTTTCTCTGCGATGATGTCCACCTGATCACCACGCGCTCCAACAGTGGCAGCAACGTTACGGGCATGAAGAGCCATGTGACCTTTCTGAATTCCTTCAGAAGCCAAAGCACGAAGAGCTGCAAGATTTTGTGCAAGACCAACACTAGCTATGACATGACCCAGCTCAGTGGCAGTTTCGACTCCAAGTATTTTCACGCTAGCTCTAGCCACTGGGTGAACTTTGGTAGCTCCACCTACTAGTCCCACTGCCATGGGAATCTCAATACTTCCAACTAGATGCCCATCAGGAGACTTCTCATATTTTGTCAGTGAGCTATATCCTTTCATAGCAGCATAACTGTGTGCCCCAGCCTCTATTGCCCTGAAGTCATTTCCTGTAGCAATGACCACTGCATCGATTCCGTTCATGATACCCTTGTTGTGAGTAGAGCAACGATACGGGTCTGCCTCAGCGAAAGCCCAAGCAGCAATAATGTCATTGACTACATCCTCTCCACCCAGCAGCTCTTTGTCGAAGATCGCACGAGCTCGAACAAGTCTAAACTCAGCAAGATTAGATAGAATTCTGAGAATGACTCTTCCACCAGTCAATTTCTCAATTCGAGGCGCAAGAGCCTCTGCCATTGTGTTTACTGCGTTTGCTCCCATGGCATCTCTTGTGTCAACAATGAGCTCAGTGACCAACATGACACCAACCTTCGAGTCAAAGATCCGAATCCTGAGGTCTTTCGCTCCACCGCCAAACCGAACAAGGATTGGGTCCTGTTCATTAGCATATGCCAGGAGTTCCTCTTTTGCTTCCATTATCTTTGTTTTTGCATCATCAGGATTGAGCACATCAACAACCTGAATCTGGGCTATCATGTTAGGTCCTGTATCGGTTGCAGAGAAACCCCCATGTTCTCTTGCCATCCGAGCGGCGTTACTTGCAGCTGCAACAACAGATGGCTCTTCGATTGCCATCGGGATGAGGTAATTCTTCTCATTAATCAAAAAATTGGTTGCAATCCCAAGCGGAAGTGTCATCGATCCGACGACATTTTCAATCATGTGATCGAGCACACCCAAGTCTACCTTTCCTGGATCAGCGAGAGGTCCTAGATCATCATCACTCAATCCCGTGATCTCTTTCAGTTTCTTAACCCGATCTTCTCTAGAGAGCTTATAGAAGCCAGGAATCCTCGAATCTTCAACCATCTGCACAACCTCTCAAGTAAATACATCCCTTCTGAGTTTCCATAAAAGTTCGACCATAGGGTTTAAGACTCAATCGACAGAGGGTGCTGAGTAGTGGAGCACGATGAATTCAGAGAGAGATTTCAGTGATATCATTACAGGCCTTGCAAAGAAGCGCGGGTTCTTCTGGGGCCCATCACCTGAGATATACGGAGGTAGCTCTGGATTCTATGACCTCGGTCCTCTGGGGAAACTACTCAAGAATAGGCTTGAGAACCAGATTCGTTCAGCATTCGTGCGCGCGAATTTTTGGGAGGTCGAATGCCCCACTGTGAGTCCAGCCCAAGTCTGGAAAGCATCCGGGCACCTCGATGGTTTTATTGACCCCGTGACACAGTGCACAAAGTGTAGCCAGATCTACCGTGCTGACAATCTCATTGAGGAGAAGTCACCTGACACAAACATAGCAGGTCAAACAGTAGAAGATCTTAGTGAAACCATCAAAAAGATCGGGCTAGTTTGTCCCTCATGTAGGGGTGCACTTGGTCCCGTCGAAACCTATAACCTCATGATGCGAACCCGTTTAGGCTTGGACCAAGAGGCGTACCTGAGGCCTGAAACTGCAACATCCACATATCTCCTGTTCAGACGATTTCTCACATTCTTCCGTGATAAGCTACCAGCATCAGTCTTTCAGATTGGCAAAGCCTATCGAAATGAGATTTCGCCTCGTCAGGGAATGCTCCGTTTGAGGGAGTTCACACAGACTGAGGGTCAGATATTCCTCCTTGAGAAGGATGAGATGGAGTGGCCTCAGTTTGAAGATATCAAGGATGAGAAACTCCCACTTGTGACCTATCAAGCCCAAGAGAAGGACAAGTATGAACCTGTCATGACCAAGATGTCAGAAGCCATCAAAAAAGGTTACTTCCAGAAACCAGCCTATGCATGGTGTGTCTATTTGGGTTACGACATCTTTCGTAAGATGGGATTCTCTGAGGGCAAAATGCGTTTACGTCAACATCTTCAAACAGAGAATCCCATCTTACGAAAGATGTCGTAACCCAAATAGACACACCA
>JASFEF010000286.1:0-3062 GCA_050124975.1 Candidatus Thorarchaeota archaeon | reverse complement strand
CAGTGGCATATGCTGGCAAAGTCAGGTTTGACTCCGCATATACCGCCACTCTTAGAGTCTCTTCAACAAATTGAGCAGGCAGAGAAGTATCCACCTTTTCAGGACTCACAAGAGCTTCATTTGGACTTGCAACCAGAGTTGGAGCAAGTACAAACATTGGGAGGATCAAAATTGTTAGAACTAAGACGTGCTTTAACCGCGCCATATTCCTATTCCTCAGCTTTCTGCAAACTCGAAAGGTTATATATGATGTAGAAAATCTGACCAATATTTACTAGATTAGTCCTCTTTGAGTTTCTTCATCTCCTTCTCAACTCGCTCTTTCTCAACGAGTAATGAGCGACCCTCAGCGACAAGTGCGGCCATCTCTTCTTTGTATTTCTTCTTGTCAATGAATTTGCTCTTGAGTTGAGCTTCAAGTGTCTGTCGTCTCTTCTTGATTTCACGCAGAGAGCTCTCAATGGAACGATGCCGGACTCTAAGCATCAAGAGGTTTCGACCATTCAACTCCTTGATCTTTGCCTCGCTGAGTGCTTTAGGAGATTTTCTTACAGTGGCTATAGACTCTCCTAGTTCCTTCTTCGCAGGACTGACTAGGACTTGAGGTGGTTTAAACTGAGGTTCTTCTGGTTCTACCTTGCTAGGTGCTGACTTGACAGGATTGGTTGTTCTGGTGTTCTTGGGCTGAGAAGTCTTGGTTTCCTGCTTAGTGAGTTTGAGATTCCTGCCCTCCTCTTTTGCCATCTTCTCCAGACTCGCTTTGTATCTCTTCAGTCTATCTTCAGGAGAATGTTCGTATGGCAAGTTGATATCACTCAGTCTAGATATATTTCTACAATTGCATTGGTCCCAAGGTACATCAACCCTTGTATCTTTTAATCATTATCTGGGTCGAATGCATTTGTATCCCTAGAAGAATGATCCTGGTGGTTCGGTTACTTTGCTTGGACCTTTCATCTTGGAGGTCTTCTTTGGCGATAAGACTTCGATTAGTTTGTAGTCTTTGGAGCCCATACCTAGTTTCTCAGCATAGTCAACTGCTATGTAGGGGTTCTTCATTGGACCACTTATCCTCTGAAAAGGGTGCAGACCTGGTTCACTGTGTAATTTGATAAAGGGTGGAACCATACTCTCAATCACTTCTTCTTGTCCAATCAGATCAAGACTAGCCTGTTCAATAGCAACAATGTCCTTACTTCCAAGGACACCAATATCATTCAGAACAGCAGGTTGACCAAGTCCCCAACAATCACAGAACGGTGTGATGTCGATGAGGAAGTTGAGGAAGAAACGTTTCTCTTCATCGAATGTCTTCAGGATTTCATTGGCACCTATGGCCATTAGTTCCTGAAACAGTGAGAAGTTCTCCTGCTTGAAGTCCAAGCATCCGACTCCTTCATCCGCTTTTACGCATTCCCTGCACTGATGACACATACCAAAGTCCAATGTCAGTTTGTGTTTCTCCTCGTCATATTTGATATAACCATCATCACAGGACTTCACTAGTTTCTTGGCATGCTTTGGCGTACACTTCTCAGCATCCCAATATGGAATCGACTGCTCAACACCATGTATCTTATGCCATCTTGAGGGCCCATGATATCCTCCCAGTGCAATATTCTTGATAGCCCCACCAAAACCACACGAGTTGTGGCCTTTGACGTGTGTAAGGTCAATAAGGACATCTGCATCGCGTAGTACTCCACCAATCTTCAATGTGTCAACATTATGGAAGTTGACATCGAAATCATAGGTGTATCCATCTTTCACACCAGCTACAGGGATGATAGGACAGCCACAGGTCTCCTGCGTATATCCTCGCTCTACGGCATTGTACACCGCTGTTGGATTATCTGTGATAAATGGATACCCTCCTACATCCTTCACCGCCTGGACAATTCTCCTAACAAAGAAGACTGGAATGGTCTGGTAGCCATCATGAAAACCAAGATGCATCTTTATCGCAACCTTGTCCTTCTTGTCAATTGATTTGAAGTTCAGCTTCTTCACAACTTCATCAACCTTGGCTGCAAAGGCTGCCCATATTGCGGTGTTTCCCAAAATCACAGAACCATAGTAAACCTTCGACTTTTCAGCGCTCATAACTTATTGACTCCCTTATGTGTGTTAAAACGATTACTGATTGAACAATGAAGTGCAGAGAAAGGATGCACCGGAAGAAAGACCACTGGGGATGGTAAGTATAAGTAGGCTACATCCTTTCTCATGTTCCCGCAGCCGATAGTCGGTACTGCTCCCGTGGGGAACCGCAGCACTGCAAGGTCCACTCTGAATAAAAGGGAGCTGAACCACGTAATCTGTGGGTCAGTTATGGCACAGAGCAGCGCTCATAGGAAGTGATGGTACTCTCTATGTGGTCATTCCCAGTCCAAATGGTCTTCGGATGATATTTCCAAGTCCTAGACCCACTAGGAAATAGTAACCATAGAAACTGAGTCCAAAGCCTCCTGTTGTGGGAGCACCAACGAAACCAGTCAGGAATGGTAGGACTTTCTGGATGTTGAATGGAATGATTGCGACAATGCTGTTCCCATAGAGTGCATTCAGCATTGCAAAAACAATGATTAGCGGGATATAAAAGACGCACATAGGCTTCATTCGTGAGCTCATCATAGAACTCTGGAGTCTCATGATTCTTCCCTGATCATCCATCACCTGTTGGAGTTCGAGGGGGTCCATTGATTTTCTCGCTTTGTTGAAGCGCTCTCTCCATGCATTGATCTCCTCCATATCTGCCTTCATCTTCTCCATGTCAGTGAATCTTTGGGTCGCCCATATCGAAATAAGTGCGAGACCGATGTTCACCAGTAGAATGAATATTGTGGACCCAGGTAGAGTAGATATAACCTGCAGAAGATCACTTAGGATTTGCATTGTGCTTTCGCCTTGGCTCTCGATTCAGTCTGAACTCATTTTAAGGGTTGTCTTTGACTCATTATAGTTTCAGACAATCAGGTATCGAGGTACACTGTCAAGATACTCCTTGTAGGAGTTTCCAAATCGTTTCAGACACTCGTTCTCCTCTGCTATTACACCTGGAT
>JASFEF010000285.1:0-3065 GCA_050124975.1 Candidatus Thorarchaeota archaeon | reverse complement strand
CGCGGATACGCAACTGACAGACACGAATTCGAACAAAACGCAAAACCGTGGAGCGAGCTCTTTGAACCACTGGGACCTGGTTTGAAGAGCTCTTTATCACCGTCACCAACTGGTGAAACCAAAACGAGATCGCTGGATCAAGAATTGAATTCAACGACAAACCAAGATAGGGAGGACGACAATTCATCGATACCTACAGCCGATATCTCCGTATTTGAAGAAACCACCACTTTCTCCAAAACGGCTGACAGGTACAAAAAAGTTATACTCCTATTGACACAGCAATGCTGATTCATTGAAAGACATTGAACTGCTAGCGATCTCGTCTCCCCTGGGGACTACCAATAATTATCTGGCCATCTTTCTTCAAAAAGCCGAACAGCTTTATTCTCAACTGATCTATCAACATCTTGGAGACCTTGACGGATGATGCTTACAGCTTGGTTCTTTGGAAGGTTTTGACTCGCTTCCAGAACAGCTAATCTGATTCTTGGATCCTCATCGAACATTAATCGCCGGAGGTGAGTTTCAACTCCCGCCATCTGGATAGTAGAAAGAGCTCTTGCTGCGTCGATTCGCGCGTCCGATGAAGAAGAACGTGAAAGTTGATCCAGAGCAGCTAGATAGTTTACAACCACTTCAGGGTCTCTTGGTGTAGGAACAGGAATCTCCCTTATCGGAGTTTGGGGGGGCGACTTTGGAATGAAATATTGAGCCGATTCAATCGCAGAAACAGCTTTGATTAGAGATTTCCTGACAGCTCCAGTTGTTTGTGGAATGAGATTGCATATTGAATCAATCTGAGAGTAATCAGGTGAGTCGACCAGTAGATCGATTGCCTGCAGCTGCAAATCGGCTGTCCCTGTTTCAACAAGAGAAAGGAGAGCGTCGCTGCAGTACTTGGTTCTCGAAGTTTCAATCTTTTTCAAAGCATCTCTAATGTTGTTGTTGTCATCTGAATCTAGACCAATCATTGCAACATATGTCTGGTATACTAGCCATAACTCTGTGGAGCTCATGAATTCTTGTTCAAGATCACGAGTCTTTCGTGTGACGAAATAGGGCCAATCTTCTACGCTAATCTCAACCAAATTGGATTCAACATCATATCCAAACGATTGCAGAATTTCTCGAAGCTTCACGAAATAAGGTTCTGGTAAAATAGGATAGTTAAGATCAAATTTGAATGCATTTGTGATTTTGCGGCCGTAATGCGTTGTCATAAGGTCTGAAAGACAATACCGGTTGTTCTTACTAGAGCCTGAAGTGAAAACGGAATAATAGACCTTGCAGGATTTCAGTTCATTTGTCCGATCAGACAGAACATATGGAATGAGTACGATATAAGGTGACTTCTTCAGAGTTTCAATCTCAATAAGAGAGTAGTTCACTTGAGAATCTCCTTTCTCAACCAGTTCAAGTACAATGTCGACAAGCAGTGCTTGGGCATCAACTCTACTACGGGCACCTGACACCATCTCCAAGATTGAATATGAGGGGATCTGCAGTCCAAAGTATATACCACCAAATCCAAGATATTCCGCGATGAGATCACGAAACTTGAGCTGATATTGTGAAAACCTACCGTCGAGCTCGATGACTCTCTCCAACTTCTTCGAGAGCTGCTCCGCCTGACCACTTGCTAACATATTGTCCAAAAATGAAAACGCCGAAACGTAATCACCATAGTCGAGAGAAATGAGCAATGCCGCTACGGATTCGGTCACTTTCTGCCCCATATTGGATACAGTGATTCAGTATATGAACCACTATCAAAAAACAAAGGGGGATAAGGGCCTAGAAGAGGTGACTAGGCCCTTAATGAGAGAGAGGAGAATTATGATCCTGTGCCACGCATCCTGTGAACAATGAAGCACTTCTCGCGGTATGCTTGGTCTTCTAGATCATTGATAAAGTTCTCAAGTTTCTTGACCCTGGTAAACTCTTCTTCAATTCCAAGATCTCGAACTTGTATCAATGCTTTCTTGTGTTCAATTCGCACGTATATTCCACCAAGTCCAACCCCGTGCTTCATATACACTGGGTCCTCTTGGTTCTTAACACGATAGAAACCCTGTCTTCTCAGCATTCTACTGAACATCATCATGGTGTCTTGGCCCTCCCGGCGTTGACAAAAAGAGTACACGCTAACCCAAATATAAAGGCATAGGGTTTCTATGGGTACACGCAATCTTTTCGCGCCATATTCTATTCGGCAAAAGCTGCCAGTAACAATACAAATTGATTGTTATTTTGATTAGGATTGCACAAATCAGTGTTTTTAGTACGATTTTTTGTATATATGAGCTGACTTCCAATTGCGTTAGCTTCCAAGCATACAGAATGGCGCGAATTATCTCAACGTTTACAGCAGCGATACGAATGTGCTTCAAGAAGATTCCTCAACGTTTACAACCTTTCTTACCTAACGTGTACAGCTAGGAAGCTGAGCCCGTATGACCCCAGACTGAAACGAAGCCAAACAGATTCTCTTGAAACGCCATTTTATCTACCAAAACATTAGCTGAGGCTCAATTTCATTTTTTAGGAGCTTCCTTTTCGGTATACGCCGCATCTAGATATTCAATATTATCCAAGATCAGAATATCATCAATAACGAGATTGGGTAACATATAGATGTTAGATGCGCCTAACTTCCAGGCAATATGGGTGTATGAAATTGGATATGATGTTCTTTCCCCCACTTGGAATAGGTTGGGTCTACGGATGGACCCTACTATGTGTGTGGTACGCAATCCAAGGTCTGTCACTTATTGCCGTACCAAAAGACGTGAGGGATAGATTATTTGAGTTTGATAGGTCTAGCTGGACTAAAGGTCAAAGAGCCTCGTTTGCCACTGGTAAAATGATAGCTCTAGTATTCTTGGTCGTAGTCGTGTTAACTCCAATACAGCTTTACTCACTCGAGTTTATACTTGGAGGTGGGGTGTTTTTCATAGGATTACTTGGTCTGGTTATGGCAATTCACAATTTTCAGAAGACACCATTAGAAAATCCGGTGGCAATTGGGTTATCCAAGTACTCACGACACCCCCAATTAGTGA
>JASFEF010000284.1:0-3073 GCA_050124975.1 Candidatus Thorarchaeota archaeon | reverse complement strand
GTGTCCACAGTGCAAGTATGATGTACCATACTGCTGAGGTAATAAGAAGATAGACAACTAGTAGTATTGGATAGTCTATTGCTGTTGGTACAACCAAATCTGCAAAGACAGCAAGGCCAATTACAATCATAAACAGATTGAGTACAAGAAACCCAAGAAACCCAACAATGGTTACACCAGATTTGAACAATACTCGACCAAGTTCAGCTCCTATCAAGACAATAAATCCACCAACCAACCATATCAGTTGAAATGATCGAAATGCAGCATCATTTGGCAATGATGAGAAGAAAGTAGAGAGGAAAAGGAGTATTGAGAAGAAAATGATTAGAGAACCATAGATACTTCCCAAGACCTTTCCAGCTTCTACTGGTTTTTCATTTTCAGCTTGTGACAAAACATCTCCTCCTACAATTTCATCTATCCGTAAGAATATAACATGTTCGAGTAGCAGAAAAAGAGAGCTGAATACTCGGAGGCAATGAATTGGTTGAAATGGAACGGTTCTCCAAACAGATAGACTTCATTATAGAGATTGACAAGCTAAAGCAGATTGAGAGGCAATCAGCTCTTTGTGATGGGTCTCGCCAAGAGAATGTCACTGAACACTCATGGCACATATCACTCATGGCTATTCTTCTATCCGAGTATGCAAACAATATCGACATTGACATCTTCAAAGTCATCAAGATGCTTCTGATTCATGATCTTGTTGAGATTTATGCCGGAGATACTTTTGCCTATGACCCAGTTGGAAACTCACACAAAGAGAAACGTGAGAGGAAAGCTGCGAAGCAGATTTTTGGACTTCTTCCAGATGATCAGAAAGAGGAGTTTCATTCTCTTTGGGAGGAGTTTGAATCTATGGTGACTCCAGAGGCTCAGTTTGCATCAGCATTGGACAAGCTTCAGCCCCTCATCCTCAGTCATAGTAACAAAGGGTGGTCTTGGAAGAAACACAGCATTGTTAGTAATCAGATTGTCAACAGTAAGAAGGACATCTCCAAAGGATCTGAAGACTTATGGGAATTTGCAAAGAAACTGATTCAGAACTCGATTGACTCTGGCTTCCTTGTTGAGGGTTAGAGAAGAGGAGATTTTCAAGAGTGGAAAAAACTAGGAAAGAACTTGCCTCACTCGCATGTGTTCCATGCAGAGGTGGCACTCCGCCTATGGAAGGAGAAAAGATTAAACGGATGTTAGAAGTGGTTCCTGGATGGACAAAGTCAGCGGGTGAGATTGACAAAATCGAGAAACTCTTCAAGTTCAAGAATTTCGCTGAGGCAATTATCTTTGTGAATAAAGTGGCAGAGATCGCGGAGGAACAGGACCATCATCCTGACATCTTCATTCAATGGAACAAGGTCACTCTTACACTTTGGACTCATGCTATCAAAGGTCTCTTTGAGAATGATTTCATTCTGGCTGCGAAGATTGATGAGCTGTAGGAACGTCATTTTCATTAGATCGATATAACCAGTAGAACAAACCCCCAACTAGACAAAATCCTATGACCATGATAGCCACAGTTGTCAAAGTCAGAATGCTAAGGGGAAATGCCCACAACAAAGTCATCATTGCAGTAACAAATGTCATCAACACTGCCACAACAAGACCGTATCGAATGACCTCACCTTCAATGCCAATCTCATCAATGACCGCGGCTGCGTTCTGTATCTTAGCAGGACTGAGAACGCTTGCGAGACCGCCCCCAATTCCATTAGATGCTGCAACGTGAATGGAACTCGCTCCAATCAAGTTACTAGTTTCCACATGATATTTTGTGAACATAGCAATAGCAGAGGTCTCAGATCCAGAGATGAACCCGCCTAGTAATCCCATGAAGGGAGCTAATAACGGATAGAGGAGTCCCAAACCAGCAGTCAATGATGCTAGGAGAAAGATCATGTTGTTCGTTGGATCCAGACCATTAGCGAGATTAGTGGGATTTAACCAGACACCACTTGAGTCCACAACCCAACCGCTGAAATTCATTACCTCAGCCATTGCAAAGAAAATCGCAGCTGCAAGCACAGGTCGAGGGGCTCGCTTCATGAAGCTAGACGCAGTTCTTCTCAATACATCCCGATTCGTCTTGAGGAAAGGCATCGACACAACAGTTGAGATTAGCATCAGTGTATAGGCCTGCCAAAGAAAGCGTGTTTTGATTATGCCGGGATATGCTCCTATCTGAATTGGAAATGCAAGGTCAACGAACAGTAGCTGAAAGATTTGTGGAATCATATTTGTGACAAGACTCAGGACAACAAGAACCACCCACGGAATGCTTGCCCGATAGATACTCATTCCTTTCTCCACCTGAATGTCCTTCTCATCAAGAGTACCCCTTTCCAGAATTGGTTTCCCACGGACACGGTTGAAGATGAAGAGTACGAGAAGGACAGCCGCTCCCGCAAATACATTCGTTAAGGTAGTGAGGGGGAGAAGTACATTGCAGACAATGGCAATCGCACCTGCGGTTATACCACATATGCTAGCAAGGATGAGCCCATCTCGACTAAGCAACAGCTTCCGACCGCTTGCAATCCAGAGCATGGAGATTGCGATTCCTATACTCACAAGCGGCATAAACCAAGCGAAAACAGAACCAGCCTGTTGAAGTGTTACATCTGTTGCCCAAGCACTGTACTCACCTGTGAAAACCACAGCTGGAACTCCAAGGAGCGCGAACGTTGTGAGAGGGTCATATCCGATAGATGGTAAGGCAACTGCAACCATCGGTGAGAATCCGAGGGCAAGCATCACTGGAGGTAACATGGACACTGGAGTGGCTCCAATTCCAACAAGAAACAGTCCAAGACCAAAACTGATCATCAGGATTTGCATCGGGCGACTTCCACCTCCAAGTGTTTTGAAGAAGACAATCAGTCTTTGAAGAGCGCCGGTCTCCTGCATATATGTCATCATCAAAATCGATGTGGCCACCATTAGTGAAATTGGAAATGACTTCACAATACCAGCAACACTTGCAGTGATTGTAATCCCTGCATCAGTCTGAAAAGCAAGAATGGCAATGACAAGAGTCACAAGCCAGACGATCACACCTGTCACA
>JASFEF010000283.1:0-3087 GCA_050124975.1 Candidatus Thorarchaeota archaeon | reverse complement strand
AGGGTGTAGTCCGTTCCTGACAGAAACGGAGGGTCGATATAGATTAGCCTAACCTTTCCACTAAGAATGTCTTGATGCTCTCTTATTACATCCAAACAATCACCATGCAGAATGAGGTTCTGCCAATCGCTCATAGGAATAAACTATACGCTCCACCTTAAGATATCTTTGAGGAACAAAATGTGAAGTGTATAGAACTGGAGCATTACATCTCCATATCATCAGTTACTTCTTCACCAGGTTCTAGAACCTCAGCCTCTTCCCGGGCGACTCCTATCTTAATGAGTCGGACCAAATAACCCGCGATTCGGTTACGTACTTTCTTGGTCTTGACATCTGTAAGCTGTTCAACTAGTCTCTTGTTGGTTTCAAAATCATCTGTGAATGTGTCTGGATAAAGCGCGAGAAGGTTTTTCGCAGCGTTCTTAATGTACCGAGGTCTTACACTACCCAATTTCAGCTCACCGAATAATGTCTGTGAATGCCGGAGTGCTCCAGACTGAGTTTATAAAGCATGTGGTGGGCCACTAAAATAGGGAGTGTAATCTTGCTCTATGAGAACTTAGCAGAGGTTTATGATGAAGTTGAAACTACAAGTGGGTCATTGGAGAAGATCAAAATATTCTCTGAACTTCTTAAGAAAGCTGACCCATCTGAAGTAGGTCAGATTATAGCTCTGACCATTGGAAAACTTCATCCAGACTGGAAGAGTCAACCAGAGATTGGTATTGCGGAAAAGATGGCAATTCAGGTAGTTGCATCTGCGGCGTCTGTTCCTGAGGCCGAGGTGCATAAGATTCTCCAAAGGACTGGAGATATCGGGAGTACAGCTGAATCCCTGCTGCAAGAAAGCGCTCAGGCAACACTATTCGCACAAGAACTGACTGTGTCTGTTGTCTATGACACACTGAATCAGGCAGCTAAGTTGTCTGGCTCTGGAAGTAACAAGATCAAGGTTTCAAAACTGGTCGGTTTACTCACAGATGCAAAACCGATAGAGGCACGATACATACTCCGCACCATAACAGGGTCTCTTCGTTTAGGACTTGGACATATGGGACTCATTGATGCAATGGCAACTGCATTCACAGGTAACAAGGACAGACGGGATGATATTGAGGCTGCTTTCAATGTTTGTAGTGATCTCGCTGAAATTGCAACCATCTTGGCCAATGAGGGCATAGAATCTGTGCAATCAGTCAGAACCAATGTTGGTGTACCTATCCGAATGATGGCCGCCAAAAAATTGTCCAGTCCAGAAGATATCATCGAGAAGGCACAAGGGAAAGTTCTCGTTGAGAACAAGTATGATGGTGAGAGAGTTCAGGTCCACAAGGATGGTAATGAAGTAATTCTCTATTCTCGCCGCCAAGAAGTCATCACAGCTCAGTACCCCGATGTAGTTGAACTAGTCAAGAATTATGTGAAAGCAGAAACCTGCGTGATGGAGGGTGAATGTGTCGCTATTGACCCCTCAACTGGCAAAATGAGACCCTTCCAAGAGTTAATGCGAAGAAGACGAAAGACTGACATCGAGGCCACTCAGGAAGAGGTTCCTGTTGCACTTTTCTTCTTTGACATTCTCTATGCTGATGGAGAGGATGTCACCTCTCTTCCGATGCTTAAGCGAAGGGAACTTATGGAGAAGATAGTCGAAACCACTGACAGGGTTCATCTTACGGTAGCAGAGCTCACTGATGATCCTGAACGATTGCAAGAGATATTCGAAGAGTCCATTGGATCTGGGCATGAGGGCGTGATTGCGAAGGCAATCCACGACAAATCAACATACCAAGCTGGGTCCCGAAGTTGGCTCTGGATTAAGCTCAAGGCATCCTATACGGAAGGACTGGCTGACTCCGCTGACCTAGTGATTGTTGGTGCAATCCATGGTCGCGGGAAGAGAACCGGTCTTTATGGAGCCATCCTAGCGTCTGCATATGACATTGACAGTGACACCTATCCAACAGTGTGTAAAATTGGTACTGGGTTTACGGATGAGATGCTTGCAGAGTTTAAGGAACGTCTTGACAAGCACAAGCTGGAACAGAAGAACCCAAAGGTCATTTCTGAAATTGATGCAGATGTCTGGTTTGAACCAGTAGAGGTCATTGAGGTGCTGGGTGATGAGATAACCATAAGCCCAATTCATCCAGCTGGTCGAAAAGTCTTAAAGGATGGCGGACTGGCCATTCGATTTCCACGATTCACCGGCAGGTGGCGTGATGACAAAGACCCAACTCAAGCGACTTCAGTTGATGATCTGATCGAAGCCTTTGAACGACAACGAGGAATTTCTGAATAGTAATATTCCGACAGTTTTACATGCGTCTTCGTTTGTAACTAGTCCTGTACTTGGAGGCTTTCAATTGCATAGCATTCGTGTGGAAGACCAGAGGATGCACTTCAGCGCATCTCACTTTGTGAAGAGTGAAGGAGAATTCGAGAACCTTCATGGGCATAACTATTCTCTCAAGATCAAACTCACTGGTCCTATGAACAATGAAGGAATGGTATACGACTTCAGGGATGTGAAGTCAAAGGCACTCACGATTTGTAAGACACTTGATCATAAGGTATTGCTCCCTGGAGAGTCCAAGTCTATCAAAGTCACTAAATCGGAGGAGTTCATTGAGGTCAATGTAGGTGAGAAACGCTATGTTTTCCCAGAGGGGGACTGCGTGATTATTCCAACAAAAGCCACTACAGCCGAGCTACTCGCACAATACATTCATGATAATCTTGATTTTTCAGAAGATTTCAGTATTCGAGTCTGTGTTAGCGAAAGTGCCGGCTCTACCGGATGCTATAAAAAATAAGCAATAATCCTTGGCGACAAAGAGGCAACCTAAATTGGTCATCGATACTCAGAATGAACGACCCAAACACAGGATTCAACTTAGCAAGGTAGGAGTAAAGAACCTCAAAACTTTCGTCATCACCGAACGTAGTGGGGTTCGACATCATATACTCCCTAAGGTGGATATCACAATTGATCTTCCTGCTGAATTGAAAGGAGTGCATATGTCACGTCTTGTTGAATCGATGACCGAGGAGTTGAGTGACCAGTTCCGAGTACATTCCTCT
>JASFEF010000282.1:0-3088 GCA_050124975.1 Candidatus Thorarchaeota archaeon | reverse complement strand
CCAATGGATCAATCACAGTACTATTCGAATCCCAGATGAGTTGAATAATCGACAAGTCAGCCAAAATGATTGATGTGGTAGCATCAAGGTCAATAAACTCAAACTCAAAGGTCACATCATCCAAGTACAATGTCTGTGCTGGTGGCACTGTGACCTCAATGTTAGTGTCCCGGGTTCTAACAAGCACACTTACATCTCGAGTTGCAGCATCATGATATGGTGCGCCAGTCCAATCGGCAATAACCTCTAAATTGTGTATTCCAAGGCTTCCTAGAGATGTTGTATAAACTGTGATGATGTAGAATCCAGGACTCGCTTCGGCAACTACAAAGTCCGTGGTTTCTGTAAAACCTGTAATTGAAATATCTGCACCCAAAATTCCTTGTCCCGCAGCATCGTCATCGCTGTAGAAGACTGAAAATACTACATCGTCGAGATATGGTGTGGTTTCGGGCTCAATATCGAGAGCAAGGGATGAATCTCGTATTCTAATCCTGAATGAAACAACTACATCATCCTCTGCATAGAAAGGTGCTACGTAATCATAGCTCATACGTATTGTAAATGCAATCAGCGCTCCAGGAGTCCAAGTCGCATTCTTAGTTGAGTCCCAGTCGACTACAAGGCTGTAGGTCTGGTACAAAGCACTCCATGTTGAAGTAAATGTTTGACCCGATGGTGACATTATTTCAATAGTCACAGGGTAGCTATGAGCTGAATCGTTGGCAATCGGTGTACCCGTGAAAAGGTCTAGATAACTTAGAGTGATGGTAATTGAGGATCCAAATGGTACATCAGGCACTGGTTCTGCAGCTACTTGTGTATCACGATCTTGTATCAAGAACTGACGATTGATTGCTGATGGGGAATAATAGAATTCTGTGGGAGTCATCTCGACTCTCAAAGTAATTGTATCGGGATTAGCTGCAAAAGTTGTGTTCAATGTAACCTGATAAATTCCTGCTGCGATTTCTACAACAACATATTCTGCTGGATTGATTTCTACGACTCCATCTTTGAGAATCAAAGTTGCACTAATTATTGGATCTGAAGAACCTGCTGTGACGTCAGTCCATGTCACATTGAAGACCACTTGATCACCATATTGTGTTGGCGGAGGAGTGAGATACTCCAGATTGGTTTCTCTCACAATGACATTGATGTAAGTGACTCTACCGGTTCTGTTGGCATAGAATGGAGTTCCATCCCACGTCACATCAATAAGAATTGCCTTCATTCCAAGACTGCCAAACTGATCTGTGTCAAATGATATGGTGTAGACTCCAGCGGCCTCAACATAGGAGAATGAAATGTTCAGTGAGATTTCCTGCTTTGTGAGACCGGTTATGAGAGAACTAGAACCGCCTGTGATGTCTTCGAAGGTTAGAGTCAGTGTCGCATTCTCACCGTAGTTTGTTGATGAGGGGGGCGTGATTGAGAGTAGAGTGTCTCTTGGGAGAACTCTCACTGATATCACATCAGTCCTATTGGCATAGAATGGTGCGACTCCCTTAGACCAGTTGACAAATACATTCATGTAGATCAACCCGGTCCGGCTGAAGATGCCTGTGTTGAACGCTATAGCATATTTTCCCTTTTCTAGAACAGGATCGATCTCTGTGATTGTCACTAGACCGAGGTCTACAGATTCTCCTTGGAAATTGACATAGATGAACACATCGTTTGTATCATTGTCAATTCCATCTCCACTGAATAAATCGCTATAGAGGAAAGTGTAGCTCATATCCTCATTGTAGGCAGTGGGTTCAGAACCAATGAGGAGCGTAAGTGCTGACTCTTTGCCAACAACGTTCGCACTTGTGACAAAAGACTTGTCTTGATATTTGAGAACAGCTCCAGTCCAGTCGGCATAAACAGTGAGTGTCTGGAGGCCAAGTCCAAATTGAGATGCTGGTACTTGGATGATGTAGAACCCATCCCCAAGAATATCATAGCCGTAGCTGGAACTCACAATTCCTGAAGCATTTTCAACTGAGAAGACAACAAGAGCAGATCTGACACCTAAGGCATTATCTAGGTCGCCATAATAGACAGAAATATTGAATGTTCCAGTTGTGCTTGTTGGTTCTATGGAGCTCACTATTCTGAAGTCTGTATTGTGAGTTCGGATTGTTACCGTTATTGAGAACTGTGCAGTCTGATAGTTGTCTTTGGAGAAGGTGAAGGTGTACACTTGGTTCTGAGCAATCGTATCTGAATCAGAGGTGTGGAAGGTAATCTTGTACTGCTTGGTTCCAGAAACATACTCTACAGAGAAATTACCCCATGATGAGATGACTTGGGTATGGGGAGCGGTAAGGTTTTCAATTGGTATTAGTCGATCAAGATCATCAAAATCAACATAGAAAATTGGCGAATTACCAATTGGGATATCCAATGAACCAACTGATGGAGTCGCTGAGGTATAGGCATCACGGATGACTATCCTAAATTCAAGTGTTCTAGCGTCATATCCCGATTTGTCGGCTGTCAGGCTGATGTAATGAGTCCCCTTAGCCAGTGCTGAAACATCAATCCAGACACTATAGAAACCACCAGTTTGATCAGTCCAATTTGCAATCCAAGATGGATGGTCAGGTGAGGTGATTGTTGCTCCCGCAATTCCAGTACCAAAGTCTGCATCTGCATATTCGAGAATAATCTCAACATCTAGCTGATAGGGTGTAGTAACTTGTGGATAATTTGGTGACGAGAGATAGCTTTCAATCTCTCTATATGAGAATTGAATCATGAGAAACGTGTTGCCATATTCGCTGTCAGAAGATGTGAAGTACACCGTTATTTGGTAACCACCACCTGTGAAGTATGACTCGTCGATGGTCAGCTTATAGACACCAATAGCCTGCTGCGATGTATCGATGGAAATCGTGTACCCAGGTACTGAGAACTCTCCAGCTAACCGACCAGTGATTGGGTTTCCATAATTTGGACCTACTTCACTGACATTGAGATGGAGATTTACAGTGAAATCAGAACCTAATGTAAAATTCAATATTGATGGCCCAAGATACATCTCAGATGTCATACTTCGAATAGTGATTTCGAACTGGTAGTTTGTTGGATTATT
>JASFEF010000281.1:0-3090 GCA_050124975.1 Candidatus Thorarchaeota archaeon | reverse complement strand
ATGAACTGAATCATGGTAGTATCATCGACGGTGTTCGCTTGACAAAAGCAACTCGTTTCGTCTACAAGCACAATGACGTTGCTGACCTAGAGAGAGTTCTGGCTGAAGCAGAAAAGGAGAATCCTCCTAAGATCCTTGTCATTACAGACGGCGTCTTTTCTATGGATGGCGATATCGCACCACTTGGCGATATAGTGAAAGTGTCACAACCTCACGGTGCCATGATATATGTTGACGATGCACACGGAGAGGCGGTTCTCGGGAAAGGCGGTCGAGGAATTGTGTCCCACTTCAACCTAAGTCACCACGACGTTCATTTTGAGATGGGAACTTTCTCAAAGGCATTCGGAACCATGGGAGGTCACGTAGCAGGTAGCCAAGACATGGTGAACTACGCATTAAACAAGAGTCGTTCTTGGCTCCTCAGTGCTTCGCACCCACCGGCCACTGCAGCAGCCTGCATCGCAGCCATAGATGTCCTCGAAACCGAGGAGGAACATGTGAAGACCCTTTGGGACAACCGTGAGTACTTCATCAAGGGTCTCCAGCAGATGGGTTATGACACTGGAAAGAGTGAAACACCGATTATTCCAGCCATGACCGGAGAGAGCAGTAAAGCGGTTGCTCTTAGCGACGGTCTGTACAAGGAAGGAATCCTTGCACTGCCTATCGTCTTCCCAATGGTTGCTCGAGATGCTGCCAGGATCCGAAACATGATGAACTCTGGCCTGAATAAGGAGCAGCTAGACATTGCGCTAGCAGCGTATGAGAAGGTCGGAAAACAAGTAGGAATCATCTAGGATTAAGAAGTGGAGCATCTCTCTAGAGGTGCACCATATCTTATTTTCTTTGCCAAGGCTTATCTCTGAAGAAGTGTATATACTGCATCATGTCGGACTTCGAGAAGGATGCGACCCTGCTGAGTGTTTTGCTCGATGCCGCAAAGTCGGAAGAGCGAATCAGATTCTATGGGCCAGGAATGATGATTGTCGCTGAAGGACGCGTTGCATTTGTTGGAGAGGATGTCGTCGGCATTAGGCATGGTGAAACAAAGGATGCTGACGAGTTTGTATCCTTAGAGTGCATCATCAAGGTCCAGATTCTGGGCGAGTATCGTCATTTCTGAGCTCCAATTTCTGTGCTTAAGGGTCAGATTCCACCATAGAACAGCAGAATATACAGCATCATAACAAAGACTGCAATCATTGCCGCTGATTCTAGTGCATTGATTTTTGAATCATCGGCTATCATGACTCGCAGTATGAACATCGTCGGGAAAGCGTAGAGTAACAGGACAACCGAATAAAGCTCTATTGGTAGTATCCCAATACCAAGATGCATAGGATCGAAGAACCCAAAGAGACCAGATATGACCATCGTAAATCCAAAGATGACGAAGAAGACTTGAACAATGCCCCCAAACGCATTGCTGAGTGCAATTTCAATCTCATTCTTCCGATGGGATGACGCTACGATGATATACTCAGGCGTCCCGGCAAAAATCACAAGTAGAAGAGCTGCGTGAATTATCGGTAGACCAACCTCCTCAATTGTAAAGTGCGCGAATGATGATAATGCCTCGCCACCAAGTAGAGCACCAATTGCTGCAAGTATAAGGTAGATGGCAAGTGTTCGTTTGTCTATGACATCATGCTCAATCTCACATGCCAAGTATGGATCTTCTGATGTTGGGTCACATTTCCCATAGTACTTCGTGATTCGGTAAAGATAGACAACGAAAACACTTAGTAGACAAAGTCCAAAGAGAATCAACTCACCAGAGTCAAGAGCCTGTGGGATAAGGACATTGTCGTTTGTCATTGGGAATAGATGTACGAGGACCATTGATAGTCCTACTGAGAGTGAAATCACTGCACCCATACTGAGAAGGTCTGAGCCCACCCACATGATTGCATCAGGGAGTTTGAAGTCTCCATGTTCATCCTTTGGAAGTATCAACGTGTAGAGTGCAAACACTAGTGAATTCATGAAGATTGTAGCAAGTGCGAGAATCCAAGCCATCTCGTATTGTCCACCAAGAATCAAGAACACCAAGACACAGAGCTCAGGAATGGTGCTGGCAATACTTGCATAGATACCTGACACGTAGTCAGTCATGTTGTAATTATGTGCAATCCCCTCAACAGAGATAACGAATGCCTCACATGCTCCACCAATTAGTAAGACTCCTCCTATAAGCTCTCCAATTGCTAGTGTGAATTCTGCGAGGTGAACACCAATTGCTTCCAAGACAAATAGTCCTATGATGATAACGAGACCTATGATATAGGCAATCTGCCAAAAAGCCCAACGAAAGGGCTTTGGAGCAATATCGGTAGATTGAGAATCATGTGATTCCTCAGAGAGGGTTTCGTCTTGCACTAACAAGCCTCCTATTTCAATGGGTCCTCACTGCCCCCAATTTAAGACTATTCG
This sequence comes from Candidatus Thorarchaeota archaeon, assembly GCA_050124975.1. Taxonomy (GTDB): domain Archaea; phylum Asgardarchaeota; class Thorarchaeia; order Thorarchaeales; family Thorarchaeaceae; genus SMTZ1-45. Next base: position 654 of record JASFEF010000281.1, on the reverse strand, counting down.
TCTTCAGCTAAGACTTTCCGAATCATCGTTGTAGCAGTCCGACCAATCACCGTAATCACAATCTGGACCAAGAAGGCAATGAAAAATATTCCCACAGACAGCGACATTCCAAAGAAGCTGAGTGAAGTGGCAGCCTGAGCAGCAAGGAAGTATATCCAAAGGAGATAGTAACCATATATGCCCAGAATCAGAATGAAACCAACTGCAAGCCCATAGATAATGACGACAGACTTTGCTCCTGGTCGGTTGAGATCCACTTCACCGACTCCCTCTGCGATAACAATCCGACCAATACGACGATTGAATCTGACAAAGAAGCTAATGGCGCCTAGGAAAATGAAGAGGGTCAGCATTGCCCCTACTAGTAAGAGGAATATCGCAACATCTGGTTGAATGAGTGTAACATAGTCCCGGAGAACATATGCCGTGGCAGCGCCAAGTAGCATAATTGCGGAAACAATCTGAGCAACAAGTGTTATTGTGGCTGTCCCTCGGAACATTGATCCTACATCAAGAAGCTCCTCATCAGATGATGACTTGGGTTTGGATTCATCAGACAGAATAATTCCCTCCGATTGCGTGCAGTATTATTGAGTTATGAGGCCTCATAAAGACTTGTTGTCTTGAGTGAGAAAGCTCAATAAGAAGCCTGTA
>JASFEF010000280.1:0-3113 GCA_050124975.1 Candidatus Thorarchaeota archaeon | reverse complement strand
AAGGTTCCCCTAAAGATCTTCTTGACAGTCAGGGATGTTTTTCCGGTTCCAACGGTTTCAAAGAACCACAATCCCTTTTCTGCATCTCCGCCTGTCCAATCGTGGTACTTCATCTTCTCTGGATGTATGTACTCCGTTTCAGTACGAAGATGTTTGAGAATTGACTCATCACCAATCTCGAACTCCATGTTCTCTCCCACGGAACCATGACGGAAGAACTCAAAGGACACCAGATCATCCATGTTGAGTTTCACAATATCTCCATCCTTCCGACACTCAATCCTTTTAGCTTCTTTCTCATCTGGTTTCATTCTATCACCTACTCGCCAAGCATTTGTGCAACAGACTTCCTACTCTTCACACCCCGATACACAACGAATGCTATAACCAATCCTGCCAGACTACTCACAGCGATGATTATCAGAGTTGTTGTCTGAATTCCCCCGCCAACGATGGTCGGCATTCCTGGATACCAGTGTACAAAGATCATATCGATGAGGTCATTTCCGAGAGTGGTGTATCTGTGCCTGAGATAGCTCAATGTTCCGTTTTCTTTCTCGTATCGCATCTCGATACGAACATTGATGTCACTTCCTCCAGAACCAGAGATGACGCCAGTCCCAATGGTTCCCCATTCATTCTCGGTATCCACCAATGACAGACCTGTGGTTCCTGTGATGTTCTCAACTTCATTCAGAAATCCCCAGTCACCAATCGGAATCACTAGGCCGATTTGGTCTGACAAGATTACAGCAGAATCATTCTCTCTCAACATGTTGCAGTAAGACCGAGGTAGTTGTGAGGACTCATTAATCAGTGTTGCAATCGTATCAAGGTGATCAATTTCAAGGATGGTTTTTTGTCCTGGTTGCAACTCTGCAATGAACGGAAGCTGGGCTTCTAAGAACTCTTCACTGCTACTGTCAGCGTAAAACGCTCTTTGGAGAACATACGTAAACTCCTCTCCAGGACTCACTCCCCACTCAAGCGTGTGGTTCGATTGAGCGAGAACTGGGACAAACATCGGAGTCATGAGAACTGTCATGAACAGCACCGACGTAAGGAGTCTAAGTTTCATCTTATTCAACCAGCCTGTCCTTTGACGTAATGAAGGTATTCATACATGAAGGGATTCAGAGTATCTCCATCAAATCCTTGATGTGACCAATTACCACGGTGTCTGAAGTGATTCTCTCTTCCTCCTCAGGATCACACCATGTCAGTAATACTGGAATCATTCCTGCTCGTGTGGCGGCAACCACATCAAACTCAACGATGTTCCCAACATATACGCATCTATGAGGATTGACCTTCAGCATGGCTGCTACCTTTGCAAGGAGGTATGGAGATGGCTTCTTGTAACCTGGAGTATTTGTATACTCAACAGCATCGAATAAGTGAAGAATTCCCGAGTCCTCCAGAAGGGGTGTAGGGTCTGAGAATCTGTTTGATGCTATTGCAAGTTTGAATCCTCGGTTCTTCAATTCCTGAAGACCTTCGCGGCAACCTTCCATGAGCTCTGGACTTGCTATATCATGGAACCGGTCCCATTGCTTCTGATAGTCTAATACTACATCCTCACGGTCCTTAACTCCAAGGGTTTCAAGAAGCATGCGATCATACTCAATCCACATATCATGGTCTGGCATCCAATGGATGTCAACATCATTTTCTACCATGTAGTTGTGCAACCACTCATCAGGTCCTTTGATTGCCTCCAAAATAACTTCGTCAGAGAAGTCCTTCTCCTCCCCTAATCCGGCACCGCATAGGAAATCCCTAGTGAGTCCACACATGTCAGAGACCGGTTTGTAGAGAGTCCCTCCAAGGTCGAATATTACTGCTGAGATGTTCTCCAACTTCATGACTTTGGGACATCTGACAAACACACTCTTGTATCCATCGCAAGATGCTTTGTCAGACATCTCAACTCTTTTCAGTGAAGTATCCAGTGGAAGAGCGAAGAATTATGGACCCCACTGACGCATCATTGAGAGAAGTCGATAGACATCTAGAGGCAAATCCAGATGATGCATCTGCTTGGAATGCAAAGGGTGTCTTTCATGCTCAGAAACGCGAGTTTGGAGAGGCTCTTCGCTGCTTCGACAAAGCACTACAGTTGGACAAGAATCTATCACCAGCATATACTAACCGAGGTCGGGTCTTGTTAGCTTTGGGTCCAGAGAAAGCGAATGATGCTCTTAAGGCATTCAATAGTGCTTTGAGGTTCACCCCGAATGATGTTCAAATCATGCATGACAAAGCCTCAGCTCTTCATGCACTAGGCAGAACTAAAGAAGAACTGACGTGTGTTCGTAAAATCAGCGAGCTTGCTCCAAATGAGTGGGGTGTGTGGGTCCGTGTTGGTGATATTGAGCTGGAACTTGGTCTGTTTGAACCTGCAATCAAGAGTTTTGACATGGCTCTGGGATTGAAAGATGACCTGGCTCCAGCATTTATTCGTAGGGCAATTGCCTTTGGGATGCTGAAACGATGGAAAGAAGCAATCAAGTCTGCTGAAACCGCTACCAAGCTCGAACCAGACAATGCAGAAGCCTGGTTAATTCGAGGCGATGTTCATCTCAGAGCTGGGAGGCATAAGTCTGCCATGAAGGCACTCAAGAAAGCGTCTGAGTTGGATCCAGAAGATGCCTCTGTTGAGAATACTATGGGCATGGTGGCATACAAGGATGGCAAGCTTCAGGATGCTGTCAAACATCTCCGGAGAGCCATCATAAGAAAGAAGGAGTACCCAACGGCAATACGAAACCTTGGTTTAGTCCTCATGGAGCTGGAAGACTGGGCGGAGGCGGCCAAGGCGTTTGAAGGCTACACCTCCTATGTGAAGAACGACCCAGACATGTTTGATGCACAGGCCACTGCATATGCTCGTATGGATGATTTCTGTCCAGCAGTTGATGCTTGGGAGAAAGCACGAAAGTTGTACAAGAAGGCTGGCAACGATGCAGAAGCAGAGCGAGTTACTGCCCTAGGACGTGCGGCCAGAATTAATTGTAACAGACAGAAGAAAGCAGCCAAAGAACAGCGAGAGCAGGAAAAACTACAGAAACGTTTCTCGGACCGTCGCGAGCTTCGAAGAAAGAAAGAACGAA
>JASFEF010000279.1:0-3145 GCA_050124975.1 Candidatus Thorarchaeota archaeon | reverse complement strand
GTCATGACCTCCAACCACTTTCTTACAATGAGATAGATTGCAGGAGCTATGACAATAGTGTCGATGATCAGTGCTGGTGCAGTGGGAAATTGCAAAATCTGTGTTCCAAAAAGCCAGTTGATTGGGCTGACATATATCCACGCAAACCAGATGAAAGTTACAACCATCATAATTGCACAGATTGTCCCCTTTATGGGGTTACCCCTAGGATTCCTTACTCCTCTCGGAGTTTTTTTTTGCCTTCCTGTCTTCCGCCAGTGGCAAATTTGTCCCCCCGCCCGAACCTTCCTCCACTTAGACGGGGTCCAGATTTGTCTTCTTCTTCCTCTGGAACTTCGGTTGGTGACTTACGACGTTCTTTCTTTTGTGCTACCTCAGCAGCTTTTGTGATGGCTTTGTCCACATCATCTGGCGTGGGGGGTTCTAAGAGACCACCCCTTCTTGTTCGGTGACTGAGTACAAGTTGCGATGCAAGTTTCATATCATCAAGATTGACTTCCTTTCTACCGTCCAATGCAGCATTGGTGATTGCAGCCTTGCTGATAATGATATCAGGTCGTACGCCGTCCACTTCTAGAGCATCACAAGCCATTGCAATAGCCCTAAGATGTGTATCGTGAAGGACAACATTCCTGATGAGTTCTTTTGCACGAATTATCTGCTCTCTAAGCTCAGATTGTTGGGGGGACCAGCTATCTCTGAACTTTTCAGGGTCCTCCTCGAATGCCAGATTTCTCCTAACAAGTTGCATCCTATCCTCGACAGAATGATGACTCCCGACTGCAACATGTAGTGGGAATCTATCTAGAAGTTGAGGTCTCAACTCGCCCTCCTCTGGATTCATTGTGCCTATCAATACAAAATCAGAGGGATGAGCTATCGAAATTCCTTCACGTTCAATAACATTGATTTTTGTTGCAGCTGCATCCAAGAGGTTATCAACCAAGTGATCAGGCAACAGGTTAACCTCATCAACATAGAGAACATTTTGATGGGCTTCTGCAAGGATACCTGGTTTCAATGCTTGAATCCCATCTTGCAGGACACGTTCGATGTCCAGTGCTCCAATCAAACGATCTTCTGTTGTAGATAGAGGTAAGTTGACAACGCGCATCTTTCGTGTTTCAGACTTGAGCTTCTTCCCAGAGTCAACTTTGTTTTTACAGTCAGCACACAACATATCACGATTGTTTGGATTGCAGCCAAATCTACAATCAACAACGACATCTACTTCAGGCAACAGGTCAGCTAAGGCTCTAACCACAGTTGTCTTTCCTGTACCCTTAGGTCCTGAGATGAGGACCCCGCCAATTTGTGGATTGATACCATTGAGAATAAGGGCTAGCTTCAACCGTTCTAGACCAACCAGTGATGTGAATGGCAAGGTTGTTCGTTTTAACTCGCCCATAAGCATCCCAATGTATTGTATTTCCGCAAAACCTGAGTGACAGGTACAAATAAGGCTAAGTGTTCATGTAATTACGTGAGTATTTTGATATCGCACATCTCACATCTTGAATGTCCACAATGTAGGAAGAAATACTCACCTGAGAGTATGGTTGCGTATTGCGTCTGTGGGTCTCCACTCTTTGCAGTCTATGACCTAGTTGGTGTGAGAGAAGACATTGCGAAAGACGAATTTCCATCAAACTTGAACTCCATGTGGAGATACTCACAACTGCTACCAGTAAAATCCCCCTCATGCGTTGTCAGCCTTGGTGAGGGCTGGACACCACTGCTTCTTTCTAGACGTCTCGGAAAACATCTGGGTCTTCGCATACTCCGCATTAAAGATGAAGCGCAAAACCCGACGACAAGTTTCAAGGACCGAGGACTTTGCGCCGCCGTTTCTAGGCACTTCGAATTAGGTGCAAAGGCATTTGCGCTACCCTCCGCAGGAAACGCTGCTGTGTCTACTAGTGCGTATGCTGCAGCTGCGGGGCTTGAAGCGAATATCTTCATGCCTGAGGACACGCCTGAACCATTCTTCACTCAATGTGAACTCTTTGGTGCAGTGACAACTAGGGTGAAGGGAAATATCACAGATGCAGGAAAGATCATGAAAGAGCAGAATGGAGATTGGATAGATCTTTCAACTACAAAGGAACCTTATCGTGTGGAAGGGAAAAAGACTCTTGGATTTGAGATCTGCGAACAAATGGGGTGGGTGGTTCCTGATGCCATCATCTGTCCAACAGGTGGAGGCACTGCTATCATCGGTATCTGGAAGGCATTTGATGAACTTGAAGCAGTAGGATTAATCGGTTCTGAAAGACCACGAATGTATGCGGCACAGAGTGGTGGTTGTGCTCCAATCGTTCGGGCAATAGAAAAAGGAACCGAGAACATCGAGCCTTGGGTGAATGGGGAAACGGAAGCTCTAGGATTGAGGGTGCCAAGCCCATTTGCAGGCAGACTCATTCTTAGTGCAATCAGAAACTCTGGTGGTAGTGCAGTGGCCGTTGCGGATCAGGAGATTGAACCTACTCGAAGAACTGCAGGAAAACTAGAGGGTCTTGATATTTGTCCAGAAGCAGCTGTTGGCATATGTGGACTGTGGAACTTGATCGAGTCTGGAAAGATAGACTATGACGAAGATGTTGTGCTGCTGAACACAGGGAGCGGAGCAAGATACACGAACCTCAAATAATTGGTGCGTAGAAAACCATCATTATTAATAGTCAGGTTGAATTCAACAAAAGGCAAATAGATTACCCACGGGGGAATCTCTAATCGAACAGTTCATGAATACTCATGACCAATACCATGGAGTAAGAGACTCGCTAGTCGCTGGAAGAAAAGAGCTCATATTTTTCTTCAGCTTAATCATTTTCTATTTCTATCTGAGATTCTCAGGGATAGAGCCAACAATAGTACTCGTTCTTGGTCTTGTAGTCGGAACATGGCTTGCATTCAGACCATCTGAATGGGCTGTCGAAGGCATGGAAAGTGCGGCGGGGCATTTAGGATACACAGCTTATGTTGCAGGAATGCTATCAAGCCTTGCAAGTAACATGCCGGAAGCTGTCATCAGCGGCATAGCTGCCTTTGATGGATGGTTAACGGGAAACCAAGACCTATTGGATATTGCTGTCCTCTCAGTTCTAATTGCTGCAGGATTCAACATGTTACTTCTAGGAATAAC
>JASFEF010000278.1:0-3149 GCA_050124975.1 Candidatus Thorarchaeota archaeon | reverse complement strand
CCCATAATGATGCCAAGTCACCCTCCTTATGACCTAGGCTCTTATGATGCATAGTATTCCATTGAAACCCATAGGCTACCTTGCCATGCTGAAAATCTCGTCTAAGAATGTCATTTGAAGCTGGAGGCATGTCCCTCGACCTCAAAGTCTGTGTTCAAACTTTTTAATCCATCGTACTGAAAAACTTCTTCATAGAAATCAGACAGCGCGAATCTTTTTAATCTGCAACCAGTTCCAAGAAATAGGTGTCTTCAGATGACCTATGCCTTCATTGTATTCTATCGGTTTCAACTAATGACTCCAGAACAGGCCGGAGAGGCAAAGGAGTTCTGGGAGGAGTTTAGCAAAGATAGCTGGCCAGAACATCTCAAAATTATCGGTGACTATAAGTATGCATGGGGCTCTGACTGGAGTGGGTTCCTGCTATTAGAAACTGAGGACCCACAGACATTCTTCGAGTTTTGGCCAATTTTCAGAGACAAGACACGATGGTATATTGACAACACTCGAACTATCATTGCAATCAAAAGAAAGGCAAAAGACTGGATGTAGAATAAATCAAGAAGTATAGTAGGGGAAGGGGCTTCGAGACCCTCATCCACTACGCGATTTTGAGCCAACTATCTTTCTGGAGGTGGTGCTGAGTCTTCCATCATCTTGACAATCCAACGAACATTCCTGTCACTTAGTTCATCACTTGTCCAGATCATTATGGACCCTGCTGCTCCATTCACTGAAGTCTTGAGGGTTGTACGAGGACTCGGATATTCAAACATACCCCTGAATCTGGCAATCTCTCCTTTGTATCTACGCGTGTACATACCGACTTCTTCTTCACTCTGAAGACCAAGACCCTTGAACTCAGCTTGAGTAAGGCTTCCCTTCTCTACACCAGTCACAAGGACAGCATCTACATCTGTTGCCATGTCGTAGAGTTTCTTTGCACCACCGTTCAGGTTTAGTGGTGAAAGAGTCGCGCCAGTTTCTGTAGCAAGCAGACTTCGAATTCGACGAGCAATTCTCTCTGATCCTCGAACTTCTACAGTTTTTCGATCGAGCTTGATAAGAACGAATCCATTATCTACAGAATAGTATGGCTTTGTGGAGTATCCTTCTTTCCCATGAGTCCTAACAACTACTCGGAAATCAGCCATGAAATCGGCTGTTACTGTCTTCCCAGCTAGTTTCACCTTGCTGAAACCTGCTCCTAATTTCTTACTCTTACCTGAAGTCGGAGCATATGTTATTTCTTTCAGTTTGGCTACTATCTGATTGGGAGTCAGTGGTATATTGTGCAGTCTGAATAGTCTGATAGACAGACCTAAACCACGCACCTGAATTGGTTTGGCTTTCGTCTTTTTCGGTTTTTGGCTCAAGTTTCCTCAACTCGCTGCGAGTGTATTGAGACGGTGTTTCAACCGACCTCAACTTCCACTGGAAACTAGAGCATCATTTTCATATAAAATGTAGGTCAAATCCAGGCAAATAGCAGCATATAACGGACGTATGACTCTCATACATATCCTTGTAAGAAATGTAACAATGCCTCGTCAATATATCATCAGGCTTGTTTTTGTTTGGCGCCAAATATGGAAAGAATCAAACCCTTGTATCTTCAACCAATTGAAGTAAACTGGTAATTGAAGAAATATCAACTCCATATTGATAACAAATAACGTCTGGCAGATCAGCCTTTATCCTTTCAATATTGGGCAAGTAGTCGTCAACAAAGATGACAATTGCAAATTCGATACCTTTTCTCGAGAAGAGCCACAGGATATGCTTCAGCTGATATGACTTGGGTCTGAAATCAGCCATCACATAGGTAAACAAGTCTGATATCTCAAGTTGATCAAGCTCGTGTTCAACATGATACTTGTCATTTCTTGAGGCAATTGAGGTTTCAAACCCATTCTGGATAAGTTGCCTTATTACATCAAAATCCTCGTGTGTCCCGTCCTCAAAGACCAAAGTTCCGTCAAAATCGAAAACGATGAGTGTTTGATTATTCGTTTTTCCAGACTTGTTTGTCATCTTTGAAAATCTCCAACCAGACTCGATGCATTTCCAAGCCCCACTTGATTTTTGGCTTGAAGTCATAGTCAAACTCCTGAAGCGCCATCTGCACCATCAGTTCGGGAATGTTTACACCCGCTGCAACGCTCATTGTAGTAGTACCTTGAAGTCTTGGGTTCACTTCTAGCAGAAGTGGGATTCCACTACTCGATTCCCTGAATTGAGTTCCTACATTGAATGAGAGCCCAAAACCCTCCACGATCTGTTCAACGCTGTTTCTAATGCTTTCATAATTGTGGTCTTTGACAACAACTCCACTTGTTGTTATACCTCCAGTCAGTCTTTTTCTCAATCTCGGAATAACTGCGAACGTCTGACCTTTTCTACATAGTGCATCAACAGTGTATTCATTTCCAGGTAGATACTCCATTGCGATTATTTCTGGAAAGTCATCTCCTATGATTGCAAGCACATCATCAAGTGTAGAGTAAATTCCTGAAGGCTTTTCATCAAAGAAACGCTTTCGTCGATCAATCTTCTCATCAAGAATTCGTAATCCTCGACTACCCATGGAGTAACTCGGTTTGATTGCCACGGGAACATCAGGATAGCCCAACCTCTCTACAGCATCTCTTAACCCGTTCTTGTGCTCTGAATACAGAAACTTGGGTGTTTCTAGACCAATAACTTCGTTGCAATACTCCATCAGTTTTCTTTTGTTAAGCAATGAATCAAGTAGGTCTGGATCTGTTGTCACAATGGCAGGCTCAACTCCAGCTTTTCGAAAATCAGCCAATTTCCTGCAGATTGGGAGTTGGTCATCAGTACGGATCGGAAGAACCACATCAATACTCATCTTGACACAGAGATCAAGTAGTGCTTCAGCAAACTCCGGGCTTCTGTTGTCTGGCAGTACAAAACTTTCCTCAACATATTCGTTTGAGCTGAGGGTTTCAACATAGTCAGAACCAATTAGTTTCATTTTGTATGTGGTGCTGGCTCTCAGCGCTTTCACAATACTCACGAATCCAGGTGCCGCCGCTCCTGTGACTAGGACAGAGCATTTCTTCAATCTAACTTCCTCTGCTGGCTTGACATTCAAGGCTATTCTAGTCGGCCTCTTGAATCTTACC
>JASFEF010000277.1:0-3170 GCA_050124975.1 Candidatus Thorarchaeota archaeon | reverse complement strand
CTGTTTCTACTATTTTTTGCTTGGCCTTGGATTTTCTCATCTTCGATGTTGGTTATAACATCCTGAGATATAAAGAAATCGAATTCGAGTCAAATTCGAAAACTTAATAAGGTTCTCGCAGTCTATTGAATATGAATTCGAGTCGAACTCGAATATGTGTGGTTAAGAAGATGTCAGACGACTATGATTGGATTGATCTCCATCACCATCTCATACCAGATTTCTATGTGAAAGACCTCGCAAAGAGGGGAATCACTGAGCTGTCGGGAGTACCTATTCCCACATATAATCCTGAAGAATGTTTGAAAGATATGGACAAGGTGGGAATAGACAAGGCGATTCTCTCAATCCCTGCCTCGGGGTTGCATATCAAGAACAACGGGTTCTTCACAGGCTTAGCCAAAAAGACAAACGCCTACCTGGCGGAGATGATACGAAAACATCCTGCTCGTTTTGGCGCATTGGCATCCATACCTTTACCCAACATAGATGCAGCGTTTGCAGAGCTTGATTATGCAATGGATGAACTTCATCTCGATGGTGTTGTACTACTCTCAAACTCTGATGGAATGTACCTGGGAGATCCTGAGCTTGAGGAGTTCTTTGCTGAGTTGAACAGACGCAAGGCAGTCGTCTTTGTTCATCCTGATGACCCGCCATTTGCAGACATGAGGAAGCCCGATGTCCCAGTCGTTCACATCGAGTGGCCCTTTGACACAACTCGAGCTGTCGCGAACATGGTTTACGGTGGAGTACTTGACAGGAATCCAAACATCAGATTCATTCTCCCACACGGAGGAGGGGCTGTTCCCTATCTTGCATGGAGGATCAGTATACTGGAATATCGGCAACGTGACAAAGTCAAGAAACTAAGGTCTCTCTATGATCTGATACTTCGAAAACAAGGACCCGCAACCGGACTGCGTCTCTTGAAGAATATGTATTACGACACAACAGCAGTGACCGCTCCTAGCTCCCTGAGAACCCTCAAGGAGCTGTTAGATCCATCCCATATTGTTCTTGGAACTGACTTGGGTGCAGCTCCGAGGTTGATGGCCTCTCTAGTCTTGAGCGATCTGAAATCTTCCGAAATCTTTGATGAAGAAGACTTGAAGTCTATTGCACGAAAGGGTGCTCTAGAGTTGTTTCCAAGACTCGCAGCTATGTGAGGTGACTGGAATGGGAGAGAAAAGTACCCACAGGAAAAAACGAGTCACGAAGATGAAACAGCATCCATGCAGCATCTGCACTCACAGATGTTCACATTACGTTTGGACACACTTGATATAGACACTCTAGTAGTTCCTGCCTTCTGCTGACAACAAAGAAGAAATGGAGGAAACATCTACTTCTTTTCACTACTTTCGTAATTGTCTTGGACAACATGAATTGTAGGATGTGAGAACATGGGAAAGTTAGATGATAGAGTCACTGTGGTAACTGGTAGTGCAAGTGGCATTGGAAAGGCAATTGCAGAGATATTCTCTAAGGAAGGGGCTAAGGTTGTCGTTTCTGACATCCAAGATGAGCTGGGTCAGAAGCTTGCTAAGAGCCTTGGAAAGAATACATCATATGTACATGCTGATGTTAGCCTAGAAGACGATGTAAAGGGCATGGTCGATCATGCTGTGGACACCTATGGTCGTCTGGACTGCATTGTCAATAATGCTGGGATGGGTGGTGTCAAGGGAGAAATCGAAACTGTGTCCGTCGAAGGGTTTGATCAAACAATAGGCATTCTCCTTCGTGGAGTGTTTCTTGGCATGAAGCATGCAACTCCGATCATGAAGAAGCATGGTGGCGGGAGCATGATTAACATCTCAAGTGTTGCTGGTCTGCGTGGTGTTTCTCAGAACCACCCCTATAGTGCTGCCAAGGCGGCTGTAATCCAGCTGACTCGGACGGTGGCCATGGAACTAGCATATCACAAGATCCGCGTGAACAGTATCTGTCCCGGATCCATTGTAACCTCTATTTTCGGTGCGGCTAAAGGTATGTCTAGTGCTGACAGTGCCAAGACCTATGAAGACTTGAAGCGCCTATTTGCAAAGGGTCAACCAATTCGACGTGCTGGACTCCCTGAGGATGTTGCCAATGCAGCACTCTGGTTAGCAAGTGACGACTCGAGTTTTGTCACTGGACATGCTTTGGTTGTGGATGGCGGTGTAAGCGCTGGACAAATGTGGACCCAGCAGATGAGATGGATAGACATGATTGAGTCGACCCTTGGATTTGACCTTCCTGAATGATAGAAGGCTAGATGAGATGAAAATCCCAACATTTCGAGATGTTCTCGCTGCACAGACTCGAATTGCTCCATACCTGAAACCCACACCATTGCTTAGTTACACAGCTATCAATGAATTGGTCGGGGCTGTTGTTTACATCAAGCATGAAAACCTACAACCCGTGGGAGCGTTCAAAGTACGTGGAGGGGTTAATCTGGTATCGCAACTCACCAATGAAGAGGCATCGAGAGGAGTCATTGCGGCCTCCACTGGGAACCATGGTCAGTCGATTGCTTATGCATCAAGAATCTTTAGAGTGAAGGCAATAGTTGTCATGCCAGAGAAATCCAACCCCACAAAAGTAGCAGCCCTGAAGGCACTGGGTGCTGAAATTGTATTCCATGGAGCGACATTCGACGAGGCAAGAATCCACTGCGAACAGCTGGCAGAAGAGCATGGCTATCGCTATGTTCACTCTGGGGATGAACCACACTTGATTGCTGGGGTGGCCACTGAAACCCTTGAGATGCTCCGGGAGGAACCCAGCATTGAAACAATCATCGTACCAGTAGGGGGAGGAAGTGGCGCTGCAGGCACGTGTATTGCAGCTAAGTCCATCAATTCAGAGATCGAGGTCATTGGCGTCCAGTCCGAGGCTTCTCCAGCAGCCCATGACTCATGGAGAGAGGGAAAACTTGTCGAACGGCCAAACCGCACATCAGTTGAGGGTCTCTCAACAGGGACCGCTTTCGAACTTCCCCAGAGAATCTTGAGGGCGTACTTGGATGACTTCGTACTTGTGAGTGAACAGGATATCATGAGAGCCACCGTATGGATGATACAACATGCACGCACCCTTGCTGAAGGGGCTGGTGCTGCACCCCTAGCAGCGGCCTACAAGATCCGGGATCGCCTGAAGGACAAGAAAGTCGGACTCATCTG
>JASFEF010000276.1:0-3195 GCA_050124975.1 Candidatus Thorarchaeota archaeon | reverse complement strand
TCATCGCTAGTACTACCGCACTTGTGATGACTCCAACTTCTGTGTAATTCAGACTCAGGTCAATCTGTATCAAGGGGAGAAATGGAGATAGCGCTCCAGTGTACACATGATTTAGGAAGTGCGCCATTGTGACAGCAGCAAGCACCGCATAGGATGCTTTGGTGGATCTAGCCAATTCTCTAATTCACACCCAGACTATCGAGGTCGCTGCACACTCCTATGTTAAGCATGCTGGTATAGACAACGTTGTTGAAAAGAAAAATGTCGGTGAGCTGGTGACCCGAGTGAACCTCACGTCACCAGCAGTTCCGACTTCGACTCGGAAAGGTTGTTAGTGAAGCAGGAAAGCCCCTTTTTATATTTAAAGAAGTAAATACCGGCAATCATAGTGTTTCTAGATACACTTTGGTATCAGACCAATAGACCTGTGGTCCAAAGGACTATCCGTAATGCCAATAGTGCGTTATCACCATAACCATATTCTCCAAGCAGCGCATAGTTGTCAATGAAAAAGTTGGTTCCAGTCACAACGATTCTTCCACCACCTACACCCTCTTTGCATCCCAGAACAGGAGCTGTAGGAGGGTAATATGCCAGTCGTGTGCCATTATCGGGTATAATCACAGTCGCTCCGTCATAATGAAACCCACTGATTCCTGATGTGATGATGTGGGGGTCAAGTTTATCGATGAGCACCGGACTCCCTCCTGAGGGTACTTCCTGTTCTGTGAGCTCAAATCCTGAGAAGCCTAGGAAGTCGTTAACCTGTGTTATGTTGGTAAAAGTTGCACCTAAGGTTGCCAGGAATATGCCTCCCCCTGCATTATAGTAGTCCTCGTAGGCCTGTTTCTCTGCCACTGAGAATGGTAACGAGTAGACAGTAGGTTCGGACGGTATGGTTTCATTGTAGTCATAGACGCATGGGTCAAGAATGACTACTGAATCGAATTGCTGGAGGGTTGTCAGGGTTATCTCTGAGCTGTTTCGAATCTCTGTTACTGAGATGTCATTTGCAGTCAACTCCTTGTAAAACTCTCGAAATTGGCCATCATAGGAGTCAATCGACCAAGAGGTATGGCTGATGTCAAATGCCACTTTGGCAATTGCTTCAGACAGCTCAAAAGAAACATCCAGACTGGTTTCTCCGAAATCTGATGAAATGAAATTGATCGTGTGATTGATTACAGCTGGTCCAGATGAAGGTAGGTTGACTGTGAGCGGAAAGATGCGGCTCTGATTCACAGCTATAGACGAAGGAATATCGAATATCCCTGGAGAATCACCGGTGATCATTGTTGTGAATGTTGTGTATCCTGACGTGAGAAGTCTGATATTGAACTTGTAGATATCATCATAGAAGAGCTTCTCATAGTCGATTGGCAAGGTTGCTGGAAAGACAAAACTTAGCTCTGGCAACTCACCTTCCTGAGAAGTTGTATCAAGAAGGGATTGAGCATTCTGAACATTCAATTTGCCTGTTCCAACCAAATAACTTGGATACTCAATCAATGGGTCCGCCCCTTTCATCATGGCGGTGATGATTGAACCAGGAGTGTATGTGATGTTGTTGTCCACTGAATGTCCTATGAGCCATGCAGCTGCTCCTGCGACACGAGGAGCTGCAAAACTAGTTCCATAGTATCGATTTGATCCATAGTCAGCGTATCCATAAGCGCTGATATCGGGCTTCATGTACCTCTCAAACGTTGGTCCTGTCGATGAGAACTCAGCAGGTCTGTCGTCTTCATAGAGTGCAGCAGCTGAAATACATTTCTCGAAGACACTAGGGGACGAGATACTGTTACCTGCAACACCACTATCTCCCTCATTCCCAGCAGAAGATACAACTACAACACCTTTTGCGAAAGCCCAGTCAACTGCATCTTCTAGTGGGTCTCCAAGCACCGGACTGGAACCAAGACTCATAGTGATGACAGTACAGTTCTGTTCCACAGCCCAGTAGATTGATGCCGCCAGTCCAACTGAAGTGGCTGTGCCATTCTGTCCTATAACTTTCCCATTCACTATCTGGGCATTGGGGGTTTCAGCCACCAGTTTAGCCACCAATGTTCCATGTGGCACATCATCAGGATGTGAATCTGCTGTTGTTGGATCAGCGACAGTGTATCCATATTGTGGGTCAATAAAGCTCTTCTCTTCCACAACTCTTCCCTGTAGTCCCAGATCAATGTCGACTCCTGAGTCCAGGACGGCAACTCTCACTTTGGTACTTGGACCACCTATTGGGAGTCCTCTTGGGATGAGAAAGATCAACCCGGATGAGATGACAATCATCAGGATAATGATGGTCGCGATAATCTTTGTACCGCTAGATCTATCTCCTCTAGGTTGTTTTCGCCAGTAATAATCATCCATCATGGAAACCAAGCTCATTTGACGTGCATATGGTTTGTGAACCCTTACTCCAGACCACATGAACCTATCGGCAACGGTATAGTCGTATCTGTGTCTAATTCATTAAGGATACTGAACCGGAAACCTTCAAAAGGTCCAGAGATGATGCTGCGAGTGTCGGACTTGAGGTAGGAACATTCGAGTTTGATTTATCTGTAGAAAGACTACATCATGAATACCCTTGAGAGGTAGTAGCTTTGTCCGAAGAAGACGCCATCACAATGGAGAACTCCGAGTATAATGCCTACCATTCATTGCCTCTTGAGGAAGTATATGAGATTCTTCGAGCTGATCCTAAACAAGGGTTGCCAGATGATGAGGTAAAAGCAAGGATTAGCAAATTTGGTGAAAATGCAATACCAAAGGTCCGAGGACCATTCTGGCAGGTCTATATTGCACCAATAATGAACTGGTTGATTACCATTTACATAATCAGCTCATTTGCTCTCATTGTTATTGCGCAGCTGCTTATCGGAATTGGTGGGCCCGCAGGCGAAAATGAGATGGGTCAGGCACTTGTCTGGCTTGGAATTGTTACGGTCAATGCACTTGTTGCTATCTTTCAACAGTACCGTGCACAGAAGAAACTGGAGGCTCTCGAGAAACTCTCTGCTGGAGAAACCCGTGTCATCCGCCAGGGAAAGGAGAGGAGTATACCTCCCTTTGAAATCGTACCTGGTGATGTTGTCAAACTAGACCCAGGTGACAGAATTCCTGCCGATGCCAGAATCATAAGTGCTTCAAATCTCACTACAAATGAGGCATCACTGACAGGTGAGA
>JASFEF010000275.1:0-3202 GCA_050124975.1 Candidatus Thorarchaeota archaeon | reverse complement strand
AGGGATTATTGCCCCAGTGACAAATGATGATTCATCTGATGCTAAGAACAAGGCAGTCTGAGCAACTTCATGTGGATATCCAAATCGATTTAGCGGGTAGTTCTTCAATCTCCGAGCTCGAACCTCTGTGGGATCACCCTGAAATTCAATAACCCTTTCCAGCATTGGGGTTTCTATTGCTCCAGGACATATACAGTTGACTCTGATGTTGTACTCGCCAAAATCTGCAGCAAGAGCCTTTGTCAATGCGATGATTCCACCCTTAGCCGCAGAATATGCAGGAGAGAATGAACCTACGAGACCAGCAACAGATGAGTTGTTAATGATTACACCCTTCCCATTTTCTTTCATCTGCTGTATAGCGTACTTACAGCAAAAGAAGACAGACTTCAGGTTCACACTGACATTCTTCTCCCAGTCCTCTTCCGATGTGTCCAGGAGACCCTTCGCAACTTCAATACCAGCATTGTTGAACAGTACATCTACCCCTCCCATTTCTTGGGTGACCTCAAAGAGTGCCTTGATATCTGATTCATAGGACACATCTGCTTTTACGAAGGTCATGCTACCTCCAAACGCCTGTATCTTCTCAGCTATTGACTTTCCACCTTCCTCATCCACGTCAGCCCCAACAATCCGTGCTCCCTCTTTGGCAAAGAGATTGGCGGTCGCTCTTCCGATTCCAGCAGCGACTCCAGTGATCAGTACAACCTTCCCATCTAGTCGTTTCATCTTTATTCTCCTCCGTGGTCAATCCAGAATTCTGCAATTTCTTTGGGTGTTGCAAACCAAACATCACCCTTCGACTTCATGAGTCGAATCAATCTATCAAGCATTTTACTTCGTGAAGGAACCCCTATGATTTGTGGATGCATTGTCAACATGAAATACAAACCCTCATCATATAGAGCTTCAAACTCCGCTGACCAAATTTCAAAAACCTTTTCCTGACTACTGATTCCACTTTGATATTCAAGTGCAGGATACATGTTGAAACCAAAGTAGGGCCAATCATCCAGCATCCATCTCATTGGCAACTCCACAATCTCTTCCCCCTCGATTTCAACAATATATGGAATGTCATCATTCATCATTGTGCTATCATACTTCAGTCCATGATTGACCAGCAATGCATATGTATCAGGACTTAGATCAGCTCCAGGTGCCCGATATCCTGCAGGTTTGTACCCTGTAATCTTCTGTAGTGAGTTTGATCCTCGCTCAAGTTCCTCTTTCTCCTCGGATGGTGTCAAAAGGGCTGGGTTCTTGTGATAGTATCCATGGTGTCCAATTTCGTGACCAGCATTATGAATCTCTTTTACAGATTCAGGGAATAGGTCTGTCACTTCACCAGGAACAAAGAAGCCTGCTGTTATATCGTGGCTCTTGAGAAGTTTCAATATACGAGGTAATGCAGCTCGTGGAGCATAGTCTCCAAGTGAGAGTACAACTGGATTATCTCGCTCAATTTTGTTTCGGCGTAGTACATTTTTCCATCCTGAATATGCATCAAAATCGAAAGTAAGACATACTACACATTTCGCTCCATCTTTCCACTCCATTATTGAAGCACCTTGAATTTCCTAAGCCCCCACTAGGAAAAAAGGTTCCTACTTGATGTTACAAATCCATCCTGCAGTAGAATCAAATGCAGGTGAGCTGATTTAGAAACAAGTGGTTACAATGTCCTCCAGTAGTAAGGTCATGTCAGCTGCTGATGCAGTAAAGAAGTTTGTTTCCAAAGGCGATTGCATCTCTTTTGGTGGTTTCACCGTCAATCGGAATCCAATGGCACTCGTGCATGAAATTCTCAGACAGAAGATTGGAAACTTGCATGCAGTAATGCACTCTGGAAGTCAAGCACTGGACTTACTTATTGGAGGAGGTTACATCAAGCTTGTCGAGATTGCTTATGGTGCTAATGGTCGATTTGCCAATACCTGTGTCAGATTCAGAAAAGCAGTTGAGCGCGGTTCGATTTCTGTAGAGGACTATACGAATTATCAGATCACACTTCGTTTCATGGCTGGTGCGATGGGTCTTCCCTACTTACCAACATACTCTGGTCTTGGATCTGACATAGCGAACCGATTGGGAATCGACGAGGAGAAACGAGCTTCAAGGGCATCATTACCTGACAAGAAACTTATCGTGAGTAATGACCCATTCACAGAAGAAAACCCAGTAGTCCTTGTCCCTGCGGTCAATCCAGACGTCACACTCCTACATGTTCATCAGGCCTCTGAAGATGGGGCAGCAAGGATTGAAGGTCTAACATTCGCTGACATCGAACAGGCACGTGCATCGAAACACGTTATCCTGTCATGCGAAAAACTTGTTGGGTCTGAAGAACTCCGTCAAGATCCGTGGCGTAACTGTTTCCCTCACACCCTAGTAGGTGCGGTAGTCCATCAGCCATTTGGATCTCATCCGACAGCATGTTATCTTCATTATGACTATGACGCCACTCACCTAAATGAGTATAGAGAACTCGCTATAGATGATAAGAAGTTCGTAGACTATCTTGAAACCTATGTGTTCCGTGTGAGTGATTTTAACGAGTATCTAGAACTCATTGGTAAAGATAGGTTAGACGCCATCAAAGCATCACCTGAGATTGGCTATAGAAAAAGGAGGAATTCTACATGAGCCAAGATTATTCGAGTACAGAGATGATGACAATCGCATGTTCTCGAAGAATTAGGAATGACGATATAATCTTCTGCGGTACGGGACTCCCAATGTTAGCTGCTGTCACTGCTAAGATGACTAGTGCCCCGGAATGCGTCATCTTCTTTGAAACAGGTGCCATGGATCCAACTCTTCTGGAAATCCCACTAACTGTTGCAGACCCTCGTGTTATGTACAAGGCTTCTCATAATGGAAGTCTTGCAGATGCGTTCTCATACATGCAGAATCAACATACCGGGTCCAAGGTTCTAGGAATTCTCTCTGGTGCGCAAATTGACATCCATGGAAATTTGAACAGCACAGTGATAGGTGATTATGATAAACCATCGGTTCGGTTACCTGGAAGTGGAGGGGCTTGTGATGTAGCGACATCAGTTGGTAGAACATTCATCTTCATGAGGCACGAGCCAAGACGGTTTGTTGAAAAACTGGATTATCTGACGAGTCCGGGTTGGCTTACAGGAGGCGCATCCAGAAAGGAGGTAGGACTTCCCGAGGGTGGTCCCGAGTA
>JASFEF010000274.1:0-3219 GCA_050124975.1 Candidatus Thorarchaeota archaeon | reverse complement strand
CTTGGTGAGTTCAAGCATGGTGATGTAGTCTGGTACAAGATTCTGGCTCAAGACAACTCATCCGTTCAACTTGTGTTTGACACTGGTTGGATTGAGGTTGAGATCACAAGCCAAGGCATTGAGAGAGTCCCAGCAGTCTTATACGCTGCAGTAGTGATTTTCGGTGGTCTATCGCTTCTGGTGATTCTTGTTCTTTACTTCAGAACAAAGGTAAGATAGATCACCTATATCCCGAGGTATCTTAGGATTTGCAGAGGAACCTGATCCCGATTACTGATGGTCAATTCGATAAGTTTCACATCAGTTCTAGATCTTACCTCCTCAATGAAAGGAAGTCTGCGCTCTTGGATTGTACCAATCACTCGTTTAGTGTCCAGACACCTGCGAACTTCAACTGCGAAGTTCTCGGAGAATAGTTCCATCCTCGCAATTTCATCAATAATGATGATTTGATCTGACTCACGTGCTATCTTCAGTTCGGGAATTATAATTGAATCAATGTTCTTTATATTTACCCGATACTTGCTCACCTTGGGTCCGCGCTTTAGATTTACGTGTGCAAGAGTTCCGACCTTACCTGACAATGTTTCAATCGCAAACCCGACTCGCCGTCCTTCTTCTCTCATTTCTCTAGACCAGAAACCTGCAATACTACTCGAATTGAGATGGTCAACTACCTTTTTGATTGCTGTAGTCTTACCTGTTCCTGGCTTACCCGTTATCAGGACATTACTCTTCATTATCATTAGTTGATTCTAGTGTTGTGGCATCAATTTGAATCTCTTGTTCTTTTTCGATCGTGCTGTGTTTATCACAGCTTGCAAGGCTTTCTCATCAATCTCCTTCGCTTCCACTAGTCCCTCTTTGATCATAGCTTTGAGAACCTTATCTCCTCTTTTGCTTCTGACCAGAACTGTTGTCCATCCATCATCTGATCCAATGTTTCCACACGATAGGTCTGAGTTCATCCCGGTAAGATCAGTACAATAGGCACATGACGAGGATGCAATTGCATCAAGTTCCTTGACTGGCCAACTCTTCTCCTCACCACCTATGGTCACAATGAAGTTTCCCTTAGTGATTGCAAACCTCTCAACCTTTGCGATGTCAATGCCCTCGTTTTTAAGAAATCCAACTAGTCCATCATAGTCAAAGGACTCCATACAGAAGAGACTGATTTTGAATACATCCGTCTTTGAGTCAATGTTGAGATAACTTCCCTTGTGTTCTTGCATTCTCTGGATTGCATCAATGTTGCATGCAGTTCCTACAACTCCTACTGAGGAGAGATTCTCCTTGAAGCAGTTATGCATCTCCGCGATGACCTGCGCATGAGTGTAAATAGTTCCTCCTGAAGCAAGAAGCTCGTCCTTAGTTGTGACCTTCTTTGCCACCGGCATCCACGCCAATTTTTCTGATTGACCTGCGACGATTGCTGCTTCGATTTCATTCTTCTCAAGCATATGTCCAAGGACTGCAGTCACAGCGCCACCGTCCTGCCGCCTGTGATCTCCAAGAGACCTTACTTTCCACACACTTGAGAACTCTCCAATGACATCATCCTGCAAGATTGAGGTTCTAGGACACATCGCATAGCATGTTCCGCAGGCAATGCATTTGCCAGTTAGAGTGGGAACATATTTGCTTTCAACATGTTCTCCGGTTATCGCATCAACAGGACAACCTGCAACACATGAGCCACACTCCACACAAGCTCCTGTCTTCACAACCTCTCTCTCAAGTTTCTTGAACGCATAACGTTTTGTATTCTCTTTCAGCCAAGCTTGGCTCTTCTCTACTGCAGCATTATGGTCTCTGGTCAACTTAATCCCTCGTGAAACGATTTCGTTTGGGGGTAAGATGGTGATATTTAGAACTGTCGGATTTTGTACTTCACAAAGGTATATTTAGAAGAAACAGACGAGAGGCTCCGATTGTTATGAAGCTCTCCAAGGATCAAATTGACATGTTGCTAATAGCTAGTGAGAAACAGGTGTGTGTCACAGACGAGTGCTGTGTTCAGCTAGTTGCAGTTGCTGACCTTCCAAGTAGATTTGGAGAGTTTCAGATTGCAGGATTCATTAGTCCTTGTGATGGTAAGGAGCACACGGCAATAATCAGGGGAAACATCGTGGGAAAAGAGGGAGTTGTGACTCGAGTTCACTCAGAGTGTCTGACAGGGGATGTGATGGGTAGCAAGCGATGCGATTGTCGTGATCAGCTGCTGGAGTCTCTGAAGATCATCGAGAATGCGGGTGAGGGTGTTCTTCTCTATCTTCGACAAGAGGGACGGAACATTGGTCTGACTGAAAAAATCAGAGCTTACGCCCTACAGGACTTGGGTCTAGACACAATCGATGCAAATATACACTTAGGATTCAAACCCGATGAACGTGATTATGGTATTGCTGCGAATATCCTAAACAACTTGCAGGTGAAATCCATCAAACTCCTGACCAACAATCCCGAGAAGATTCGTCAACTCACAGAAGCTGGAATCAAAATTGTAGAACGTCTGCCTCTTATTGTTGAACCTACTGAGTACAGTCGAGACTATCTCGAAACCAAGGCAAAGAGATCCGGGCATCTTTTTGGAGAGTTAGCTGAAACCCGTGAGATAGAAGATATCAAATCAATGCAGCGTGAACCCTAAGTAAGCTTGGTCTGTTTAGGTTCACCTTTCTTGCTCTTCTTCTTCCCAATAGACTCGATATGCTCTTTCAAGACATCTTCTGAATTGTCAGCTTTCACAAACACGGGAACACTGTCAAGTCCGGTTGCGATGTAGCTTGACATGAGCCAAGACCCAGGTGGAAATTCGAGTGTCTTGTCTAGAATACTAAGGTCGATCTGGAATGAACTGCTCACGACAGTCCTATCGTAGGGTCTGGGTAGAGTGCCAACAAAGAAGGTATGGAGTTGCTGCATGATGTTTGTGTTCAGATAGGCAATCCTCTGTGTGGCAATCGCACCTCCGAGACCGTATTTTCTGCCTTGCCTGAGAAGTCTTTCAACAGCAGCACTACACTGCCCAAGATGACCACTAGCTTGTGATGGGATGAATTCTTGTGCCTCATCAAAGACAAACAGAATTTGGGGTTTTATCTCAAAGCTCCTCTTCCTGTACCGAAGTGCAGCACTTGTCAGTTTGATTACGAGGTCTCTTAGGGTGTCTGGATCTGCGATTGAGATACAGACAACTCTCTCAGGTCCACTAAG
>JASFEF010000273.1:0-3299 GCA_050124975.1 Candidatus Thorarchaeota archaeon | reverse complement strand
GTACAATATCCTGTATGGAGAATCATCAGGCTCTATGTACCCTTCAAGAGTTCGGGGATGAATCTTCATGAATGACATCTCCTCTAACAAACCAAGAACAGAGTTTATCTTCACATAATCGTGGATCGATGCCAGACGGGCAAGGTAGCTAGCTTCATGTACACCACCAACTGGTCCAATGGTTCTGTTGAACCTCCCCGTTGTTGTCCGTAAGAAATCATTCAGTCGTGCTGCGTCTTCCTTCTTGTCTGATTCATTGACGTTTCGTGTTAGATACTCGAGTGCTTCTTTGTGTTTGAGGATTTGATTTGTGAGATTGGATGCCTCCTGAGTTTCAAAGGGATTTTCCTTGACCTTACTAAATTCCCTGAGTGCCTTCTTCACGAACTCAATTGTGGTCATTATGTCAAGAGGGAGTACAATAGCATTGGAGAACTGAATTAACGAGTTTACTGTATATTCTGTATATGCTTTAATCGATTCGAAGTCAAGTGCCTTTGGAACATCATTCTGTGTGTGATACAGGTGACTAGGCCAAGAGATTAGGTATATTGTGGGAACACCACCTATTGTGAAGAACCAATGGTCACTCCCATCTGCAGGTGGACAATAGTGATTGAATCTTTTATCTTCCATAATTGTTGTAGTCACTGACTGAGCAAAATTCAACAATTCGTAAGTAGATCCAACATAATTGGTTGCTTCATAACCAACTGAATCTAGGTTCACAACTAAGGCAAATCGATTGAGCGATTCTTGACATTCAACGTAGCTACGTGACCCGTTGATCCAATAATAGAATCTCTCTGAACCACTTTCCTCAGCCCCGTAGAGAAGAAACCGAATGGTTCGTCGGAGAGTCCCACCTTGTTCCACGAACCCCTTTAGTAATCGAGCGGCCTCTACAACAATAGCAACTGGAGCTGCATTGTCAGATGCCCCAGAAAACCAAGCATCGTAATGAGCTGAAAGTACAATATCGAAGTCGGAATCACTTCCCTCAAGAATAGCTTCCAGATTGTATGATTTTGATGGACCCCTTTCAGACACGCATTTGATATCCAAGATGACTTCATCCTTTTTCATCATCTTCTTCAATAACTCGCCGGTTTCCTTTGACACACTGAAGATGGGTATTTGGAGTTGCTTGCCTCGGTTTCCAACTCTGACCTTTAGCAATTCACCCTCATCTGGGCTAGTAATTATGAGTCCATCCAGACCTACATCAAGAGCTTTATTGTATGGAGTATCTGGTGATGTATACAGACTCTCCCCCCATTGAGTGAAACCATACACTGGTAGTTTCTTTTCTTTATCTTCTTGACTTGAATCTAAATCGACGAGTATAGCTTTGTGTTTAGCGTCTGGTGAGTTAGGAAACAAAGCGCAAATGATGGACATATTTTCTGGATTTTCAACTGCTATAGTTGCTTCTTTCGGTTCCCAAGCAATCACAGGAAATTCGTGCTCCAGAACGTCATATCCAATTTCTTCAAGAACACACTTAAGATAGTCAGCAGCCTGTCGCTCAGCCTTAGTACCTGCGATTCTATTCTCGAATTGACAGAGTCCATCCACGGTTTCCCGTATTCGTTTAATAGACAATTCCATCATTCAGTCTCCCATTCTTTGATAGACGACCGTTCCATCGATAACAGTCATGTCTACAATGATATCAATGATATTCTCAATTGGAACCGTAAGGATGTCATCCGAGAGAACAACGAAGTCTGCGAGTTTCCCTACTTCAAGTGATCCAAGCTTGTTCTCATCAAACTGGTGGTATGCAGCATGAGTTGTATAGAGCTTTAACGCCTCCATGACTGAGATTCTCTGACTTCTTCCAATTGGATTTCCTGCTTTTGTTGTTCTATTTACAAGAGCATGAATTGCCATTAGAGGAGGATATGGTGCACATGGATGGTCGGAGTGAGCTGCTATCATTACACCAGCATCCAAGAAGGACCGTGCAGCGAACATCCACTCGAGCCGCTTCTCTCCGAAGGCTGGTATCAACTTGTCGCCATGATAGTATACGTAAGGACCAAAAATCGTAGGCAGAACTCCCAGTTTTTTGATACGTTGCACAATCTTGGGATTGACAACAGTGCAATGGATATCTCTGTTCCTGGGATCCTCACGAGGATACTTGGCCTGGAGCTCTTCAATGATGTCAAGATAAAGATCGATAGCACGGTCTCCATTTGCGTGAGCAGAAATTCTGTAGCCTTTTTCGTAGGCATATGCGAGGGTATCTCTAGCAATCTCTTCTGTTGTTGCAAAGACTCCAAAAAAGTCAGGTTGATTTAGATATGGTTCTGAAACTGCAGCGGTTCGGGCGGATATCGCTCCATCAAAGAAAAACTTCACACCACAGATTCTCAACCAATCATCGCCGAGACCCCGATATATTCCCAACTTGTCGAGTTCCTCAATCAAATCAATAGTCACATCAACTCTCACACGAATAGGGAGCTCACCATTGTTCTTGAGGTCTATAGCAGCTCGCATCTCAGGTTTGTCCACCAGATCATAGACACATGTAAGCCCAACTGCTGCGCACTCCTGAAGGATTTCCTTTGCTCCAGAGTAGGACTCCTCTCGCGTTGGTTTAGGTGGACCATCAGGTCTGAGCACATTATATGCCTCTTCGTGGAGGTATCCAATTATCTCTCCAGACTCTGGGTCCCTGTCAAACTTGCCACCTATGGGATCTGGCGAGTCTTTTGTGACTCCAACCAACTCGAATGCCTTTGAGTTAGCCATCCAGAAGTGTCCCCCCACTGTAGTCACTATGATTGGATGCTCAGTTGAAACCTCATCAAGTTCCCACCGCGTGGGATGTCTTTTCTCCTCAAGTTTCGAGTCATCCTCCTGGTATCCAAAGATCCATTCACCCTTCGGTGTTCGCTTAGCTCTCTCCTTCAACTTAGTCTGGATATCAGCTATGCAACCAATTCCTGCTTCTTCACTAAGGTCTACATAGATTTCTCGTGTTGACCCAACATCCATGAAATGAGCGTGAGAATCAATCAGTCCAGGAATAACTGTTCTTCCGTTGATATCGAGAACCTTTGTGTCATCACCAATGAATGCCTTGACATCAGTATCTGATCCAACGAAAACTATTCGTTCAAACTTGATGGCCATAGCCTCTGCAATTGATTCGTTCTTATCCATCGTGATTATCTTTCCGTTGTGAATCACGAAATCTGCAAACACTCTCAACACCTTATCAAATGCCAAGTCAAAAGGAGTATGATTTGTATTTATTATGACTTGGAGCACCATCAACTATT
>JASFEF010000272.1:0-3305 GCA_050124975.1 Candidatus Thorarchaeota archaeon | reverse complement strand
TGTGTGGAAAAACGTTGAAATGTCTGGTTTTTGGATGTTTGATACACATAGGCCTTTATTTTACTCATAAACCTACCATATCTTGATTTGACGAATGCTAGAGGTCAAAAGTGCAATGAAAACCCCATTTTTGACGCAAAAATCGGTATCATCGATACCTGTCTAGGAACTCGCTGATCCTCTCCAGTGCAGCTTCAAGATACTCCTTCTCACTACCAAACCCAATGCGAACGAAACCGGGCACCTCAAAGTATTCACCTGGAGAGATGAGGACGCTCTTCTCTTCCATGAGTTTCAAGGTTAACTCAGCAGTGTCGATACCATCCTTCAGTTTGATGAAGCATATGGCAGCCGCCTCCGGTGCTATGGCCGACATCAAGTCAGAGTGTGAAGAGATCCACTTCTCCATGACAGCCCAGTTCTCACTGACCACCTGTCGAGTCCGCTTCTCAATCTTCGCCTGCACATCGGGCTTCAACGCGAGAGTGGCCATCCAATCGCTGGCAATTGCAGGACAGATTGTTGTGTAGTCAGTATAGGTCCAGAGTTCATGTGCGACCTGGGGTGAGGGACACACAACCCATCCTAGTCTCAAACCAGGAAGTCCGTATGCCTTAGACAGACTCGATGTGATGAGAGTCTTGTCATAGTGACCGTGAGCTGACGGGGCTTTTTCTCCTTTGAGCTCAGCACCTCTATAGATCTCATCTGAGATCACCCAGGCTCCATGCTCAGCGGCGATGTCAAAAATGGCCTTCAGGTCTTCCTCAGAGAGGAGTTTGCCAGTCGGATTGTTGGGTGTGCAAATGGCGATTGCAGCGGTCTTCTTAGAAACCACCTTCTTGAGACCCTCGAGGTCAGGCACCCACTCTCCATCTTTCATCTCGAGCTTGAAGGGGACAAGTTTTCCACCCAAGTTCTTCCAGATGCCACCAATCTGCATGTAGTTCGGAACTAAGAAGATGAGCTCATCTCGATCAGGATTCTCATGACGTAACCACCAGGTCACAACGAAGTTTGCCTCAGCACCCCCCGTAGTAGCAAGGATGTGCTCGTAGGTAGTCCCAGGATAGTGATAGGATATGGCCTCACGGAGAGGTATTGTGCCGTTTGTCTGCGAGTAACCCAGTTGAATGTCCAGAAGCTTGTCCTTCAGCTCCTTTGTGTCAAGGAGGTCTCTGATGTGAAGTGGCTCTACTCCACTCTCACTCAGATTGAAATCAACTCGATGTTCCCACTCAGACTGATTTCGTTCAAGCTCGAAGCGTTCAAGTCTCATCGGTCCAAACACCGGGGAATGTCTGGAGTAGCGTGCCATATGAATTCTACTTTAGAGTCACTTTGCCAAATACTTCTCCAGATCCTCGGTCTTCAACTGAGCAATGATGTCTTCCCTGTGGACTTTGAATCCCAGCCGCTCGTTGATTGAGAGCATCGGCGCATTGGTCGTGGCATTCCCAGTGACCACAGTTGTGACAGTTGGAAACCGTTTTCGGACTTCCTGCAGCATGATTGCTTTCAACCACTTACCTTTCCCTGAACCGCGGTATTTTTGTGAAACACCTGTGAGGTCTTGTGTGATATGAGGATCCTTTGAAGGAAAATAGATGACCTCTGTCATTCCAGAAATGTCCCCATTGGGCTCGCGAGTGATTGCTGTCAACCAAGTAGCACCAACATCCTTCCTATGTTTCTCTTGCTGTTTCCGAAGTTTAGGTGTCATAATGAAATCACCAACCTGCAGACCCTCTCTAGGTGCTTGGTTGCCTACTTCTGTGTAGAATTTGCAATACTCTTCTAAGATATCATCGGGGCAGTCTTGAAAGAACTCGAGTTTGGTATCAGGCGAGCGGTCTGCTCCTTCCCTACTCCATTCCTCTACCATGTTCCAATCCAGCTGTGTGAGGTCTAGACGATTCTCAACAGCCGAGAGGGCTTCGTCTGCTTTCAGCTTTCGAATGAATCGCTTCCCATCGTCCTCGGATGTTCCCCCTATGATGAGATCTTTCTCATGCCTCTTGACAAAATCAAGCACGGTTTCAAGAATCTGTTTTGCGATTCCTTTCCCTCGATGGGGTGTGAGTATTGTAATGTCGCAATGGCATATGTGTTTGTTTTCCTCGTACGATGCTGAAGATTCTTTCAGTATTGTCATGCGCACGCGACCAATCTGTTCCTCAGGTTTTCCCTTAAGGTGAACAGTATGTGTTTCAATGTGGGCCTCGTTCCTCATGAAGCGAAGGCTGGATTCAACAGCATCATCTGCGGTAATAGGGTCACCAGGAGCCATTTCTGCGTATCTCTTGTATCGAAATTGATGATACATCTTCCAATCTTCTTCAGTAGCCTTGAATGGATCAAATGGTCTTAGCTCAATCTCCATGTTAAACACACACTCATCCAGTGTGCGTGTAGCTGATAATTATGGGTTAAGTTTACCGATGTGAGTAGTTCAAATTGAGGAATCCACATCCAAAATAGGAATCACATAGCGCTGGATGTAGCCGGTTTCAGCATCATATGATACGCTCTTGAGAGTACTTCTAAATGCTGGAGAGATTAGCTCCTCATCAAACGACCTCGCGAGGAGAATGAGCTGGGCTCCAGTTCCAGTGATGAAGAGGGTGGCTGCCTCAATGGTGTTTGCAAATGTTAATCGGTCGATTCCCGCCATGATCTCATCTGCAATCTTTATCGCTGCCTCGTAGACTACATCCGTCCCTGAGAGACCACGAGTGTCGTAGACTATGTACGAAGAGACTCGTGCGCTGACTTGCGCCCCCATGCTCTTCTGTACATCACCAAGGGTATAAAATCACCGAGAAAAATGAACAATTTGAGAAAAAGAGAATGAGTGTGCCCGCGTCAGACACGGGCGCCACCCACAGTAGGTTTCTGCATGGCTGATGCTACGACTCTAACCTACCTGTGGTAGAGCCAAGCATAAGCCAATGCTTCAGTTGTCCAAGCCTTTTTGGCTTTCTTCAATTTCTTCTTGTCAGTTTTTGCTAGTGCCATTTCTATTACCTCCATTCACGCTCACTTTATGCGAGCAAAGTCGTAGTGCAGGGAATCAAGCGTCTTGAGTCCCGGATTTCCATTCCTTCGATTTGCGAAGGGCTCGTTGATCGCTGTTTCATCAGCCATGATTCTTCAGCTCCTCCAACTGTCACGCGAATGCTTACAGTTGTCATGTAATTTGTAATAGTATTACATGATATAAGTATTGTGGTTACAAATGGGGCTCACAAAACTAGTGGTCAGATAAGGTCAGTGAGAATAGTATTGAAAAAACAGTTGAGAAA
>JASFEF010000271.1:0-3344 GCA_050124975.1 Candidatus Thorarchaeota archaeon | reverse complement strand
AGGACGCCATGTTGTTTGTGGAAAATCACCACTCACAAACCTCTGGGGTGAATCCCATGTTGGAGGTCACTTTGGGGCATTTCTGAAGTTTTCGGGATTTGATGGTATTCTGATTAAAGGTCGAGCAGAGGAACCAGTAACATTACACATTGATAATGGAGAGGCATCTTTGTTCCCTGCAACAAATCTGTGGGGTATGAAGACAGGACCAACGCAAAAAGCTCTGAAGGAAAAACTAGGTCGAGTTCAGATTTGCTGCATCGGCCCAGCAGGCGAGAACCTAGTCAAATATGCCAGCATAGTCACTGAAGAGCGAGTCTCAGCACGATGCGGACTTGGTGCAGTAATGGGGTCAAAGAACCTCAAGGCAATAGCTGTAGGCGGCAAGTCCAAAGTACCTATCCACGCTCCCGAAAAGTTCCGAGAACTAGCACAAGAGTCCAGAAAGACACTTGGCGAAGCAATGACTATGCTCAGCGACCAAGGAACGGTCATGTATGTAGACATTGGTATGATGTTCAATGACATGCCAATCAAATATTTCCAAGAGATTGAGTTTGATGATGCAGACCTAATCAATGCCAAATCAATGGAGGAAATTCTTTCTGGTAGGATTGCATGTTATTCCTGTCCAATAGGTTGTGGAAGACGAGTAACAGTTCCAGAGTATGATTTGATAGATGTAGGTGGTCCTGAGTTCCAGACAGTGGCCTCATTTGGTTCGAACCTATTGATATCAGACCTGAAGAAGATCGCCCTCATGAACAATCTTTGCAACCAATATGGAATGGACACGATTAGTTGTGGAAGTACTATTGCATTCACGACATATCTCTGTGACATTGGCAAAGCCGACTATGGGTTCACATGGGATGACCCTGATCGAGTCATTGAAACAATCCATGCCATAGCAAAACGAGAGGGCATTGGCGATATGCTGGCTGAGGGAGCAGTTTCAATAGCTAAAAAACACTCAGCTGAGGATATTGTGCTTCACGTTAGAGGGATGGAGATTCCCAACCATGACCCCCGTGCATTCGCAGGAATGGCAACGGTCTATACAGTTGCCTCCAGAGGAGCTTCACATATGGAAGGGGACATGTATTCCGTAGACATGGGTCAAGAGTTTCGACAACTCGGAATTCATGCTGGTGACAGATTAGAGAATGACAACAAAGGTATGACTGCAGCGAAAGCTCAAGACTTCAGAGCATTCTTTGACTCTGTGATAATGTGCCATTTTGCCATTGTCCCACCTGAAACCATCATCGAATTAGTGAATCTCTCCATTGGAACCTCTTACAAGCTTGAAGATATTCTAAAGATTGGGTCTCGAGCTGTCACTATGAAACGGCTCTTCAATCTGAAATGTGGTCTAAAGACCGAAGATGAAAAGCTCCCCAAACCTTTACTGACACCCCACCCTGAGAGTGTCACAGATGATTTTGTCCCTGATGTCGATGGTCAATTGGATGAGTATTATGAATACAGAAAGTGGGATAGGAAAACGGGTCAGCCGTCAGGCGCAGCGCTCAATGAATTGGGACTGTCCAATCTTTAGTTCCTAATCCGGCAGCTTATTCCGTAGGTCTTGAAGAATCAGTCGTTGGTGGTAGCAATTCAGACAATCGATGTCCTGGTCACCCAGATTGGTCTATTCTATGGTTTCATTGCTATTGGATATGTCCTTACCAAGTTGTCTGGAAAGGGGAAAATCTTAAACAAGCATCTAAACTCTCTCCTCATCAATGTCCTCGTTCCAATCCTTATCTTCTACTCCCTTCTAACTTCAACCCCGACCTCTCTTATGGAAATACCAATCTATCTTGCGATTACGCTTGTTATTCATCTACTTGGACCAGTACTAATGTATCTCAGACTCCGTGGAAAAGAAATTGATGACCAAATGAAAGGCTCCCTCTTCATCGGTTCTACCTTCACTAATGCCCTTTTCGTACCACTCCCGCTAGTTCTGATATTCATAGGTCCTACAGCAGTGCCATTTGTCATTATGTTCTCACTCACCCAGATGTTGCTCTTAGTTTCCCTCGGTTCAGTTATGGGTGCGACCTTTGGCGGGAGAGAGGCTGGTTGGCAGAAGATAGCTAGAGATGCAGTGAAATTCCCCCCGTTTTTAGCTGCAATACTGTCCTTAATTCTCCTGGGCTATAACATAGGACTTTCCTCAGACATGGCAACAATACTCTCATTCAACTCCCCGCTTACTACATACCTTGCACTTGTTTCAGTTGGATTAGGAGTAGGAGTTAGGTTCTCTTTGGTTGATGTAAGAATAGCTTTGAATGTTGTAGCAATTCGCCAGCTGATCATTCCTATTCTCGTTCTACCAATAATCCTCTTCTCAAATCTCTCACGCATTCCTATCCAGGTCCTCATTTTGGAATCTCTTATGCCCACTGCAATATTGACTGTCGTTTACGCAGCTGGGTTCAATTTAGATGTCGAGATAGCTTCTACAACGGTCACAATAGGCACATTGCTTCTACTGCCCTTGATTCCAGTCCTCCCGTATATACTGGGATAGCAAATTGGTGCGCAAACTGAAGGCATATATCGACTATAATGTCAGGAACCAAGAACGGTGATTCCATTGAGCAAGCGTGAATCTGAGGAATCCAGTAGACCTGAGGACATCAAGAAGTCGCTGGATGAAATAGTTAAGAAGCTCGATCAAGATGCTGAGTCAAGTAGGAATTGGGAGAGCTCTGTCGAATCAAAGCGGGACGAATGGGAGGAACTGAAGAAGAAGATTCACGAGCGCCAGAAGGCTCTGAAACAACTTGTTGCAGACAAGAAAGCAGGAATTATTGGTGTAGATGAGTTTGATACGAAGTATAAGATACTCCAAGATGAGCTGACAGAGTTGGAGTTCGTAGTTTACAATATGAGACTTGGCACAAATGTTCAATAATCTAATAACACTACTCTACCCGAGCACGCAATATCAGAAGCACTGATTCAATTGCTACCAGAACTCCAAGAACTCCTGAAAGCGCAACCAAACCAATGTTCACAGTGTTGTCTGTTATATTCCCCGACCTTCCTTCTAGACCTGAAACAAGAGCTCCTAGGTTATAATTCATCATCCAGAAATAATCAGCCTCCGCAAAGAAGACAGTTTTCCACCAGATTAGGATCCCTCCATAATCTTCCTGTAACTGATACGCGAACTCACCACCTGTTTGGAACTGAGCCACATCCGAACCAATGATTAAGTTGATACTACCATTTCTGATGGCTTCCTGAACCTCAAGCAGCTTTGCCCCAGAGAGTGTAATATCTTCCACTTGAAGGACTGCGTCTGCTGTGATTCCAAATGCTTC
>JASFEF010000270.1:0-3369 GCA_050124975.1 Candidatus Thorarchaeota archaeon | reverse complement strand
AACATAATCTCGAATCCTCTCGTGAGCATCGTAGATGTCCTGAAGTCCGACCATGGATATAGACTGAAAGGCGTTGTACAAAAACATTACCCGAAACGTTTAACGAGTGGGTCTATTCACAGATGGTCGAAGTTCAATGAGAGGAATTCGTAGGAAAGAGAAAGCTATCGAGGATAAGGATGAGATCATTTCCATCATTAGGAATGCAAAATACATCACGGTTGCTATGAGTGTAGATGATGAACCATATCTGGTGACTCTGAGTCATGGCTATGATGTTGAGAATTACTGTATTTACTTCCATTGTGCTCATGAAGGAAAGAAGATAGACATTCTCAAGAAGAATAACATCGTATGGGGTCAGGCGTTGCAGGATTATGGCTACGCAGATGGGTCGTGTGATCATCTCTATGCCACTGCGCAATTCAGAGGGAAGGTGTCCTTCGTAGGGGACCTTGAGGAAAAAAGACACGCACTAGTAACCATGATTCGTGCTTTAGAACCAGATCCTGAGAAAGTGATTCAGGAACAGGTCACTGAGAAATCTGCGAAGGATGTCAACATCGGGAGAATAGACATCGAATTCATGTCAGGTAAAAAGGCAAAAGAAATCATTATCTCTGGAATGAGCTAGAGAGCTTCGAAAGAAGAGTAACAACCTCATACTCTCTTCCATAAGGAACGAACAAATGGTCATGATAGAAAGCCGAGACCGCATTCACACTGATTCCAGCTTCAGCTAGATGCTTTGTTATGGCAGCGAGGAATCCAATCGCCTCAAGGTCTGAATGAACACAGAGAGAAACAAGTCCCCACGTTGAGTCAACTGGAAACCCGTTGTGTTCAGCGACAGACTTCGTGATAATAACGGTTGGACCCTCTTTCTCTCTAAAGACCATCAGTGGATCTTCAAGGTCCTCTAGTTGACTCACATCTATCGTACAGAAGACATATTCTCCTGGAACAACCACTGGCTCCATCTTTCTCAGGAGTGACTCCAGATTAGACTCTCCTTTCATTCTATACTACCACATATCTATCTCTTTCCGCCGAATTTTTCCCAAGAGGTCATATCTTCCAAGGGAAAGCGTGTGCTCTGTCGCTCTTGGTCACCATAGCCAAGAGACACTGAGCAGACAACACGTAGTTTCTCAGGAATGTCTAGTGCTTCGCGAAACTGAGGTTCATAGTCTGTGTCCCTCACTCCCATCCAACAAGTTGCCAGTCCCAACGAGTGTGCGGTTAGTAGCATGTTTTGAACTGCTTGATGTGCGTCAGCAAGGTAATACCTGGGATGCTTTACTGGATCTCCAAGCACGACAATGACTATAGGAGACTCTCTCATAAATCGCCCATAAGCATGAATGTCTGCAAGCTTTTTCCTCATCCCTTCTTCTCGAATTACAATGAAGTGCCAAGGTTGTTTATTCGATGCTGAAGGTGCCCAACGACCTGACTGTAGGATTGTTTCAAGATCCTCATCTGAAACTTCATCGGGTTTGTATTTTCTTATGCTTCGGCGTTCTCTGATAGCTTTGATTGTATCCATGATTCATCGGCTCCTACTGCACGGATGTACGAACCAAGTAAAATATTGCGTGCTATAGCAAACCTAAAAGGAGGAGATTCTTGGCGCTCGATACATCTGAACGGTGAACATGAACATGATTGTGAAGACAAAGCGAAAGGAACTGACTAGCGTCGGTGTCGATATTGGTTCCTCAACCTCTCATGTTGTGTTCAGCCAAATTGTGCTTGAGAGAGATGATACTTCCCGTACTGAGAAGTTTGAGATCAAAGAACGCAAAGTACTCCATTCTGGACCCATCCATCTGACCCCCTTCAAAGATGCACGGAACATAGACTTCGAACAACTTCGAGATCTATTGCTACACGACTATCAAGCTGCAGGTATCGAGGTATCTGATATAGATACAGGTGCGGTTATAATCACTGGCGAAACTGCAAAGAAAGAGAATGCTGAATGGATTGTAAGTGCACTTGCTGGTGAGGCTGGGAAGTTTGTAGCTGCTACGGCAGGTCCGAATTTTGAATCCGTTCTAGCAGCATATGGTTCAGGTGCTGTGACGAGTTCAGCAGATTCTGATGAAACGATAATGAATGTCGATATTGGTGGTGGCTCTTCTAATGTTGCAGTATGCAAAGGTGGGAGAGTTGTTGCTACGACTGCGATAAATGTAGGTGGCAGGTTAATCGCAACTGATGATGATCATCGCATCGTACGTTTAGAAGACACTGGCAGGGAACTGGCTAAAGCGGTTGGACTGAAATTGGAACTAGGACAGGTTCTTTCTGAAGAAGAGAGAACAGTACTTGCTGAAACCCTAGCTGATGCCCTTCTTGAGTGTGTCCAGCAGGCACCACTTTCTGAAGTCACCTTAATGTTAATGATGGCACCACCGCTCCAATATGATGGAGACGTTGATTGCATAACGTTCTCAGGCGGCGTTGCTGAGTATATCTATGGCAGTGAAAACAGAGAGTTCAACGATCTAGGAGTGTTTCTTGCCAGAGCAATAAAAGAGAAATCCGAGGAATTGAGTTTGCCTGTTGAAAAACCTGAGCACAAGATACGTGCAACTGTGATAGGAGCTGGTAATTTCAGCCTACAGGTCAGTGGCTCTACAACATTCTTATCATCGGGTCTTACTTATCCACTTCGTAATTTACCAGTTATCGAGCCCTTCATTGCTACAAGAAGACCGACATCGAATGATGTCAAAGACGCCATTGAAAGGGCACTATCAAGATTTGACTTGGTAGAGGGAGTAGACCCACTTATTCTTGCTTTCAACAACTCGGTTCGACCTTCTTATGAAAACCTCAAAGAGTTCGCAACCGGTATCGTTAGTGCTCTTCCAAATTCCATTAGAAACAAGAAACCCATTTTCATGTGTTTTGACGCTGATATTGGAAACAGTGTTGGCAATGTCATGAAACGAGAAACTGGGATTCAAAACGAATTACTCTCCATCGACGAGATCAAGCTGAAAGAAGGAGATTTCATTGATATCGGAGAACCAATCATTGAGGATGTAGTAGTACCAGTTGTGATCAAGACCCTAGTTTTCGATTCTGAATGAACTACTCACTACTCTTCCTACGTTTGCGGACTCTAGATAACAGAAGATAGGCTATTGGGACAGTGATTGATTCTTCAGGGGGTTTTGGTACAGAGGGTTCTCGTTTTTTCTCAAACCACATTCTATGCTCATAGTCCGGCCAAAGCAGTTCCTCCAAAGGAACAATCATACTAAATCTCACATAGGCAAAACCAATGAGTGGTAAGATGGGTATCGGCAGGAGCACCGGTATATAGCTGATTGGTCCAAGAAGAGCTAGTTGTGA
>JASFEF010000269.1:0-3396 GCA_050124975.1 Candidatus Thorarchaeota archaeon | reverse complement strand
AGTGTAGAATTGCTTGAGATTCCTGTATCATTAGTCTTTGAGAGCGAATTGGATGATTTCGAAAATGAAACAATCAGCATCGAGATAGCTATGTACAATGCCCCACATGCAACAGTAATTGATTGGGCGGAGATTTCGATTGAATTAGAGGGAACGGATTATACTCTGGTCTATGATTCAGAGGCTGAAAGCTATTCTGTTGATATTTGGTTGGGAACACTGGCTCCCGGAATCTACAACCTCACCTTAGCAACATCAGCAATTGACTGTGAAACTGAAATTGAAGTGATTCAACTAGAGATTTATCCGAAGATGCAGTATAACCTATCATTAGATGCTGATGAAGAAGTACAAGCTGGACAATCGATGCAAATCATGGTTTCAGCTACAGATGAATCAGGATCTGTCAGTGGATTGTTAATTGAAGTCCACATATTGGTTGTGAGTAGTACAGAACTCATCGCACCTGCAGAATTCATCGAGGAAATTACTACAAATAGTGAAGGTTTGGCATTACTGGAGTTCGACATACCATCTGATGCAACGAGCCTCTCAATCCGAGCGGAATTTGCAGGTTCTGAAAGCGAGTGGTCTGCAATTTCTAATACTGTCGATAGAAATGTCACACCCGGAGGTATAGACATACTTTCGTTCATTATTTCATTGTTTGAAGATCCGATAACTCTTACTATCATTCTGGGTGGTGGATGTGGATTGGGTGCAGGAGTACTGCTTCTTAGACGACGACGGAGAAGACCAAGAGTGCCCAAAGTATCCGTTGCAGAGGAGGTCATTCCACCGTCTGTTGAACCAACAGCTCCTGCAGGAGAAATGGACATTCTAAAGGAGGAGATCAAGCAATACCCAGTAGGCCTGACAAGGTCGCAAATTGCTAAAGCCTTAGACATCTCAATAAGTAAGGCCGGGGTATTGGTGAAGAAGCTTTTAGAATCGGATTCAAGATTTAGAGAATTCAAAGAAGGAAGACTTCGCAGAATCCGATTCCTTGGCGGGGAATGAAGCGGGATAGATTGATATAACGAACTTCGGAAATCTCCGAGTCCATCCCACTAAGATGTAATAATCAAAGATGGGACATAATAATCAGACGCCGCGTGCCGTCCACATTGTAATGCAGGTCTGGAGACGTCGAGGTATATACATGAGAAAGGCTTTGATCTCACTGGTAATTGTCGCATTGATGCTGACCTTTCCCATTACAGCTAATGATAGTCAGGATGAGTCAGTGTTGTCCGCAGAACCTAACACACCTATGAGGAGTTCTCCGAGCCTTGCAGCAGCAGGAGGGTCTGGCAATTCCATTCCTGCAACACAATATATGTCAAGAGTCATCTCAGGAGAGCAAATCTCTATTCTGAATACATATGCAGACACTTCAACACACTCTGGTGTTATTGACCTGTCAAGTTACCTCAGTTCGGGGTGGCATATCTACGAAGTGACGATAGATGTCAACAGCATGACTGCAGCACCAGAGAAAGAAGTAGTTGGAGTAACATATGAGAACTTCAACTTTCAGATCTCAGAGATACTCGGAACATTCTACTCACAGTTAGCACAGGGTTTCTATGACGAGCCCTTCGATGGAACCCTTCAGAATTATTCAATCTACTATAGCACTACAGACTACACTCCAACCACACGCGGTAATGCATCATTCATTGTTAGTAGTGACTATTCAACAAACTCCGCAATGACCACACCTGTGAACATGACTGATTCAGACTCAATCTTCACATGGGCAACGGTATCTGGAGAGGATGTTCAACTAAGTGCAAACACAGTATATTGGGCGGTAATCAATGGTTCACTTCTGAATAGTTTTGGTTCTCCTATCCCAACATACCCCATTGTCTATTGGGGCGCTGAGGACGCTGCTGGTTCATTTGGTTCTTACAAGAAAGGAGCAACTGTTTGGGACCTGCAGACACTTGAAGCTCTTCTGAATTATACCTATACACCATGGAACACAACCGCAGGTGCTGCATTAGAGTTCGCTAGCCCTGAGAGCTTAGCCTTATTAGCTGACTCTGTCGCACAGACAGGTCTTTCATGGACATTCACTGATGGAGTGTCCAACATCACATCAATCCAGTTCGACACGAACCAGTCAATTTACTTGAACTATGACATCACAATCTGGTACCAAGAGTCACTATCAGCATCTACAGACTGGAATGTCGACATATCAGGCAATCCTGTTGTGTGGAATGCAACTACCATTCTAAGTTATCCAGTATTTCCACAAAGCACAGCCAAGTATCTGAATCTAACCGTGGAAGCTGACTGGGATCTTGATGGACTCTATAACAGTACAAATCCAAGTACAAACTATACTCATTCTTCGAGAGTAGGCGACGTAATCACATGTGACGCAATGGCTGATGAAACCTGGACAATATCATGCACTGCTCCTAACTATGTAACAGCTATTGACCTTTCCAATTCAGTTGATAGCTCACCGATAACTGATAATGTCAATATCTCAGTCGATTTAGACATTGATGCGACAATCGAGGATGGTGGTGGTACACCCATAACAGGAGGTGACACCAATCTCACCATTCTTCAGAGTGGAGCTGGTATCTTCAAACCAGCTAATATTTCCGCATCGGGTGGAACTGCAAGTTTCCTCTGGGACATTGACTCTACAACATCCGGGAATGGAACACACTATGTGGAGGTCTATTGGACAAATGGACTTGAGGCTGGTTATTTCGTAACTCAGGTATTTGTCTACTATCCAACCACACTTGTAGAAGATGACACAGTGATCAATGCTTATGCAGAGAATACATTCAACATTGGTGTGGACTTTGAGGATGTCTTCTTCACACGTGGTCTCGATGGTTCACTGGCATCAGTGGAGTATTCATTCGACGGGGGAGCAAACACAAGTCTTGATGATCAAACTGGAGGTCGCTGGACAGCAACAGTTTCCACAGCAGGAAAGACCGATGGCACATATCTTCTCTATGTCTATGCAGAAGGTTATGCTCTTGAAAACCGGAGTCTGATAATAACTATAAACCTAGTCTATGAAACCCAACCTCTGAATTGGAGCTGGTCTAACGGCAATGACATTGCTTATCTGGATGCCACAAATCTCTCAGTTTCTTATCGGTATGTAAATGGATCTAGAATTGCGAGCGCAACAGTCAACGTAACATTTCAAAGTACGACTTACCCACTAGCATGGGATCCAACGAGTGAAACATATTGGAGAGAGCTCAATGGAACCGAATTTGTTGGGGTGCCAGACAATTTCACGTTGACTATCAATGCTTGGAAAGCGGGTCATGAAGATCAATATAATGATACAGCTTGGCTATACGTACAGAGTGCCACCGGAGAGATATTTTCCGCAGAATACTC
>JASFEF010000268.1:0-3398 GCA_050124975.1 Candidatus Thorarchaeota archaeon | reverse complement strand
ACGATGGCTTGAGGAGCTCGCACCTCACGAACCCATCAGTCGCTACAAGCACAATCGTACCGGTGAGGACAACGGTGATGCTCACCATAAGAGACAGATCATGGGTCGCGAGGTTGTCGTTGCTATAACAAATGGACGACTCGATCTTGGGACCTGGGAGAGAATCTTCTATGGTGAGTTTGATGGTCGACGAAACAAACGTATTCTCATCAAGATCATCGGAGAGTAGACATAAGGTCTGACTATAGAGGAATCCACTTCCGTACATTCTTCTTGTACTGGAGGAACTCATCCCCAAATCGTTCTTCCAGTTTCATCTCCTCATAGTCTGCCAGAGTGTTATAGAATGCGAAAGAAATCACCCATACTACTATCGATACAAGTGAGAGGGTGACCACTGCAAGCCCAAGGTAGAAGAGGTGGGTTCCGAGGTACATCGGGTGTCTGACACGACCAAACACTCCTGATGTTGCAAGTCCTTCTTCATGGGTATCAAAGAGGTCCTTGTGAGACGCATTCATGAAATATGCTGCTAAGATGATGATCACGGCTCCCACTCCTGCAAAGACCCAGAAGTATGTCCAACTCCACAGAAAGGTGGTGATGCGCAGAATGAAAGAGTCTGTAATCCACACGATGAGGAAGACGACAAAGACAATCATCTGATTTCGGTGACTACCTGGCTTCTCTCCAGCCAGATGTGCATGACGATGCTCCGACATAATTACCATCCCCGAAAATTCACGATATGTTATTCTGGTTCATGATTCATAATAATTTCTATATGTGCCATAATTTTATGCGGGTCAAGGAATACTGATATCGGCTTCTCAAGAATAACCTGATTCAGGAGGCACCATGACCTGTCGGACAACAAAGACGATGACCTCTCGATGGGACTCGAGAGAAAGAAAGAGCAGGCAAGGAAACGAGCTAAGGCAGTCCGTGATAGTGCAATCTTCACTCGGAAGAAACGTGAGCGTTCCTTAACACCAGGAGTCAAGATCATCGGCAGTAGTGTCCTAGAAGGAAGGAAAGAAACAGACAGGTCTGACATGGAGGAGATCAAACAGACTGTGATTGCCTATCTCCTGAGGAAGGGTGGGTTTCAAATCACAGAGGACCAACGAACAGACAAAATATCCAAGAAACGTGACTCTGAGGATATAATGGATGTCCGAATTGCCAAGATTCTTGGACTACATGAAAAATGGGGTCTTGACCGTAGGTTCATCTCCAAGTCTATCTATGCCCACCGTTTTGAGAATGGTGCCATTTTCGAACACAGTCTGACTAGTTATGGTGGATATACGAGTCGCACCTACTATGTGGTAGACGGGAATGAGTTTCGAGCGTTTGCACAGCGGAACTTCAGGAAATCATTAGGCTAAGAGTTCCACGCATGACTGATTACAAATGATTTATTCCAAACCTTAAACGTATGATTTACTAAGTTTCAATTGAGATTTGTATTATCTCCAAACCACCACTTCGATCTGCAACATAGACCAAATCACCAACAACATCAAGATTGACTGCTCCACCCCCATCGTAGAAACTACCAATCCTTACTGGACTCTCTGGATTACTAACGTCCACCACAAGAAGACCAAGTTGGAAGTCCGCCACATATGCAGTACTTCCCTCAACATGTACAGCAAAGATAGAACCACCAGGATCCAACTCACCCACTCTGGTGATATCTGACAGATCGCTCACATTCGCAATCAGTAGTTCTCCTCCACCTGATTCATGATTACCAGAGTACATATAGTCGCCGTGGATGAAAGGATTCCAGATATCATCATCTGGCATGTAATTCCCAACCAAGGATGGACTCAGAGGATCACTGATGTTCAGAACCTTCACACCAGTGTTGGCATCTCTATGGTCAATAACATATACAAGGTCGTCTACGACGTGTAGATGGTGGCACGCTCCCATTATCATATAGCTTGAGAGATATTCTGGACTAGTAGGGTCAGACACATTGAGGATGACTAGACCATCGTTCCAGTCTGCTAGGAATGCAATGTTTCCTACAATCTGCACGTCGTACACTTCACCACTACTAACATACTCGTTTATCTCGTCGATGTCTGTAGGGTCCGTAGCATTGATTATCTCAAGGCCTTCAAACGCATCTGCGACAAACACGTAGTTACCAAGGACGTCCACTTCTTGGGGCAATCCTCCGTCGTGGAATGAGGAGAGTTCAGTTGGGTTTGAAGGGTCACTGACATTCACAAGAACGAGACCGCCAGGTGTTGGTTCATTCTGATCGATGACATAGGCAATATCTCCAACAACCTTGACATCGGCTGTCCTCCCACCTGTGTCAATCTGACCAATCTTCGTTAGAGTGAGAGATGATCCAGAGGGTTGATTGTTTAGGAATAGGGTCAGTGAAAATACAACACCAAATACTAGCAAAATAATGAGTCCGGCTGCAATGACATATTTCCTCTCCATGATGACACCATTCCATTTTCACACTTCTCCTATGATAAGTCAGGATTTCTACGCAAGATATCACTAAATCGGATTTCTGAATCGAATGCGATAACAAAAAGACTCATTTCGAATGACACGCTATTGTACTACTGATATCGCGTACCAAATGGAGGTGGATGCCGCTTGTACATGGTCGCATCATTGATACTTCTTTGTGTATTATCCACTGGACTTGCCTATCTATGGCACCAAAGAATCAGAGCTTTCAGAACAATGCTACTGAATATCAAATCTACATTCAATGGTGACCAGGTCGACAGTTTCCAAGAACGAGCATATGCACACTGCATCTCTCATCAGTGGGTGTTGGACTATGTAGCTAAGCGTAACGAGTCCAAAATTGGAAACAAAATTCGTGATTTTATGAACAACAGGACTGTCCTTGGAATCTTAATCTTGGGTCTTTCACTCTGGCCAACAACAGCTATAATTGTCCTAACAATCTATAGATCATTTGCTTACTTCGGCGTATCAATAACAGTCTTCATTGTCGCCGTTTTCCTTATTCTAGCCTCCGACAACGTAACAGCATCTTATGGACTTCTCTCGTGGTTGAGAACGCAAAACAAGTCTGAAATGAAGAAGAATGACATTGTCTATGCTGAAATATCACTAAAGACCATCAAGAATTGGAGAATGACTCTATTAGTCATAGCAATCCTGTCAGTGATAATCGCTCCCTTTGGTGAACTCATTCCACAGGTGCTAGCTTTAGCGACTTCAGGTGTTCTCGTATCTATCTTCACCCTGGTCTATCCACCAGTCGCACTAGTTTCACATCAACTAGCTGTCATTGTAGTTCTCTATCTAGTCCCCCTAGTTATTGCTCTCTTATACCTCCTCTTCGGGGTAATCAATAGAATGTCAACGGACCTTAAGGGAGA
>JASFEF010000267.1:0-3422 GCA_050124975.1 Candidatus Thorarchaeota archaeon | reverse complement strand
CAGGTGTAACTCACGAATTAATTGCGATGCACCTACTCATGCAGGCTGATGATATCGATGATGCCATTGATGCACTCTATTGGTGGGACACAGCGGCTCAGAACTGTGTGTTTGGTGATGACTCTGGTAACATCGGTATGCTGGTAGTTGGACGTCTCCCAATACGAGCTGGATATACTGGTGAATACCCTGTGACTGCTCTTAATGACTCGGTTGGAATGATCAGCTATGTCCCATATGCCCACAACCCACGAGAGGTAAATCCATCTCGAGGATTTGTATCATCCGCCAACCAGCGTACTATTGATCCAGCAAATTACGCCTATGACATTCTTGGTCCACAGGCTAATGGATACCGAGGCCGGCGTATCCACCATCTCTTAGAGGTCAATGATGATATTTCAGTGGATGACATGAAGCGATTTCAGTGCGACGTTGTAGAAGTCAGAGCAGAGGTCATAGTCCCCTATGTCGTCGATGCTTGGGATGCAGAGGGTGATGGAAACACAGCCATTGACAATGCTGTTGACCTACTCCGAGTCTGGGAATATGACATGGAGCCTGATCTGGTTGCACCAACCATCTGGATGTATCTTCTCGACGAACTCCACCAGGAGGTCTTTGATGAAATCTGGATTATCGATGACTCAATCATGCTATCGAGGACTCCAATCTTGGAGGAGCTCATTGTGACGAACAATGCTTGGTACTTAGATGACCATACTACAGGACCTGTTGAAACTCGTGAAGAGATTCTAGCGAGAGCATTGGTTTCAGCAATCGATAAGCTCTCTACAGAGTGGGCTGATGAACCCAACTGGGAATATGGAAATCGCCACGTTATTGAGATTGACCATTTGGGCGGTTTCACCACCATTGGAGGAGAGAGGCCTCTCCGTGGCCAAAACACACTCAATGTGGCAGGTAATTGGAGGCCTGGTAGTGGTCCATCAACCAGACTGATTGCTGACATGAGTAACATAGAGATATCCTACATGGCTTACCCGGGTGGTCAGAGTGGGAATATCTTTAGTCCTCACTTTGACGACATCTTTGAGATTTGGTACTCATTCGACGAGGTCACTGAGCA
The DNA here is from genome assembly GCA_050124975.1 of Candidatus Thorarchaeota archaeon. Taxonomy (GTDB): domain Archaea; phylum Asgardarchaeota; class Thorarchaeia; order Thorarchaeales; family Thorarchaeaceae; genus SMTZ1-45. The sequence continues at coordinate 2,332 of JASFEF010000267.1, read as the reverse complement.
GCACGGATATCATATTCTGTACTTCTATTCGACAGCTGATGCGTTTAGAACTGCAGACACTGATGACACTCTGATAGAGAGGACTATCACCTTTGTACCATAGGAGGTTTTGAAATGGGAAAAATCGATGATACGTTTCCTGAACTTGCATTCATCCCTGCGTTAGTGCTCACAATTGTATTTGGTATTGTATTGCAATTTTCAGGTCAATGGGTTCTGATGCTGATAGCTGGTGCTCTTGGGGCACTCTTTGTCAGGAGAATCAGAAAGGCCTTCTTGGTTGGATTTCTAGGAGTGGGTCTTGCATGGGGCATCCTATTTGCCTATTTGTCGGTGACAGCTCAGGCAATGGCAGTCGCTAACATTTTCATAGGACTTCTTGGTGAATCTCTCGTAGGTCTCGGAATAATCGTGATTCTTATTAGCGTCATCATAGGAGCGTTGCTTGGAGGTTTTGGAGGGATGTTAGGAAGAGCCCTCTATGAATTCATAGACGAGTTTCTCCCATCCGACTCAGGGGGAGAACAAACTCCATCACCAGATCCTGAACCTGCTGAAGAAGAGCCAGAAGAATAGAAGATAGTGTTGTGGCACTCGTTGCCACAGCTTTCTTATTTTTTCTTCCAAAGGATTAGAGTCAGAGAAAGAAGTGTAGCTATCCCAACCAAGATGATTAATGGAATGAACCAGCTATTTAGTCCAGAATGGGCTATACTTCCTTCTATCTCGATTATGAAAATGGAGTCGTTGGAATAGACAATATACCATACATCATCATACGGGATTTCAATGCTCCAAGTGTGTTCCTGAAGACCTAGACCCACTAGTAATGGAGTAGCTGATGAACCTTCAACCCATAATCCATAGTTCTCTTCATCAAAGACAAAGAAGTCAATCCCTTCAAGCAGCCAGTTATCATACTCCGTCTGGTCTCCAGGGAAAAGTTCTCCATTGTGAGTTATCAAGAATTCACCTGAAAGAATGTCACCTGAAATGCAATGTATGGAAAATGATTCCCAGTCGTGTGCATTAACCACAATCTCATGGGTTGCTAGAGCATTAAGTGAGTGACCCAAATCTTGTTCATTGGCATCCGCAAAAGGTGAAAGGAACATTAATAGAACTATGAAGATCAGTACGTTCCTTTTTTTCAAAGACACACACTCACTGCATGGGATATACCTTGGAGGATATAAACACCCAGTTGGCCACTGGGTTTCTGAGGTAACTCTTATGTACACCTGCATTTGACCAACGAAACGGTATTCTGGTGACAAACAAATGAAAATCCTCGTGACTTATAGAAGTCTGACCAGCAACACGAAGAAGATTGCAGAAGCAATCTTTGGTGAAATAAAGGGTGAGAAAGAGATCAAGGCTTTTCGAGTGGTTGATTCTCTCGATGAATATGACTTTGTCTTCGTGGGATGCCCAATAGAGTTCTTTGGCGCAGGGAAAGCTACGAAAAAGTGGTTCGACGAGCATCTCAAAGGAAAGAGAATCGGACTATTCTGCACTCATGGTGCTCCTGAGTTTGCACCAGGTGTACCGCAGTGGACTGATGCTCTGATGACTGTGGCTACTGATGCTGGAGCGGAGATTGTGAACTTCTTCAACTGTCAAGGTGAGCTGAGTCAGAAAGTTCTGGAGATGATGGCTGCTGACGAAGACCCTTATGTCAGAAAATTAGCCAGTTTTGGTCGTGATGGAACAATAGGACAGCCTGATGAATCCAGAATCGAGAAAGCAAGAGTGTTTGCTAGGGAAACAATGAAGAAAGTCTGACTAAACTAAGCAGAGGATTTTAATCGCGGCTAGAGTCTTCAGTATTAGGAGATTGATTTGTAATTTGACTTGACACCCATAACAACCATTGTAGGATTAGGGAGCGTCACAATTGGTATCCTCGCGACTCTTCATTCTATCCGACGTTATACCCGAGCGAGGAAGTTAGAGATATTCCTTGAGTTTAACAAAGTGCTTGATGACAAAGAGTTCATCAAAGAAGTCAACGAGATTCAGGCATGGACTTGGGAGGGAGCTGAGGAATTCTTTGTGAAGTACGGTCCAGAACCCAATCCTGATGATTTTGCAAAATACATCCGAGTTGGTTCCTACTTTGATGGGCTTTCAACCCTCGTGCAGAGAGGATTCATCGATTCTGATTTCATTCCTGAAACAACAGCAATCCTGCTCATCTCATTTTGGGAGAAGTTCAAACCTACTGCAAATGAATTAGCCTTAGTATATAGAAGACCTCAATGTTGGGATTCGATCAAACACCTTTATTCCAAGCTCCAGAAAGTCGATTATTCGTATGATAGGGACCAGT
>JASFEF010000266.1:0-3442 GCA_050124975.1 Candidatus Thorarchaeota archaeon | reverse complement strand
TGTATCCATACTTGTCTTTCAAGAGATGCTGTGTTTTGCTGGCTATACCCAAAGTGGGAAGATCCATGACTCCTGTATCGATCATGATGTTTGAAACACCTATTGCCTGACATTTCTCTATGAGAATGTCTGCGTGCTTGATTCTTTTTGTGCTGGAAACCATCGAAGCTGAATTGAAAGTTAGCAGTAAAGCATTTGTCAGTCCTGCTTCTTGAACCACATGAAAGAGTTCATCTTTGGTTTCTGGAGTAAGAGAGTTGATAATGACTCTGTCGAGGAAACCAGTTTCCTTCGCAAATCTGATTCCAGCAGTATTGACCTCAAGTGAATCTGAACCATCTATTAGAAGCGGAAATTCTGTTGCATCAACAAGGAACTGCAAGTACTTCTCCATGGAATCAGTCGTCGTAGCAACAACATCCAACATGGTGCCTAGACCTGTCCTTTCTGTAAGGTCTATTAGCATAACCAAGAGATTCTCAGTAGCCTTCTTGTCTATCTCACCTGTGTTTGGGTTCTTCACAAGTCGGTCCTTTGTATAGAAAATGGATGGGATCAGGACTGTTGGGATTCTTCCTGGCACACCTCCAATTCTGACGCCACCAATCTTCAAAGTCTTCTGCTCTGCTGTGTATTCAAACATCTCTTGATGCTCCTGATTTCTGACTTGTGAATCCTCTTTATGAATGCCACTGAGGATGTTTGATTGACTTATCGTTGAACTCGAATTTACATCTATCCAGACAAAAGTGTATTATCACGCTTTATCCGGTCTTCTATCTCTTTGTACTTTCTATGAGCCGTTCGTGCTTCTTCCTGCATCCCAAATTTCTCAAGTGCTTCGGAAAGAACTTTCCATCCAATGAGGGATTCTGGATCAATCTCGACAGCCTTTTTGTAACATCGAAAACCCTCTTCCGCTCTTCCGTTGTCAAATGCAATTTTTCCCAGATACATCGCTATGGTATGATCTTCTGGGAATAGATCTTGCATTCTCAAGTATAGCCGCTCGAGTTCTTCCATTCTGTTAAGTTTCCTAAGAGCTTTTGAAATAGATGTCAGTACTTGATGATTGTTGGGCTTTAGATTCTCAGCTTGTTGTAGAATTTTGAGCGCTTTCTCCCATTTATTCATCTCAATGTAAGTTAATCCCAATGAAACAACACCATCATAATGGTCTGGATTGATTGCGAGGCAGTGGTCGAAAGCCATAACTGCATCATGGAACTTGCCCTTCTGAAAATAGGCGAGTCCAAGAGATGACCAGAATTCAAAGTTGCCGGGTTCAAGCTTGACAGATCTCTCAAGATGTTTGATTGCTTGCTTGTTCTTTTTCCAGAGTATGTACAACCAACCCAGTTTACCATGAGCAAATGCGTGATTGTTATCCAGTTTGAGACAACGTTTGAACGCATCTTCTGCCTTACTTCCCTCTTTCAGTGAAAGATATGCTTCTCCAAGAACGTGCCATTTCTCGGCATCATTGGGATTGACTCCAAGGTCCTCGATGAGCTTCTGTACATCCTTACCGGGCTCTGACACATTGACCATTCCTTTGTTTGACTGATATTGAAGTACCTGCGTGACTCATTAGTATTATCTTGTGGTTTGCATATCGTTCAACATCAATGTAGTGATGAAGATGAAAGTAAAGTTTGGAGCCCATATCGAACCTCAGTTGGGATATGACTATGAGACCTCATTAGATATTGCAATGGAAGCTGAGAAGCTAGGCTTCGAGTCATTCTGGTGTAGTGATCACCTGTTTCTAAATCAGCAGTCTGTGAACCAGAACTGTATGGATGCATGGACCCTCCTTGCGGCACTGGCTGCAGCAACGAAGAAGATATGTCTGGGAACACTGGTCACGTGCAACTCCTACAGACACCCCTCACTACTCGCTAAGATAGCAGCCACGATTGACATGATTTCCCAAGGTCGACTCTGGTTTGGTTATGGTGCAGGATGGAAGGAAGAGGAATACACTGCGTACGGCTATCCCTTTCCAAAGATTCAGGACCGCATGGACATGATGGAGGAGGCTCTTGAAATCATCAAGCTCCTTTGGACTGAACCAAGTCCAAGCTACAAGGGTAAGCACTATTCGATTGAGAATGCGTTTTCAGCTCCAAAACCCGTCCAAACTCCACACCCTCCTATTCTCATTGGGGGTGATGGTGAGAAACGAACACTCAAGGCTGTAGCAAAATACGCCGACTATTGTAATCTCTTCATGAAACCTGAATTTGAGCGCAAGCTCGATGTGCTGAAGAAACACTGCAAGGATGTTGGAAGGGACTACGACACTGTTGGGAAGAGCATGTTTGCACAAGCGTGGCCTGGGGTCTTCGTTGCTAAGGATGAGGATGAACTCGATAAGCACTGGAAGAAACGGCAAGAGATTCTTGGCAAAACCATTGAGATACGTGCTGAATACACGAAAGCCTATGCCCCTGGAACTTGGGTTGGTTATCCGGAGGAGGTTATCGAGCGTTTTGAGTACCTAATTAGTCTAGGATTTGATTTCTTCCAAGTCATGTTCCCAGGAATTGGTGCAGACTATATTGACGCAATGAAGAGATTCTCTGACCTTGTTATTAAGAAACTATAATGGCTCTCCGTGTTTAAAACTCATCTAGACCCTCATGGTCGATCCACGTCTTGTAATGCGGCTCGAATGTACCTCTTACACCACGAGATGCTACTAGTCCTGTCACAAAATCGTCTAAGATTTTAGAGAGTTGTAGATAGTCGGACTTATCTTCCTCTCTCAATTTTCTACTCTCTCCAGCAATCTTCTCGGGGTCTACTTGCATCTCCCCAGCCAGGAGGTTTCGAATCTCCTTGTACTCCTTTATGTGAACCAAGATTCCCAGGTCTCTTGCTCTCAACATACGAAAACCATTTCCGGTTCTCCACAAACGCTCCACATTTACCCATTCCTTTGTTAATGAAGGAATCATCCCATCAATCTCATTCAAGACGTGAATAGTTTCGCCATATCGTGCTTGAATCAGATCTGCGGTCAAGATTGCAGACCGAGTTGATGATATCTTTGTGACATCAAAGAATAGGGTCGATCCTCCACTCTTGAATTGCTTCCTGGCAATCTTTACTAGAACATCAAAAAGGATGTTTGAAGCTTGATTGATTGATTTAGGTCTGTCAAGCGAGCGTAACTCATGGAATAGCGAGCAGTCAACACCACAGAGTTCAGGCATCCCAAAAATGGACAATATGGTATGGTGTGTTTTCAACCAATGACTATGATAAGTTTCTTGACATGCTACCTGAAGTATTGTGACTAAATCATCCCAGTCCTTCTCAGATTGGACCTCCACTTTCAGAAGATTGGCAATGATAGATTCCAGTCCTTTGGAGTTGTCATGAGCAAATAGTTCGTAGATTTTGTCGTTGTCAATCTCCATGGCTGAACAGTATT
>JASFEF010000265.1:0-3445 GCA_050124975.1 Candidatus Thorarchaeota archaeon | reverse complement strand
AATAAACTTCGCAACTTTCTCCTTAGCCTCATCACGGAGTTGTTTTTCAATCAAGGCGGACATTCTGATATCTGTCATGAACTCAAGAGGATCATCCATCATCTCGAGGAGATCCCACAGGTCTTCGAGCAGCATGAATTTGACCTTTCGTTCATAGAACTGTTTAGAAACCTCGTTCAATGTGATTTCCATACTAAATCGGTCGAAAATCAAGGTCCAACTGTCGATGATATTAAAAAGTGACTTCTTCATTTTGAACAGAAGGGAGTCAAGTTGAAGGGGATATAAACTTCGTTGACTACTCCATCCCGAGGTCTCTCAATGCTCGATGAACTAGATTCATGCTCAGATGACTTTCACAAACCTGGCAGGTAAATGTGTCCGGTCCTTGCCATTCGACACCCATATCGAAATTGATTATGCTCCCGCATGAGGGACACCTAATCTGACTCTTCTTCTCTGAGGACATGAGTCGTTTTGTCACTGATTCGAAAGCTGGGGGTTCAATATCCGAAGTATCTATCTTCGTTTTCATAGTATGTCGATGTCCGATGATTCTCATTCTTGTTCACCAGCGTGTTACTGAAACCTCTTGAGTTTCTATAAGACCTAGCAATACGTGAGAAGGAGGTTACGAAAAAGAAAGAGAATGGAAAAGGAGGAAGACCTCCCTTCCCAAAGTTGCGTAGATGTGCTACTCGAACTTCTTCACAATCTTACCCATCCCATAGATGAACAGGATGATTAGTAGGATTGCCCCTAGATTAGTAGTTCCAAGTGCAAGTAGACCAGCAAAGAAATCTATCGATGCTGATGTTCCCAGTGTGTAGCCCCATGCGTTGTAGAATGGATAGGCTGAAGCGTTGTAGACAATACCTAGTAGGAAGACAAGCACCATTAACATGTAGAAAACCTTGGCGAGATCACCAAAGTATCCACCCACAGTGTCGCCTAAGAACATCTTGAAGATGTTGAAGAGACCGTAGCACATGAGAATGAATGCGAATGCAATCATTATGCCTCCACCCATGTAGATGAACTGGGGCATTATGTGGTTGGCGCTAGTAAGTCCAATCATCCCATTCAAGTCGAAGCCAGCATAGAAGGCCACAGCGAGGACTAGGAACAGACCTTTCAGGAAATGGAAAACGTTTTTCATGAGATCCCAGTTCGATAGTCTGTTCTCAATGAAGGGCGCAATGAAGAACAGGAGTCCAGCGAGTAGGACCAATATTGCGGCTGCTATCTGTGCGGCATCCAATGCCATCCAAATAATTGAGTTAAGAATCAGGGACAGGCCTAAACAAATCCAGGCCGTGTTCTCCTTTCCTATAGCATAGTACATCGGGAACAGAAGTCCGATTACTAGAGTAAAGTAGTATACCCAAGTCAATCCAACATTAGCAAGTACTGCTTCAGACAAATATGTCCAAGGCAAATAGATCAAGAAGAATAATGCTAATGCTATTGCGCTTAGGTACTGAATAAGAGTGTTGAAATCCATTTGTTGACTCAAGCTCATTTCACTCCTTCGGCCCAAAGGCCCACGCAGTATTCACAAACTGGAAATGGAAGTATAAATCGGTGTTGATTTTGCAAAAATAAATTCGACAAAAGCCGATTTACTCGCGATAAATACACTTTCTAGGCATCATAATTTGTTGTATTGGCGCGTTTCGATGCTTACCCAATGTTACAAAAAATTGACAATTCCATATCAAGCAAAGAATGTCAGTTGAAATTGATGCATAACCCAGAGCCCAAAGAAAAAGAACATCAACGACATTACTATGATCATTGCTGATGATATACGGTCTTTGAAAGCCAACATGGCAACCCACGCTGAGAGCATTATTCGAGGTGAAGCGATACCTGAGATACCTTCCATGCTTAATGTAAACCACATGAACAAAACTCCGTAGAATCCCAACTCGATATCGTCTTTGAAAAGGAGAAGTGTCAAAACGAGGAATGGCATTGTGAACATGTACCTCTGAACCATGAGAAGAATGGTGTCGACGCCAGGATTCATTTCAGCAAAGTATCCTTCGAAGAACCATTTGAACTGATGAAAGGGAGTTGTTAACGAGTCCCCAAACCAGGCATGAGCCTCGAATGCTGCAAAGAAACGTCCTGTTATGGATTGGAAATACAGAAACAGAGCTGTGAGACAAATCCCTGGAATGAGGAACCACAACAGTCTGATGTCAAACGCTTTCAATAGTGACTTCTCTTCCCTGTACCGGTCAATGAGATTTGAGAGAATGATAAAACCATATACAAGCACGAGTAACAGGGAGATATACCGTGTTAGTATAGCACAAGTCATGAAGATTGAACATGGAAGGTATTGCTCCTTTTTGAAGAAATACCAAGATGCGGTTGCAAAGAACAAGTATGGAGCTTCAGAATAAGCTAGGGTCCCATATGTGAGATACATTGGGAATAATCCAAAGGCAAGTGTGATTAGACATGACAGTTCATAGTCCATATACAATCTGGCTACTTTGTAGAACGAAATTAGAGACAAGAAGTAGAATGCGTTAGAAACGATGACACCTGCAAGATAGAGATTTCCTACGACTTGTCCAACCATTGCAATCATCCAAGGATATAACGGAGCAAAAGCAAAGAGAAGGCCAATCTCATCTCCTGTTGGGTATCCATTTCGAGCAATCTCAATGAAGTGATGTGAGTCCCATCTATTAGCAAGTCCGAGTATGATTTCAGGTGTACCTACGATGTCGTTTGCATCGTATGGATCTATGTAGAGCCAAGAATTGGGTACAGTTTCTTCTATTATCATCCAATCAAGAAAGAGTATCAGCAGAACCTTAGCAACCACAATTGCTATGAATCCTCCAAGGAGAAGGAACGGTATTCTCGATGAAGTGAGTCGGTGATTCAATCTGTTCCATTGTCTTTCGAGAAACTTAGGCTCGTGAGGTTCAATAGGTTGTTCGACATCCTGCGAATTCTCACGACCTTCATCAGTCATTTCAGTGTGCCTCAATTACTGACTGTTTGAATTGTGTGAAGAGCAACTCTCGGTATATATCTGTGCTTTCCAGTGTTGATGTTTGTTAATGTTTGGCAATATTGATTCATTGAGAAGCCATTTTGGCAGTAGTGGCAAATATATAGTGCTTCACCGAATCAGTTTTGGTGACCGGGAGTGGACCAGCAGCCCTGTGAAGAAACACATAGGTCCTTCATTACAGGTGAGAATCTAGGGTTTCGTTTTGTGTCAGAAGCTAAGAGCATGACCGGTCTTATTCTAGAAGATGCAGGAAATAGTATGGACAGAAATCTCCTTCTCAAAAAGCAAGAGAATATGACTCAGGCACTAGATGAGATATGGAAAGGCGTAGAGAGTGGAGACATTCATGTTGAGTGCCTTCCTCTACTAAGAAGTGCTCGAGCTGTATCTTGTCCAGAGATTAGT
>JASFEF010000264.1:0-3493 GCA_050124975.1 Candidatus Thorarchaeota archaeon | reverse complement strand
GGAACATAATTACACCATCCACCTTCAGTCAAACTCAACAAAGAGGACTTTGATTGTTTTTTGGTTCTCCATAAGATCAAAGCCCTTCTCCCATTCATCAAGAGAAAGACGATGAGTAATGAGCGGTGTTACATCTATCTTTTCGGAGGACAAAAGTCGGAGTGTAGTGACCCAGGAGGAGGGAAGTGTCCCCCAAGTCCCTGACATCGTCAGTTCCTTCGTGATAATTGGATCAAGGTCTATGTTTGCGGGTTCTCCACGAACTCCGAGTAATGTTACATGTCCTGCAACTTTGACAAAGTCTAAAGCTTGAGCGCAAGCCACACAAGCACCAGAAGCCTCGATGACTGCGTCAGCACCTCGCCCATCTGTTTGGGCCTTGATAAGACCTACTGGATCTGACTCGCTCTGAACATCAATTGTCAAATCAGCCCCGATTTTTTCCGCTATTTCAAAACGCCATTTATCAGCAGTCACACCTGTGAGAATGACCTTCCCCGCCCCCATGGACTTGGCGATTTGCGTTGCCATTAAGCCCATAGTACCAGGTCCTTGGACAACGACGACATCACCAGGACAGATTGGAGTCTTGTCAATGACCGAGTGCACCACACATGCAAACGGTTCAGCAAGTGCTGCCTCCTCCATAGAAACTTCCTTGGGAACTTGATGGACAATATAGTCTGGTACTATGAGAAACTTTGCAAAGGCTCCGTTAGCATTGGAGGTTCCTAGGATTCTCTTGTCTGGTGCCGTGCAGCGATTCATATGTCCAGTCTTACACTGATGGCACTTTCCACAGAATGCAGTAGCAGGGGAAACAACCCTATTGCCTACTGCCACAGATGTAACATCCTCACCAACAGCAACTACTTTGCCACTGTACTCGTGCCCTAAAACAACAGGAGGCGTGTAAAATGCCTGGTCGTGTTTGATATGGATATCTGTTCCACAGATACCTGCCGCTGCAACTTCAATCAAGACCTCATCTCTTCTTGGCTCTGGATCATCAAGTTCTCGAAGTTCGAGGTTGCCGACACCACGAGCTGTCTTCATCAGTCCTCTCAAATTGGTGACCTCGAAGGTGCGATGTCTGCTACTCTATAGAATCTTGTGGCAGTAACGTGAGACAGCTTATTCTGTCAAGCCCGAGTCAATGAGTTGAAAAAATCTGAAGTTTCATCTCCTTGGTCCAACGAACGAACCCTAAAGCCAGTATTCAGCTCTCCTCGAATCTTACTTGCGGTCATAGAGCCGACAAAACGTTTACGCACATTTGCTTCCTTACCCAACCAGAGATACACGTTCTTGTTTGTGTGATCAACTATGCACAAAACTCGATCTGGCATCAGACTGTCTCTATTGATATCTACAGAGAGGGTTGTACCATCCTCCTGCATCTCAAGTGCATCGACCATTGGGTTTTTCCTCGTGGGGTGGGCAGCGCAAGTCCTAACACTTGGCGTGATGTACTAATGAAAAATCTTCCTCATATTTGGATATATATTCCACTAGCATGTCCTATTGCTAAGAGACTTACTATGAGTCTCAGTATAATCTGGATATTGAGTGGATATGAGGGCATTAGATGTTCTCAAATGTGGCTCTTAGTGTGCCCCCACAGTAGTTGCACTTGGCTTCTAGAGGTCCTGTCCAATCAATTCCTTCGTGAGAAGTAGCAGCATTACATGACGGGCATTTTTCAGGTAGCCTTACAGTCTTCATCTCAGTGCCGTCCGATCGTCGTTGACCACGATGTTGGTCAGGAATAACGAAAGATGGTGCTTCGAGTGTGAAACCACGAGCCATAGACGTCGCAACACTTGAGCCTGCGCGGCAGGCAAAGCTAACACCGATGATTATTATGACAATGACGAAGATGAAGAATCCAACAAATAACAAAGTGAATGTTCCGAAAATGTCACCGAATATATCAAAGACCAAGAGTCAATTCACTCCTTTCAGGGGGTGTCTTAAGTCCTTGAGTGACTGGGGGCTTTTTACTTTTTGTGAGAGAAAGTTCCAAGAAAACGGTGTTGATTCCTCTTCGGAACTTATAAAAGATTGACAAGATTGCTGGCGAAGACAGAATTAGTCGGAGGCTAAATGACAAATGCAAATTCCAGCGTTCCTTCTTAGGAAGCTATACATCAAAGGAAGCCTCGAAAATGTCGAAGGCGGCTTTTCGTTCAAACTGAAGAACTCGCTATCACCTGGAACTACTACAGAAGTAGCACCGATTAAGGTGAATGGCAATGAGTATTCACTCGATTCCACTATAATCAGGTCTGTAGATGGTGAGATTAAGGGGTCTGAAATAAGTGCGGATAACACTTTCCCTATCAAGGTTGGTGTTGAGATAGAAATCTTCATTGAATCTGATCCTCTTCCTGAGGGTGAGTACAAACTCGATCTTTCCCTCAAGACAAAGGAAGCAGGTACTCTTGCTTTCGATGTGACAGACTCGATTTAGAAAGAGGTGTTGCAGAGGGCATAATGCCTTCTGCACTTAGTTCTATGCATTCTAGTATAGTCTAGTCATGATTAGTGCTATCAGAAACAGAACTGGTGTCACAAAGAGCATGAAGATTACAAGTGCGTCACCAGCTTTCTTCCATCTACCTTGACTAAATGGACAGATTACTTCTTCATGGGGTACCCCTGTGACTGTGATGGTGCGTTTAGGAGTGTCTTCTTCTACCATCGTAACTCATCCATAAATCTGAATGGCAGCTTATGACCATTCTGTTATAGTTGGAAATCTCCACAATAGTTTTCAGTAAAGTAGCTCTAGATTCGAATGGTGGAAGGTAGTGTACGTAAAGATTCGTTCGGATGGGTCTCTCGGTATTGGCCGCGGAACCGAGGGGTCTGCAGAGATAACCATGGGCTATGGAGAAGCTCACATGGTTGCCGCAGCATTAGAAAAACTTGCACAGACAGCACGAAGTTACAAGCAGGACTATCTCAAGACTACGGGTGTAGGTGGCGGGAACAAGATAACTTTCGAACGTGCCGATGACGGTACAATCACAATCTCAGGAGATAGGCAGACCTACATCTGCACTGAAGCAGAAATTAGACAGATGGCTGAAAGGCTGAAGAACTTGCCACCTGTAGAGGTTGCACCACCCTCAGACTATGTGAAGAAGATCACTCCTTCTGAGGGCTTGTGTCTGGTAGTCACGAATGGCGGAAACTCACTGAGAATAGGACTTCCTGAGGCAGCAATCATCAAGACGGCTGTCAAGAGTAGTATTGACTCGAGATTCTTCGATGAGGTTATTGCCATAGGTCAGAGAAAGCTGACGGTGAGTAGAAGCAGCGATCTGAAGTGGCAGCTCAGTGGAGATGGTTCCACAGTAAGGTTCACTGCCTATGAGATTGAGGCTCTTGTTGCCGGGTTGCACAATGGAATCCTTGATGTTCTCATGGATGTTGTGAAGAGTTTTGGTGCTGATGATGTTTCAGATATAAGAGTTAAGAGTCAGCT
>JASFEF010000263.1:0-3495 GCA_050124975.1 Candidatus Thorarchaeota archaeon | reverse complement strand
AGTTTGTTTGCCTTCTTGTCCATGTCCGTGAGTGATTTCATGTCACCCTCATTGGCTGCATAGACCAGACCAAAATGGTTGGTAAACTCTGTGACCATATTGTTGATTTGAACACCTCTATTCTGTTGAAATTCAATCTCATCCCGGATTTCTATCCGCTTCTTCTCCAACTCCTTGAGTTCATCATAATGCGGTTTGATGTCAGCTGAGGGCTCATACACCTCTGTTGCACTCTGCACATCAATGCTTGAGAGTTTTGCAGGTCCACGTCCTTTTACTCTAAAACTATCATATTGTGCGTAGTTGGTAATCCCTGTCACCAGCACTTTGTGTGGTCCAGCTTCCAACTTCACTTTCCCGGTTCTAGTCACTCGGGCTGCATCTCGGAACACTGTGACCTTAGAAATTGTTGTCTGAAGATTTGTCAAGTCAGTTCTCCCTCTCGCTCGATTAACATCAAGCCATTTATCCTTTCGTAGAATGTTCTCGGGAGAATATTGACTTATTCCCCATTGTCATATGGAAGTTTGATTAAGAAAAAGCACCCAGGATTTTCCATTTCGACCAGCTCAATAGATCCACTCTCCGATTCGATAATTATCCTGGTCAGGTATAAGCCCAATCCGTGACTTTCAGTCCCTGTTGACACACCTTTCTCAAACAGATGTTCTCGGATCGAGGGGTCGATTCCTGGGCCATCGTCTCCAAACATAATCTCGAGAGTTTCATCTGAATGTGAAACTGTAATGTCCACAGTGGGGTCGTCACCAGCGTGCTGAGATGAGTTACGGAGTAGATTCTCAAAAGCCAAAGCAACTAGCCGTCCATATTTTGGAGCTCTTTGTCTGACCTCGTCACTTGCATTGATTGACACAAGCATCCCTTTGAATGCGATCTCAGCTCGTTTGCCTATCTTCTCTAGAACGGATACAATATCAGCGTCAAGTTCAGCTTCAGACATCGAGAATATGTGAAGTAGACTTCTCATTCTCTGGGCTGCTGCATGAGTTGATTCCAAGAATGCTGCCTGTCTGGGCTCACCATTTGCCATTTGCGAGAGCTCAATTCCACCTAGAATCATCTGCAGATCATTGCCCAAGTCATGTCTGAGTAGACTTGTGTAAATCTCAAGCTCCCTTCTTCTGGAGTCCAGAGCTTTATTACTCCTCTCAAGTCGGGTTGAATAGTAGTCCTGATTCCATGATGTGAACATCAATAGAATGGCGATAGCATAGAACACAGCTATCGATTCTAATGCATCAATAAATGGGATACCAGGGTGCGATAGTGCAGCTACTATCAAGGCTATCGACAGTGATCCCGTAAGTAACGTCTGTTTCCTAATTGAAATCAGTTGAGTTGCTAGAAGGACCGAGAGAACAGGCCATGTCAATATTTGAAAAGCCAAAGCTCCCCGTGTCCATAATGGAAACAGTGAGAACGATATGAAAGGAAGACATGCTGCACAGATTACCGTTAGAGCAGATGCAAGTCTAATGTGCGATGTCCCACTCAGTAGATAGACTCCTGCAGCATAAAGAGCGAGTATTGAATAGACAGGAACACCTTGCACTGGATCGCTAGTGATCTGGAGGATGGGGAACACACAAACAGCAGCCAAGAGTGCTGTTCTGAGAAACCTGGCTCTTCGCCTCAGACCACCCTCTGTGATTGTTGGAGCTGGTCGAGTGAGGGTTTTGGGGACGTCTATTATCCACTTGACAAGACGTCGTATATTCAATGAGCTCGTCTGAGCATCCCTCAATGCATTACGCTCCGTTCTGCCTGCGAATGACTTGACCATCTGGTCGTAAGGTGTGTAAATCAGCCGTGCAACACGACCATTATAAAGTTTTGATGGTCCTGAAATCCATTTTCAGACATATTATTCTGGGTAATATGAATATTTATGGATATGTATTATGGTATTATATTATAATAGAATACTTTATAATATTAAATGTTCATCTATCTACACATAATACCCTCGTATAGGAGTATAATAAGATGAGCAGAGACAGTAGCACGATGGCACGTGACAGTGGACCATCTTGGGGGAAGGTGGGTCGACCAATGAATGGTTCAAACTCCTTGGCTTTTATGGAGATCAGACTTCGCTCTATTGTCAAAGCGCTTGCTGAAGTCAAGACGAAGAGAGTCAGACTAGAGCAAGAACTTCGTCGAGGTCATGTCCCCGAGTCAGAGTATGCTAGCTCACTGTTGAAACTGATAGTCGAAAGCAACAGCCTCACCAAGGAAAAAGAGGAAGTTGCTGAACGAGTGAAGGTTCTGAAGAATAAAGGTCTGGTTCAGCGTTAGTCATACAAATGACATGCAACTTGCCTTCCATTCCCTACATCACGTAGCTCAGGCTCTTCATTAGGGCATCTATCAAATGCTTTTTGACACCTCGGGTGGAATCTACATCCACTTGGTGGATTGATCGGACTTGGAATTTCTCCTCTGGGTACAGCTTCTGCTTTCTTTGCCTTTGGATCCGGAACTGGTATCGCACTCATGAGACCGACAGCATAGGGGTGTAATGGATCTTCATAGATGCTGTCTCTGTCAGCAACCTCGACAATCTTTCCAAGATACATAATTGCTATTCGATCACAAACGTGTCTAGATGTCGCAAGATCGTGTGAGATGAAAAGGTATGTAAGGTCAAGCTCTTTTTTCAGATCCATCATCAAATCGAGAATCTGGGCTTTGATTGATACATCCACCATTGCAACGGGTTCATCGGTGACCACAAACTCTGGGTCGAGGATAATTGCTCTCCCAAATACAACACGCTGTTTTTGACCTCCTGAGAGCTGATGCGGAAGTCGGTCATAGAAAGTGTGTGCAGGGGATAATCCTACTCGCTCGAGTATTGCATCTGTTCTCTCTTTTCTCTCGTCGGCAGTTCCAATTCCTTGGAGTCTGAGAGCATCTCCAATTGCATTCCCAATGCTAAGTCTGGGATTAAGGGATGAGGTGGGGTCCTGAAATGTGAATTGGATTCTCCTTCTCATCAACCGGAGTTGTTTCCCCTTCATTGGAGCAATGTCTTCTCCGTTGTAGAGAATCTCACCTTCTGTTGGTCTGAGTAGTCTGACGCACAATCTTCCGGTCGTTGTTTTCCCTGACCCACTCTCTCCTGCAAGACCTAGAACCTCACCCTTCTCTATCTCAAATGAGATTCCATCAACTGCTCGCACAAATTGAGCTTGACGTGTGAATAGTGAATCTATGAATCCCTTTGTAACTGGGAAGTATTTCTTGATGTTTCTGACTTCTATAAGCGCCATTCTATTTCTCCCCTCCGAAGAGATGACAGGCTACAAGTCTATCGCTATCGGTCGTAATCAAGTCAGGTTGAGTTGTCCTACAGATATCCATGGCATGTGGGCATCTCGGATTGAACATGCAACCTGGAATTGGATTGACGAGATCAGGAGGAGCTCCAGGAATCCATGACAGTTTCTTGTCTGGTTGGGATACATCCGG
>JASFEF010000262.1:0-3508 GCA_050124975.1 Candidatus Thorarchaeota archaeon | reverse complement strand
CTGCGAAGGCACCAGCAAAGAACTATCATTTCATTTTCAAGACTCAAGCAGATGAGGGTAGTGTGTTCTTTGAGAGAAAATCGAATCTGGAGTGGGTTGAGGAGATAGAAAACCCTGTTCGGATCGATATCAGCTCAAACTGGTTGACAAATGTTGATTTACAGCCGTTGGAGTCCTGCACAGAGCTTGAGTACCTGAGCCTTGCTGTGAACAAGCTCGAATCTGTTGACCTAACACCTCTTCAGAATCTCAAGAAGCTTAGACATTTGGATCTCTCTCACAACAGGCTCAAATCCATTGATTTCACACCAATTGCAGGGTGTGAGAACCTGGTGTATCTCTATCTTCAAGAGAACAAACTCTCTGAGGTCAACATAGCTCCGTTGTTTGGTCTCAAGCAGCTGACAACTGCTGTAATTCAGTTGGTACATCGAGGTACAAGACCCAGGATTGTCATAGACTCCTACATGAGTAATGTACCCCCACACCTCAATGACATCCTCTTCTCATTCTACACCGGACGGAGAGCTGGCGATGTACCTGACTGGCTTTACGAAAAGAAAACAGAGGTTGAGTATTCTCCTAGGCCTTACTCTGATCTTGTAGCGAAGTTTGGATGGGCTGGGGTGAAGAAACACCTAGTAGCACTATCAAAGAAACTGAAACTCGGAGTTGAGTTCACAGCGCAGAAAATCCTGCTTGGTGCATTTGGAATGCCTGAGCTCGCATGTTTTGATGGGAGCGTTCGTGAAATTGTGAAGTTCTTACCTACTAGTGGTAGCTACGAAGAGGGTGTTCTGAAGCTGTATTCGGATATGGTGAACCTTCTTGAGGCTCAACTCAAACGAGGAGGAAGCACACTATATTTCGACACTGATACTCTCTCCACAACTCCAGGCATTGTCCTTCTTCCTTCGGTTCTTTCACGAAGAAGCACAGAAATACAGGAAGTGGTTTTGTTTGACCAGTCTGGAAATGTTGATCTACTCCCTCTTTGGCTTACAAGCTATGGTCACAATATCCTCAAAGCTTTGGGATACAAAAGATATGTGGCTAATTCAAGAATATCCGAGATCAATAACGCACTGAAAGGTCTCAACCATGAGCTCGTTATCGAAAAGGTGCTGCATGATGAGCGAAAAGACAAGACTCAGCACCTCTCGGTTGGGCAGGCAATTCAGAGTCACGTTCGTCAGACTGTAGCTACTTGAACCCTCAATCATCGCAGTTCCCTCTGCGCGTAATTAGGAATGCATAAATCATCCAATTTTGGACTGAGTTCCTGAATCTTCTAACAACTACTGAGCTCGTGTGGATGTGAGTATCTTGGATGAACTGGACAGAAATATTCTGACTGACCTCGAACGCAATTGCAGGGTCAGTTACCAAGAACTCTCACGCAAGTATGGTATCTCAGCCAATGCAATACGACGTCGCATTCTAAACCTTGAAGAAACCGGGGTCATCGCTGGATATTCAATTGCACTCGCTCCTGCGATGACGGGGACTGACTCTCTGTTCGGTCTATTGTCAACTGATGGTTCGCGGGATGAGGTAGAGATGGTTGATGCGATTGGGTCGAGCAAGCATGTCCTCGCGGCCGCGGCTTATTCCGATGGCGTCTATGCATTTGTGGCTGAGTATAATGGACCAGAGGAGCTTCAGGAACTTGGTTCATTTCTAAGAACTCTTGACAGTGTTGAGCGCGCAGAGCTCCACACCTTTATTCGGAGATGGGGCTCAGAGATGAAACTGACCAAGACTCATCTCCGTGTTCTTGACCCGCTTCTTGATGACCCCCGAATGCCCGTTGTTGATATCGCACAAAAGACCGGTTTCACAGCTCGTAGAGTGAGGCGACTGATTCGAGAGCTTGAAGAGGGTGGGGCTCTTCGGTTCAGTGCGTTACCTGAATTGGGGGCTGCCACAAGCCTGCCTTACATTGTTCGGATTCTCTGGGATGAGAAGACCACAACATATGATACAATCTATGACTGGTTGCAGAAAGACTATGCAATCAAACACTGGGAAACCTACGTTTCAGCCTCTGAACCTGTGATCTTCTCCCTTCTAGTGGCTGATGACATCACTGACCTCACTGAGACCGTTCGTTCAATCAGACAGAACAAGCATGTGACAAGTGTAAAGGTCCTGATCGGCGGTTATCACAGGTTTTTCTCTAGCTATCGTCGTGAGAAACTCATCCAGATGGTGAAAGAGAGCACTTGAACCCTTCATCTCCAGTTATGTTTGATGGTCATTGTTACGTTTGGCAACTATCAAACAATTTATAAAGGTTTAATTCCTATTTTGATATGTGTCAAACGTTTGGTAAGTAACAAGCCTAACGTTTGCAGACAATAAATGGTGTATACAATGTCTACAACTTTCGGAACCATTCTCGATGACATGAAGACAAGTGCCAAACTCGCTTGGAAGAGCATGCTAAGCTACTTCCTTGCGAACCTGGGCATGTTGATTGTCATGGTGATCCTTGCCGGGATCATCGCAATCCCCGTACTAGTAGTAGTATGGGTTACTCTCGCGCCATTCACAGACGCCACAATGACAGCTCTGGCTAACTGGGCAACAGCTAATCCACTCCTTCTTGGAGGACTTGGTGTTCTTGTACTGATCCCAGTTGTTTCACTGTTCATGGTTGTCAGCGGCTCAATCTATGGAATGAGTCACGAACTGGTCACCAAGGGTGAAACCAAGGCTGAGCACGCATTCTCTTATCTCCGTCACAAGTTCCTATCATTTGCAGGTACTGGTGCTGTTATCACAATCATTGTTATTGTACCACCCGTTATCGCCTGGGGACTTACTTCCTATGCGATGGGTTATGCCATCACTGCTCCAGTTACCTACCTCCTCACTGCATTCACATTTGTGTGGGTGTACTTCACTGCTGGACTGACCTCACTGGTCTTCCCCGCTGTTGCTAGTGGCAAGGGTGTCCAGGATGCATTCAAGGAATCATTCTCTCTATCCCGCCAGTACTTTGATCGTGTGTACGGTGTCTTGACAGCTATTGTGCTTCTGTTAGCCGCCACCTTCGGTCCCATAATCATAGCAGCTCTTGCTATGGTTCCGTTCGTTCCACCGGTCACGATTGCACTAGTTCCCTTTGCAGGTGTTCTAGTCTATACCGTGGTCATGGTGTTCCTATGGCTCCTCCTATTCTTACCAATGGTTAGGATATCTTGGGTTAAGGTCTACCAGGAACTCACTGGTGGTGAAATCGCAACACAGAGTGTTGTCGATATGCCAATCGTATAGGTGCGATGAACATGGAGGGTGCTTTGAAGGACAACTTTCAAGTCACCCTCCTTCTATCTTTCTAGGTGTGAAAATTAATGAAAAACGCGAGCTTTCAAACGATTCTTGATGACTTAAAGATCAGCATCAGATTTGCACTCAGAAATGTGATTTCCTATGTGCTTGCGATAATTGGAGTTGCCATAGTCACGGTTATACTAATCGCTATCGTTGCTGCATTTATCTT
>JASFEF010000261.1:0-3532 GCA_050124975.1 Candidatus Thorarchaeota archaeon | reverse complement strand
CGAAGTTTGTTCAGATAGAATTTTCTGGTCCTTCCGAGGTGAAGTTTGAGGTCTTAAATGTCGATGAAACAATAACCCAATTTCCAGAGTGGTTTGAGGACTATGATGGAATGACATGGGATGATGCGAAGTCAAGCCTTTTCGACTAAGGTTGTAGTCCGAGTTATTCTCTGTGTATCATCAATCAACAGATAGAGTCCGATAACATCTACAATCAGTAATGCTGTTGCAACAACAAGATCAGATGTTGCCATCCGTGTAGCAACCAACGTTACTGAAACAATCAGTCCCAGGGTCAGAATCCCAATAAGTCCAATCACCCAACGCATCATCGAAACCCGATCTTCTCCCTCAGCATATGTTCGGAAAACCAGATAGAATAGAAAACCAACTAGAAGGAAGATTTCGATGCCCAAAGTGATTCCGAGAAATGGTCCTTGCATAACGATTGACATGAAACACTCTGAGGAATTAGAGTTTGTGATGTGGTAGAATTAGAAAAGAAGTAGAATTCCGGAGCAAATGCCCCGGAATGATAACATTAGACTACTCTTGATATCCTTTCATGTAGCCCTCTCGTTGATTCCATTTCTCCTCGAGACGCTGCATGATAGTCCACATACGATAGGTGTAGTCCCAGGCCGCGTCAAACTTACCCTGGTTCATCTCGTCCTGGAATTCCTCCACGACGTCATTGATAGCACCAATATCGTCTATGATTACTGCATCGAACTCGTATACTTGATCGAGCTCCTTTTCATTGATCTTCTCCTTTGAACCCCAAGCGGCGTATCCATAGTCGGCGTACCTGATAGCTGATTCAATCTTGTCAGTGAGTGCGAGCATCCTGTCGAATGTCTCCCACGTCTTCGTGAGATTATAGTCAACAGCCATCATCTGCAGCTTCTCAAGATCCTGTTTGACAAGCCGAAGCTGGTCAGCGATGAACTCACGAAGGACCTTGTCAGCGGCGCGTCGTTCTTCCTTCTCTTGATACCCGTGCCAACCGGGGATGTAATGAGTGATCTTGCCAAAGAAGCCTCCCTTGATGTCCTTGGCAGCCTTCTTTCTGATTCTCTTGGCAATTGGGTCAGTTACTTTACCCATGCTAATGATTCTCCTGAATGTTTACAACCCCTAGGCATGACTTATGGGGTTGACCTGCTTGGGACTATACTTGAGTCCTTAAAAAACATGTCACAACCTCGTTTGCCTTTCATTTGGGTTTCTAGAATCGCTTACAAGGCGTTGCTTAAATATGAATAATCGTTGCTCGAGAACTATGACAGAGCAGGGTATAATCCGCAAGCCGGACTGGACAATTGATCCTGCAACAATGCGATCCATTGCGGTTGAAGAAATGAAAAATAAAAAGGAGAAACTTGATGAGATTGCTAAGACTCCCGCTGGGAAGGTTGGCCTTAAGACACTCCAAGATTTTGAAGAGGTGTTAGGCTCAGATGATCCTCTCGGTTACTTTCTCTTCATCAAACATGTGTCTAGTAATAAGGAGCAACGAGACATGGCTGATGATATCGAGAAAGAAGTTCGCAAGTTCTACAATGAAATCTGGGGCAGAAAAGACCTCTATGATGTGATAGTACAGTTAGAGCCAGAAATGGAATCACTTGATCCTGAGGAAAAGACTCTCCTTGATAAAACTCTCAAAGAGTTTAGACATCGAGGAGCTGCACTGGATGATGATAAAAGAAAGGAATTCCTCGAGATAGCCAACAACATCACAGTTCTCCAATCAGAATATGGAAGGGTATTGAACGAGATTACGACGACAATTCCATTCACTGAAGAAGAGCTTGAAGGAGTCCCTCTCTCAGTATATGAGAACATGGAGAAAGATGAGGACAAGTATCTCTGCTCCCTTGACTATCCTGTTTATTTTCCTGTTGTTAACTATGCTAAGAACCCTGAAACTCGAAAGAAGATGATGATCACCTCCTATCAAAAAGGTGGGAAGGAGAATAGCGAACGCCTATCAGATGCACTCGCATTGAGAGATCGACAAGCTAAACTTCTTGGGCACTCAAACTTTGCTGAGTATGTTATTTTAAGAAAGATGGCAAAGACACCCCAAAGGGTCATTGATTTCTTGAATGACTTGAAGGAGCGTCTGACCCCTCTCAGTGAGAAGGAGAATCTAAAACTGCGAGAACTCAAAGCAAAAGATTTGAACACACCGCTTGAGGATACAAGAATGGAACTCTGGGACATCTTCTATTACCACGAGATGCTCAGGAAAGATAAGTATGCTGTGGATCAGAATGAAGTCAAGGAGTATTTCCCGGCTAGTCAGGTTGTCGAGGGTGTTCTGGATGTCTATCAGACAGTATTGAACCTTGAGTTCGTTGAAGCTGATAAGCCAAACACCTGGCACGAAGATGTCATGGAGTTCAAAGTGATAGATAAGACAAATGATCAGACTCTAGGTGTGTTCTACCTGGACCTGTACCCTCGAGAAGGTAAGTTCAAACACTATGCAGTTTGGGGGCTCATGGACCGACGTGTGAAGGATGGCAAGGCCTATCTTCCGATGTGTGCGATGGTTTCTAACTATGAGAAACCGACCAAGGACAAACCATCTCTACTCACTCACAATGATGTTGAAACCTTCTTCCATGAATTTGGTCATCTGATGCATGTCATTTGCAATCAGGCAAACTATGCTCGTTTTGGGTTGGATGGAGTCCTTCCAGATTTCATAGAAACACCGTCTATGATGTTTGAGAATTGGGCTTGGAAAGAAAAAGTGCTTGCAAAGCTATCAGGTCACTACGATGATGCCAAAAAGAAGCTCCCATCAGAACTGCTCAAACGAATGATTGATGCAAAGTTGCTGAATGTTGGAACACTTCAGCTGAGACAGGTCGCCTATTCTTTGATTGACATGCTCTATCACACAGAAGGAGTAGATGACACAAGTGAGGCATTCCGTAGAATATTCGGTGAGATTACTGGATATGAAATGCCTGAAGAAGTGAGGATGGATGCTGGCTTTGGACATTTCATGAACACTGGCTATACAGCGGGGTACTATAGCTATCTCTGGTCCAAGGCATATGCCGAGGATGTCTTCACGAAGTTCGAAGAGAAGGGGTTCATGAAATCTGAAATTGGTACTGAGTACCGTCAGAAGATATTAGCTCCAGGTGGAAGTCTAGACCCTGACGAGATGGTCAAGAGTTTCCTGGGTCGCGAGATGAACACTGATGCTTTCATGAAGTCCCTTGGACTCAATGGAAAATAAAAAAGAAGAACATTGTAGGGCAGAGATTACTGCCCTACTCGTTATTTGTTTGAGCAGCAAATATCATTAGTATGTCATTTGTTGTGTCTATATCAAGAAAGTGAAACAATGAGAATTGTTGCGTAGTTGAGGATTATTAAATGAAAAAATGATTTTCTAATTTAATCATGAAGAGTGTTTTCTTTCTCCTACTATTATCGACCCTATTAATTCCAAATATCAGTTCAGTGATAGTGGTTGAAACAGATATGGCGAACATCAACCCTTCTT
>JASFEF010000260.1:0-3551 GCA_050124975.1 Candidatus Thorarchaeota archaeon | reverse complement strand
CTACAAATGAGGCATCACTGACAGGTGAGAGTGTCCCGGTTGATAAGGATGAGAAGAGTGTCATTGCTAAGGATGTACCACTCACTGACATGAGAAATATGGTGTTCTTTGGCACCTATGTGGCAACAGGAATGGCCACAGTCATAACTACTGCAACTGGGGGTCGCACAGAGATTGGCAAGATTCAGGGCACGCTTGAAGAACTGAACACTGGTGATATCCCACTGAGAAGGAAAGTCAACCTACTAGCAAAGTATCTCGGAATTGCTGCTGTCTTCCTCATGTCTGTTTCTGTTCTATGGCAGGTCATTATTCGCGATTGGCTTGCTAATATTCCTCCTGACCTCTCATCAGAGAATATCCTGCTGCAGATGCAGGAAGCAATCACACGTGCTATGACCATAATGCCAATCAACATTCCGCTGCTCACGACCATTGTTCTACTCACTGGTGTCTTAGCCATGGCTAGGAAAGGTGTCATCATCAGAGACCTCTCTGCAGTTGAGAGTCTTGGAAGAGTAAGTGTCATCTGTAGTGACAAAACAGGCACCATGACTCGGAACCAGATGACTGTCAAATACTGCTGGGACACACACAACCTCTACTCTGTGAAGGGTGATGGCTACAACCCAGTTGGTGGTATCCATCTCCTAAAGGGTGCTGATGATGTTGTCACGCTGGAAGTCAAGGAAGAAGAGGTAAGAGACATCTTCGAATGGAAAGGACTCTACCGCCTTGTTGTTTGTGGGGGCATCAATAATGATTCTGAGATAGTCCAAGAAGAATTTCCTGATCAGGGAACAATCTGGAGGCCTCTTGGAGACCCCACAGACGCTGCTCTACTCACTATGTTCCGTAAGAGTGGAATCGATGAGGAATCTATCATAAAGAAGTACGAAATAGTTGAGGAGTTCCCATTCGAATCAGAACTCAAACGTATGTCAAAGATTTGCAAGGATGGCAAGAAGTTCGTGGCTTTTGTCAAGGGTGCCACAGAGGTCTTGTTGCCGAAATGCAACCTCGTGAATGGCAAAGACAGTCCGACCAAACTTACACCTGACATGGTTAGCCGAGTCAGAACACTCACCACTGACTTTGCAGCTAAGGGATATCGGGTGATTTCTCTAGCTTATCGACATCTCGACTCTGTTCCTACTGGCAAGAATGCCCGTGATAAGACTGAAACGAATCTTATCTATCTTGGTTTTGCCTGCATCGTTGATCCGCCACGAGAGGGTGTGAAGGAAGCGGTTGCGGCTTGTCACAGTGCAGGAATCAATGTAATCATGATTACAGGTGATGCTGCTGCCACTGCGAAGACTATTGCTACAGATCTGGGAATCTTTGACGCAAACTCCATAGTCGTCGAAGGCAATGAGGTCAACGATGTTTCTGACGAAGATTTTGCACGCACCAATGTCTTTGCAAGAGTCAATCCCGATCACAAGCAAATCATCGTCGAGCGATATCAGGACCAACAACGTGTCGTCGCGATGACTGGTGACGGTGTGAATGACGCATTAGCTCTCGCAATGAGTGATGCAGGAATTGCAATGGGTATTACTGGAACTGATGTAGCCAAAGAGGCTGCTGACCTGGTCATAACCGATGATAGCTTTGCTTCTATTGTGTCAGGTGTGCATCAGGGAAGAGGTCTCTTCAACAAGATCCGTATGATGATCTACTTCTACATAGCAATCAACCTGTTTGAGAGCCTTATCTTCTTTGGTGCATTATTCTTACTTCGTGATATTGAATTCCTCACTACTTGGCAGAGTCTCTATCTTGTTGTTACAACACATTCATTCCCCGGATTGGCATTAGTCTTTGATAGAACATCTCCTCGTGCAATGGAAGACAAGCCACGTGACAGTCAAGCACTCATCACACGCAATCTTGGGAAGTTCATGGCTCTGAACGTTATTCTCATGACTATCGGGGCTGCTGCTGTTTACATGCTGACATTAACTGGGTATGGAGGGATTGTTGAGGTCGCTCCTGAAAACTTGATTGGTTATTATGGTGATTTTTCAGGTCCGGAATTACCACTGAATCTTATAGAGGCTAAGGCTATTGTTATGTTACTCTCGGTCATTCTCCTTGTCGAAAGTACGATTGTTCTTAGTATCCGCAGGATCAACATGCCCATACAGAAGAGTATTCGAGAGCCTGGGACCTGGATCTTTGTGTTCCTCCTGGGTCTTATCTATCTAGCACACTACCTCCTCATGTACGTACCTTTAGCCCAAGAAATTCTTTCTCCCTATGCTTTGAACTTCTACTTCATGCCCCTCACGAACTATGACTGGCTAATTGTGCTTCTCGGATCTCTACCTGCAATAGTTGGTGTTGAGTTGTACAAGTGGCGTTTCAGACAAAGGGACATCGACCTTTAGGCTTGAGTTGAAAAGGAATATAACACAGTTCTCATCATTCCACGCCAATGCGGAGTAGACCAATGATGGACCTGCAAGACGTAACAGACATGATAATTGAGCTTGACATTGACAATGTAGCTAGTGCTGTTCAGAAACAGATTGATGCTGGTGTGGATCCACAAGACATTCTGAAAGCACTCACATCGGGCATGGATGAGGTTGGTCGAAGATATGAGACAGATGAGTATTTTCTTGCAGAACTCGTTCTGGCAGGAGACACGATGAAAGCTGCCTTTGAGGTTCTTAAACCCCATCTCAAGACTGGGGAAACTGGGCGTAAGACTCCGATTGTTGCTGCTACAGTGAAGGGCGACAACCATGACATAGGGAAGAATATCCTGATCTCTATGCTAATCTCAGCTGGGTTCGAAGTTGTCGACCTTGGAATGGATTGCCCCACAGAGAAAATCGTTGAGGCAGTGAAAGACACTGGAACCAAGGTGGTCGCTCTCAGTGCTTTGCTTACAATGACTATGAAGGAGATTTCCACTGTTGACAAAGCACTCCGAGATGCAGGTCTTCGAGATGGTGTCAAGATAATTGTTGGTGGTGCGCCACTAAGTATGGAGCTAGCTAAGGACTTGGGTGCAGACGACTACAGTCCAGATGCTATTGATGGGGTTAAACGAATCAAGGCTCTGTTGGAGAGCTAGACGGCGCAGAAGACACACAAAACCGAATTGTATATACAATATATATTCTGAAATGAAACTCTATAAATGATGGATTTGTCACCAGTAAAATGGAGATAGCGACTTGGCTAGAAGGACCACTCACAAAATCCGACTCATGAAGAAGAAAGGCAAGAAGATTGTCATGCTCACCGCTTATGATGCACCTACTGCTGCGATCTTGAGTGAGGTTGGTGTCGACATGATTCTTGTTGGGGACTCAGTGGGTAACTCCCTGCTAGGATATGAGAGTACGATTCCTGTCACCCTCGAGGATGTGATTCATCACAGCGCAGCCGTAGCTCGAGCACGACCGGATTGTCTCATCGTTGGAGACATGCCTTTCATGTCCTACAAGGTGAGTACTCAGCAGGCTCTCAAGAATTGTGGTTTGATGCTCCAAGAGGGTGGTGCTGAGGCTGTAAAGATTGAGGGTGCCTCA
>JASFEF010000259.1:0-3569 GCA_050124975.1 Candidatus Thorarchaeota archaeon | reverse complement strand
TTTTCAATCTTTGCAGCAAGTTGGGATTTCTTGGCTGGATTTGCTGGACAAGTCAGTTTTGGACATGCCGCCTTTTTTGGGATCTCAGGCTACTTTACTGCTGCATTTGTCGAATTCTTCAATGTTCATTGGATTGTGTCCCTTTTCATTGGTGGTGGTTACGCTGTAATATTCAGTCTTCTCATTGGGATTCCCTGCTTGAGATTGAAGGGACCTTATTTGGCGCTTGGAACTCTAGCATTCGCTCTCATTCTTTGGAATCTATTTCTAACTGGAACATGGTTGGGAGGAACAGAAGGCATCTCAGGGTTGCCCTCATTGGGAGATATCTTCGTGGTCTTCTATATTATTGCAGCCTTCATGGTGGCATCTTTAATTATTATGCGAGCTATCGTTGATTCAAGACTTGGGACAATCCTGAAGTCAATCCGAGATGATGAAACTTGTGCTGATGCTTCAGGGATCAATACAACTACATACAAACTCATCGCATTCATGATTAGTGGTTTCTTTGCTGGGATCGCAGGTGGCTTGTTTACCCTGCACTTAACAGCAGTGAATCCTGGTGCTTTTCAAACACTCTATTCCTTCTATGCAATTATAATGGCTGCTATTGGAGGAATGGTGACAATCTATGGGTCTGTTATTGGAGCTTTTCTGTTCACATTGTTGAGTGAGTTTTTGAGACCACTTGCAGCAGCCGCTTTGTTGATCTTCGCAACTCTCTTGATTCTAATTGTTCGATTTGCTGAGGAAGGTGTAATGAATCCATTCCTCGAGAGAGTGCAGGATGTATGGGATCTCATAAGGAGGAGGTAAAATGGGTCTAATACTGGAGGTTAAAAATCTAACAAAGAAATTTGGCGGACTGACGGCTGTCAACGATGTCAATTTTGAAGTAGAGCGAGGAGAGATGTTAGGCCTGATTGGTCCTAATGGTGCTGGAAAGACCACACTTTTTCACTTGATAACAGGTTTTGAAAAGCCGAATAATGGCTCCGTCTTTTTCGATGGGATTGATATAACAAGGAAAAAACCCTACCAGATTGTCAATCTAGGGATGGCTCGAACTTTTCAATTGGTGAAGTCATTTCATTATCTCAGTCTTCTTGACAATATTTCAGTCGCTTGCCTTTCATCTCGTGGAAAGGAGGCATTTGGAAAGACTGGTATAGATGAAGCAGCAAGCTCAATACTCTCATCAGTTGGACTTGTGGACAAAGCAAGGCTACCTCCTGTAATTCTGCCGCACGGAGATCTGAGGAAACTTGAGATTGGTAAGGCTTTGGGAACAAATCCAGAAATGCTCCTTCTTGATGAACCCTTCAGTGGACTGGTTCATGAGGAAAAGGAGGGTATTAACAAGTTGATTAGACGATTAAACGATGAGGGTGTTACGGTATTTGTGACAGGACATGTCTTGCGTGAGCTCATGACTCTAGTTCCGAGAGTCATAGCAATGCATCGAGGGAGACTGATTGCCGAGGGGTCCCCTCAGGAAGTGGCTAACAACAAAATAGTGCTAGAAGCGTATCTTGGTAGAGGTGAAGGATTTGCTTGAATTAAGAAAGGTCTATCACTACTATGAAAAGGCAAAGGCTCTGGAAGAAGTTAATCTAACAGTGGAAGCGGGGTCTCTTGATGCGGTCATAGGTCCAAATGGAGCTGGAAAATCAACATTGCTCAGATGCATTTCAGCATTGGAGGAGATTGATAGAGGCAGGATCAACTTCCTTGGTGAGCGAATTGATGAGTTGGACCCTCATGAGATCGCTAGGAGAGGTATTGCACATTGCCCTGAACGTCGTCGATTGTTCTATGATATGACGGTCATGGAAAACATTGAGCTTGGAGCATACACTCTAGAAGATAAATCGAAATATCCCGGTCTCCTAGACTTTGTATTTGACATATTTCCTCGGTTGGATGAACGAAGAACACAACGTGCAGGAACTCTAAGTGGAGGAGAACAACAGATGCTAGCCATAGCTAGATCACTGATGTCCAGTCCAAAATTGTTACTCCTCGATGAACCATCTCTGGGACTAGCACCCAAGATCAAGACAAAGATCTTCGAAGCGATTGAACAGATTAAACATGAAGGTACAACAACTCTTCTAGTGGAGCAGGATGCAGTCTTAGCCATGGAGGTTGCTGACACCATCTATGTGCTTGAGGAAGGAAAGATAGAGATGAGTGGAACACGAGAGCAACTCGAACGAGAGCCTCGGATAAAGAAGGTATACTTAGGAATATAGGAGGAATCAAAATCTCAGCTACTCTTGAACAACTGTTGCGTGATGCGAAAGTCGAACTTGTTGTCGCTCGATGCGAAAGAGATCCAGCAGTTATTACAGAACTTATTGGGCACCTCAACAGCGAGATTCGTACAGTACGATTCAATGCTGCACTATCTATTGGTGAATTGGGAGAAAAGGGTGCTGACGGTGTTTCACATTTGATTACCTGTCTGGAAGATGAAGATTGGAGTATATGCAGGGAAGCCACTAAATCCCTTGGAAAGATTGGAGAATCAGCAGTTGATGCAATCCCTAGGCTATCTGAACTTCTGAAAGACGATGAAGTCTCGATAAGGAAAGAGGCGACAATCGCCCTTGGAAAAATCGGTGTTGCTACAGATGCCGCAGTATCCAGTCTTGTTGCTGCTTTGGAAGATGAGAATGAAGAGATTAGGACTGAGGCAGTCAATACTCTCGGAATGATGGGGACTGGAGCAGATGCAGCTATTCCTAGCATAATTGATTGTTTCAAAGATCCCAGCTGGTCTGTGAGAACTGCGGCTGCGCGAGCTATTGATAGAATTGGAAAGCGTTCATCTGAGGCGATTCCTGCTCTTGTAAACGCCCTTGAAGATGGAGATTGGAGAGTCCGTCATAGATCTATCAACACCCTGGTGCAAATTGGAGATCCTGCAATCCCGGCTCTTGTAGAGGTGATTAATCATGAGAATCCACTCGTAAGACAAGGTGTCGTAGAGGCTCTTGGAGAGATGAAGGTTTCAAATCCACAGATAATCCAAACAATCGCTTTGTTACTCACAGACAGGATTGAGAAGGTCCGCGGGAAGACTGCAGATGCACTCAGAAGCATTGGTAAAGATGCAATCCCTGCAATGATAGATTCGTACGCGACAGCAAATACCAAGATGAAAATACTGATTCTTTCTGCACTAGGCGGTATCGGTCAGGACGCTGAAAATGCCATTCCACATGTGATAGATAACCTGAAGGTAGGAGGTACCAAAATCCGAACTGAAGCCGCAAGGTCATTGGGAAAAATCGGACTTCCTGAAGAGTCCGTGATCCTAGCTTTGCGGGAAGCTCTTGTGGACAGTAAAGGTCCCGTCCGTCGTGAAGCAGCATTGAGCCTTGGAAAATTGGGCTCTGGTGCATCAGACTCCATTCCAACATTATTAGATGCATTGGGTGACAAGCAACCAGATGTTCGATGGAGATCCTCGGAAGCTCTTGGGAAGATGGGGGTTGCGAGTAATGCTGTCGTTTCTGGTTTGGAAGCCATGCTGCATGATGAAAATGACTTTGTAGCAG
>JASFEF010000258.1:0-3586 GCA_050124975.1 Candidatus Thorarchaeota archaeon | reverse complement strand
CCCATCGTAGTCTATGCTTTCCAGCTCGTACCCAAGTCACAATGGAATATGCTATCGCAGCACCACCAAGAATAATCATGAAATAATCAGCAATGAGGAAGTAGTTCCAATACGCCCAAATGGCTGGAGGTGTCAATAGGACCATAGCAAGACCAATGACGACCATGATGAAGGTTGTCGGTGGCCACGGATCTTCAGCGAATTTCGCGAATCTTCCTTCACCTTCATCGTACATTACATCCATAGGGTCATACTCATCATCATCTTCCTCGAATTCTTCATCGGGAAAATAGTCTTCTTCCTCTTCTTCTTCGTCGTATTCATCATCTTCGAAGAATGTGTCTTCATCGCTGTTCATTCGCGTTTCCTCTGAATTAAGGATGGACTGGAGAGCGAGAAGCCCTGTTAAAATCCTTACGTCTGCTGCGGATTGATAAAAAACAAA
Source organism: Candidatus Thorarchaeota archaeon (assembly GCA_050124975.1). Taxonomy (GTDB): domain Archaea; phylum Asgardarchaeota; class Thorarchaeia; order Thorarchaeales; family Thorarchaeaceae; genus SMTZ1-45. Next base: position 3,141 of record JASFEF010000258.1, on the reverse strand, counting down.
GACATCCAACAGAAATATGATTAAAACTAGAAGAGGTTGAGAGCTACATATGTCGCAAGACGAGCAGACCTTTGACCAGAGGATAGCCAGAGCAAGGTCTCTTAGACAGCAGGGTCAGAACAAGAAAGCTATCGAGGCATATAGAAATGCATTACAGCTTTCTCCAGATAGCCTCGATGCACTGAATGAGATGGGTCTGACTCATATACACATTGGAGAACAGAATGAGGCCATCATTGCTTTTGATTTGGCAATCAGCATTTCTGAGAAAGATCCTCGAGCTCATTCAAACAAGGCTGAGGCATATCTAACACTTGGCTCATTTGAAGAAGCAAGAGAAGTAGCAGAAGAAGGTCTCAAATATGCTCCAAAGAGTGCTGAACTATGGGCAAAGAAAGCCCGAGCGCTTGAGAGTCTGTTGAAGATTAATGAAGCAATCGAGGCCTATAATGAAGCCATCAAGTACGATTCCAATAATCCAGAAACATGGAAAGCGTTAGCACTCTGTCTTGATGCTCAGGAAAACTGGCCAGCAGTTGCTAGGGCGTATCGCATTGCAGGTGGACTTCATCAGAAGCTTGGTGAGAAACAGGACGCTGAGAGCTGTTTCAAGTTTGCAGAGATGGCTGAGAAATCGGAGTAATGGTTTATTTCTATTTCAAAAAGAAAATGTAGAGGCCCCAGTTAGAGGGGCCTTCTAGAATTCGATTCTATTTTCGTTTCTTGACGCATATTGCACCAATTACGGCCACTATAGCCATCGCGATATATGGCAACAGCTCTATGATTAACTCAACAACTGGATTAGGTGTTGGAGTAGGTGTTGGCGTTGGAGTAGGTGTTGGAGTTGGAGTAGGTGTTGGAGTAGGTGTTGGCGTTGGAGTCGATCCAATTGAATCCCGAACGCGGATGACCATCTCCTCGCTAACATATGCAACACCGCCAGCAGTGACTGTCGCTTGAACAGTAATGTTTGTTCCATCCGCCTGAGGAGCTATGACATAGAAGTAATTCTCTAGATCGCCCTCTGCAGAATCGAAGACATTCGCTGTGATTGAGTAGTTGTCCCAGCTACCAGCACCAATCTTCACACCGAGACTGACATCAGTTACTCCGGTGGAGTAGAGCTCATGAGCGTACACTGTTACATTGATCTCTGAAGAACTGGTTGGAATATTAGGATCCCAGTACAGATTCACGTCATTGATATGGTCGAAATCAGCGATGGCCCAATCAAAATCAAAAATGTCTAGATACCACTGAGCAACATCTTGATTCTCAATTATGACTCCAGCCTCCCTATTGTTCTCAATGCTGTTGTCACTGTAGTTGATACTACTAATGAGAACGATTCGGCCATCAACAATGATTCCCTTGTTGTGATTAGCTGTGAACCATCGGGTATCCTGCCAGACAATAGGAATATTGTGGTGATTGAAGAGATGCGCGACCTCTTCAAAGTCATAATCCTCCTCTGAGATCACTCGTACAGTTACACCACGGTTCTTAGCTGCAATAATTGCATCAAGAATCTCTTCAACACTCCCAGTTTCATTCCAATTGGTGAAGTATGGAATCTGGATATCCAAGGTCACCTGCGCAGCGTTGATGCAGTAAAGAATACCCTGTAGGCTTGTTTCAGGACTGAATATCGGGGTGACATTCATGGGTCCGGAGAATTGCCCAGGTGTGGCAAATGGACGTGCATAGGTACTGCTTGTCCCCGTATAGGTCAAAGGAGAGCCTGTTCCATGAGTTCCAGCATCATAATCGATACCATTACTCCAGTCATAGTCGAAGACATCTCGATAGTATTGAGTGACATCGGTGTCAGTCATTGCAATACTCCATTCTCTATTTGCCTTGTGACCATCTTCGGGGAAGCTTGTCTTTGCCCAGTTTCCAGAATGTACAATTGTCGTCTTGTTGTCAATGATGACAAATTTCTGGTGGGCGTAATTGAACTCAGCATCATTTGTCCACTTCACTGGATAGCCCAGTATTGTTAGGTTATTTGCTACCCAATCATTGGGTTGGTAGTAGCCTAGACTGTTCCAACCAATCAAAAATTTCATCTCAAGAGTTGGTTTAGTGGTATGAAGCTCGTGAATAAGTTCGATTAGGTACGGGTTGTTTATTCCATAGATTTCTACATAGATTGATTCTTCAGCTGAATTCAAAAAATGCCAAAGAGTATCTTTACTTCCATCAGGTGACACGAAAGTTGTGACATTCATGTCCTTGTTGAAAGTCTGCCATGTAATTGCAGAAGGAGTGAAATCTTTCTGCGGCAGGTCTATTGATGCCACAGAAGAAACCAGAAATGGTAGAAATCCTGAGAGCATCAGAGTGACCACGAGTAAACTAATCATTTTGTGGTGGTTTAACCTCAAAGTAAAAGTCCTCCCGACTTAACTATCACAAATCTATCAGACTGAATAACTTATACCTTCCCCTGTAGTAAAAAAACTCAGAACAACCGGAGACCTGGACAATGAAGCTATTCTACCGAGTCAAACCTGAGGAGTATCGCTCCTGTTTTGACAAAATTAGAGATAAGTTTGGGATGAACGAAGAGGTCGATGAAGCAAGAACAATGCTGATGTTGGATGATGATTCACAGATTGAGAGGGTGATAGGAACCTTCGATCCGAACACTGATGAAACCGCTCACGTACGGATAGTTCTAGCGGATGAGTCACTCAAGGAATTCTTCGACTCAGTGCTTGGAGAACCGTATAGGGTAAAACAGAAAGAATGTCGCTGACAGGAACGCCCTATACAAGACGCTCCTGTCGGACCACCCCTCACTCACATTGTAAGCTTGGGTCGTTATCGCTTGAGTTCTATTCCTCAATAGCACCTTCGGGGCAGCTATCGACACAGGCGTAGCACTCAGTGCACTCGTCTGCTCGTGCTTCCTGATACACAGCTTTGTCGTTGATCACGTACAGTGTCGGATCAACAGGACAAACGTCAGCGCAGGTACCACAGGCAGTACAGTTATCGTTGACTTTCCAGATCATTGTGATCACTCTGTCCTCGGATTCTATACAAATCCGCCGTCGATTTGTCGGAGTGCAGTCCCATTTAAACTTCGGGGTGTGTGGTTTCAGAATATAATCAAATAATGTGTTATGA
>JASFEF010000257.1:0-3596 GCA_050124975.1 Candidatus Thorarchaeota archaeon | reverse complement strand
TGGAGAGGTTTTATCTTGGAACTTCCTTCAATTCTAATTTAGGGATGGAAACTGAAACAACATGGCCGCATTCGCGAGATCAGGGACTCGGATAGAGAATGGATGAAAGAGGTGCTCAGTGAGAGTTGGGGATCGAGTAAAGTGGTGTCTAGAGGAGTACTTCATCAAGCAGATAGATTACCAGGACTGGTTGCAGAAGATGATGGAGAAAGAGAAGGTCTTCTCACCTTCAACGTAAAGAACAACATGCTTGAAATTGTGACATTGAATGTTTTCAAACAAAGAAAAGGAATTGGAAGAGCATTCATTGATAGGGTAGTTGATCTAGCCTCTTCTTGTGGATGCTCAAGAGTTTGGGTAATCACTACAAATGATAATACTCAGGCCATCGAGTTTTACAAAAATATGGGTTTTAGAACAGTAACAATTCACAAAGAAGCAATAAGAGAATCGCGAAAACTGAAACCAGAAATTCCCGAATTTGGTGTTGATGGTATTCCGATAACAGACGAGATTGAACTGGAAATAATCTTGGGAGAATAAAAACACGTAGCTTTAATACGCCTCAAGGAAATCACTTTGTATTCAGGAGGTCACCAGTTGACTGATGAAAAAACCGACGAGGAAATTGCCGAATCTCAGAAATTGAGCAAACGCGATAGGAAAGAGATTGAGGAAGGGCTTTGTGTGAACTGCGCGTTAGTTTCGATTTTGTTCACGATTCTTTTGATGGTAACAATGGTTCTCTAGCACTATCCACTCATAATTTTGTAGGAAAAAGAAAGAGGGAAAATGAGGGTTTCTTCCAACCCTCATTCCAATAGTCTAATTGCTTGCGTCATCATCGTCGTCTTCACCAAAGCGTTTAGCCTTGCCAAGACGGCGACTATCGTCAACTGACAACCTGTCAGGATCTGGTGCGGATAACTCGTGACCAGGGTCGCCAGCTTTGATACCTTCAGCCCTCTCACTCGGCCATGCCTCTCCAGGATCTGGGGTCACCTCTGCAACCTCTTCATCAACTTCATCAGGTGCAAATGTTTCACCAACCTCTCTCGCTCGTTCTACGATACGTTCAAAGCGTTCATAACGAAGATAATAGAGAGCAGTGAAAATTGCAGCAAGAGGGAAGGCAATCAGCTTCGCAACATCTCTGAAGAGGAAGAAGAATCTCGGGTCAGCGAGAATTCCAGCCTGGAACCAAGTCCAAATCTCAGTAGCTGGATTCGAAGCAACTGCGATTATGCTGTCTACGAAGAAGTAACCGCTAGCTAGGAAGAAGGTTACAAGAGGTCCAAAGTCCCCAATTCGTCCTCCAGGTTTTTCAGCAGCTTCTGTAGTAGTTCGACCAATTCCACTCAATGCATAGGCCAGGAAGAATATGGACATTGCTATGTCAACATATGTCATTCCGAAAATGTCACCCCTTCTCATTACATTAACCAAAAAGTATCCAGAGTAAATCGAAATGAAAAGGGTCAGAAGTGCGATGTTCAAAGCAGCGCCTTTTCCTGCATTGCGAATGAAGGAGATAAGCATCACAAGTGCAAACAGAGCCATCATTGCATATGCTACGATTAGAAAATTGTATTGTAGTGTAATGTTTGCAATTGCCTCTGAAAAGAGAGGGATGCTAGTGATCATCGTACCCAAGCCAAAGATATCATTGGGTATTAGATATAATGCAGCAAGCGCTTCCGCGCCAATTATTCCTAAACCAATAAGAAGCAGAATGAAGCTCCCCGTACCAATTAAGAAACCTCCTTTCTTAGGTTCAGCAATTGTCGCAATTCTCAGACTGGTTCTAGTGGACAAATAACCTTGGAATGCAATCCAACCCACCCAACAGAAAATTGCGAAGAAGAGCATAGTGGTTGGCCCAGTTAGAATTGAAAGGAACACAGAGATTGCGAATGAAACAGCCATCCAGCTGAGTCCTTTCAACTCAGTAGTTCGACCTCTACCACGTCTAGTGATCCACAGTCTATCAATACCTATGCCAGTCAGTAAAGAACCAAAAGCAAAGTAGATTGTACCTGCAGAGCCTATGTAGGCAAAGAAGTACACTAATGTTGCTTCAATAGGCGTACCAGCATAAGTGTCCATTAACCATCCCATGAATAGAGCTAGAAATGTGGTAGCCACAAACACAATGAAATAAGCAAGGTATCTCCGTTTCCGGAAGAATACCCCAATACCATCAAATAACGGGATTCCCAATAAGAGCAGCCTCCCTGTCTATGCAGGAGAGAGGGTTTGGAACGATATAAGGTTTGCAGATATTTTCCCCTTTGATTTTCGGTCCTGTCAAAGATAATAAGAAGATGATTGTAGTCTGACAATGGGGCTGTGTGCCAAGATGGCCATACGTGTTCTAATGGTCGACGACGACCCAGTACATCTAGAACTGAGTGAACAGTTCTTGAAACGACAGAGTCCGGAATACGAGATTGTACCAGCAGAAACACCAGAGGAGGCAATGAATCTCCTAATCGAGGACAATTTCGACGTTGCAGTTTGTGACATCGATCTTGGCGAAGGTCAACCTACTGGTCTTGATATTCTGAAACAGGTTCGAGTAAATGAGCGGGAGATACCGGTAATCATTTTCACTGGGAAGAGTCGAGAGGAAATTGCGATTCAAGCACTCAATCTTGGGGCTGACTATTATATTCGAAAGAGTTCTTCCCAGATTGAAGGGCTGTACGCCGAGTTATCGTACTACATTCTCACCTCAGTTGAGAAACGAAGGACTGAGAGAGCACTCGTGGAGTCAGAATATCGACTTCGCGAGAGCGAGGCGAAGCTAGCTGAAGCTCAACGCATTGCGCATTTGGGCCATTGGGTTTGGGACATCGTTAATAACCACATAGTTTGGTCAGATGAAATCTATCGGATTTTCGGATTGGCACCACAAGAATTCGAAGCTACTTATGAGGCGTTTCTCAACACAGTCCATGAAGATGATAGACAGTTTGTTCGAGAGTCAGTAGACAAAGCAATCAATGAGGATCAGAAATACAGTATTGACCATCGAATTGTTCTACCAGATGGGACCATTCGCTTTGTTCATGAAGAAGCAGAAATGACGTTTGATGAGGATGGAAAACCTGTTCGGATGATGGGAACTGTTCAAGACATTACTGAACGGAAACTCACTGAAACTGCTCTCAGTGCTAATGAACAGATGTTCCGCACAATATTTGAAGAGTCACCTATCTGCGTTGAGCTTTTTGACACTGATGGTATACTAGTCGGTGCAAACCAAGCAACCCTTGATCTGTTTGGTGTGGACTCACTAGAGGATCTGGTTGGTTTCGATCTGTTTAGTGATCCCAACACACCGGATTATGTGAAGGAAAGTCTTCGTAGAGGTGAGATTGCAATGACTGAGTGGATATTTGATTTCTCGAAGGTCAAAGTCCACGACCTCTACAAGACCAAAAAAAGCGGTATCATGTATCTCGACTGTGTCTATTCACCGATAAAATATGGCGAGGATGAGGACCTTCGTGGGTTCATAATTCACATTCAGAATGTAACAGATAGAGCTCTTGCAGAACAGGCTCTAGTGGAGAGTAGAGAGAGAGATCGGA
>JASFEF010000256.1:0-3605 GCA_050124975.1 Candidatus Thorarchaeota archaeon | reverse complement strand
CGGCTCATCCATTTGGTCTAGAAGTTCTGCATCGACTAAGAACGCAAGATCATCTTTCATGATTTGTGTCTTCATTCCAAGATGACGCATTAACCAGCTCTGGGTTCGTATCTGCCAGACACAGGCCTCAAGAATCTCAACCCATCTCTCATACTTCGTACGACGGGGTCCTGGCTTCCAAGAATGTGGACGGATGGTGGGGGTCACCACGTTGTGCTACCCCCTGAATTGTCTTCAGAAGAAGATGAGAAAACACGTTCAAGTTCCTCACCCCATTCTATGAATCCTTGGTAGAATCGAAGCCACTTTCTAACCAGCAACCTCCAATAGAGAAAGACAATCCAGCGAGATATGAGGACTAAGACTATGAATCCCAAGAAGAGAAAGACGAGTAAAGCTGGACCACCTTTCTCTAAGATGGCTATCAATCCTGGTATGAGAAAGTTGTATAATAGAAGAACTATGAGAAATGCCTGAAATATAATCTCGGAGATTACCTTTCTTGTTGTTTCATTCAGACTCTTTCTAACTTCTTCGATTTCATGCCTTTCTTTTGTATCGTCACTAGTGTCTGCTGGTCTGAGAAGATCGAAAACAAGGAATACGTATGAGGTGAGTCCAGTCACTACTTGATTGGAGCCAACCAACACCTCAGAATCTTTGAGAACCTGTCCAGCTTGTTGCAGAATTCCATACTTCTGTTTCAAATCCTTGTATTGAATCGGTAGAAATACAATCGGAGTAGCAATGATAATGAGTGCAATCAGGAGAAGCGATCCTGTCAGCTCAGCTATGACTACAAAGAGTATTACCCATAGCATTACGAGATACATGCCAAACACAACACCAAAGATGTGTCCCATCAGGAAACGATGACTCCGACGCATTAGTCGCAGAGTTTCTTTTTGACCTGCTAACAAATCACGTTTCTCTGACTGAGGTTCAGACACGTATAATCACCAAGTAATTCTAAGACAATCCAGCGAGAATGTATGATATATTCATTTGGGGAAGAAAGGAGTAGGGTGTCAAAAACACCCCTTTTCGGCCTCCTAATACCCTTGACCTCAAGTCATTGAGTCCTCTTCAAAGAACCCAATGTCTTTCGGCTACTTCCAACGAAGCATATCCCTGTGATTAGGAGAACTCTTGCGAATGCAACAGTTGATGCCCCAAGGATGTGTCCGTCAATCATGAGTGGTACCGCTACGATAATCAATACCGCAGCGATTGCTAGGTATAGTTTTTCGATGTTCTTCATCGTTGTTCACGAGTATGACTTCACATAGTTGGTATATAATGGACTGTGGGAAAAAGGTCCATAGCTCAAGAAGCTCGACGTTTCATTAACACAACTGCTCCAGCAGCTAAGATCAGGACAACCGCTCCAATTGCTATTGGGAAAACGTCCAATGGAACAGGGCCTCCTGATGTTGTTGGTGTTGTTGGAGTGACAGGTCCCGTGTCCGACAAAGCAACAACGAACACGTTCATCTCTGTTTCGTTCTTGGTGACCTGGAGTCCAGCATCCTTCATCTCGTTCATTGAATACTCCAGATAGTTGTGGAATGACTCCTCCATTTGCACAGCGGGGGCATAGATGTGTTCACTGATTGGTTCATAATCTGGGTCGAGAGAGGAGTATTCTGTGAATTCAAGATACTGTGCTGTGGGAACTAGCACATTCTTTGCTGACCAGTAGTCCAAGGCCACAGGGTCAACACTGGCTCCAATGATGTCAGTCGCACTCGCTGTTGAGTATGTCGACCATGGCCCCCTATCGAAGGAACTCTCCAGCGGGTTGGCATTCACCCAGACCATGTCCAGAATGTTGAGGACTGGAGCTCTTGTTTCTACAATCATGGTGCCCATACCCCCTCGTCGTACTGAGTAATGCTCATGTGGAACACTGGGGCTCACTGATGGAACAATATGCCCTTGAGGTACACCCATGTAATGCTTCACACAAGCAGTAACACCAAGAAGTTCATGGCTCTTCAGAACTGGCATGTTGAGTATCTTCAGCCTATTTGGGTCGAAACCGGTGTCATTATACCAGACTCCCTGTTTGAAGCTGATGTAGGCCCCAGTGGCTGGACTCTGGAACTTCGGATATGATGTGTACAATTGCATGTCCTCATTCCACACTGAACTCCGAACATACCCATCTGTGAAATCGCCATCGTTGTAGTCGTCAACTGTGCTGAAATGAAGGTCATCCCAGAGTATTGTGCTCACGTTCCACTCAGGGGCAAATGAATCAGCCATAGCTAGAGTGGACTGGTTCTGGTAGTAGGAATTGGGATTGGAATAGTCCATACTCCCTCTCCCCTGTCCATTATCCCCAATCACTACCTCGCCTGTGAATCCGTCTGGATGATCATGTATCGCGTTGATGACACTCTTGATGAGGTCAGTGTTTGTACCCCCTCTACGGGGCCACTGACAATTGATCTTGATAAGGACAACATCATCACTCCCAATCAAGCCATCAGGTGTGGTCGATGTGTTGTAGAATTGGAGTCCATTCTCTGCCATCAGGTCGATGAGTGCAGAAACTGATGAGTCCATGTTCCCTTCAAACCCGGTCGCGTTTTGTACATAGAATAGGTCTGATGCGGTTTCCGGATCAGCAGCAGTCTGTGGAGTCAGGACTATCGGGACACGTTCAAGATCCGAGTTGTCCTGTAGAGGCTCAAAACCAATCACTGGGTCTGAAGCAATAATGAACCCTCCTACTGAGAACATTACAAGTATCACTATTGGTTTCATGGCTCCTGCAGATACCCGAAGACTGGCAATACTGGGTAGGGACACTGATGCAACAGTCTTGAAGAGAGAGATGTTAGCCAGTGCTGCCTGCTGACATGGATAGAAGACCCTTGAGGGCTTGGTCCCTGTTCTAATGACAAACCAGATTGCACTTGCAAGAGCGACGAGTGCCATGGTCGCAAGTCTGTGCTTGTTCTTTCCCTGTTTCTCTTGGTACGGACATTGTCTATCATGCTCGCGCCTCATCCCTGTTCATCTCCAGAGTCATCACACAATATGCCCGGAATGTGTTGATTCATTGAATAAGAGTGTGTAGGCTCAAGCAAGCCTCAAAACAAGCAGACGCACCTCTTAGGACTGTACAATTTGGTACTGGTGAGGAACAAACCTTGGCTATTATCTGTTGTAATCCCGTAATCACTGTCATCATATGACTTATGGACAAGTTCAGCTTTGTATGTATGATGCGATGTGGAGGTTAAGAACAAGTTGATAGCTATTGTTCTGATTAGGACAAAGGCTGGGGAGGCATTCGCCGCCTGTGAAGATATCCGCAAGATCAAGGGGGTGGTGAATGTCCATGCGGTGACAGGACCCTACGACATCATCTCAATTGTTGATTCCAAAAATGTTAGTCTTCGAAGAATTGTAGAGACCATTCAAAATGTACGCGGTGTGATCAGAACTGAAACCTGCCTGAAAGTGTCCTGAGTTATTTAGAACTCACACTCATCCGTAGAAATCGGAAATATGCCCTAATCTTACTTGGTCTAACAAGAAGGGCAGGAACCTTCTCTTGGTAGTCTATGAACCCTTCACCAAAACGTTCAACC
>JASFEF010000255.1:0-3641 GCA_050124975.1 Candidatus Thorarchaeota archaeon | reverse complement strand
CTTGAACTATCATCTGCTTCAGATGTAGAGCTAGATGTTACCTACCAGACTACAGGAGCATCGTGGATACCGAGATACGATGTAGATCTACACGCTGCAAAAGCAACACTTCGGAGACTTGCTATGGTACGCAACCGGACAGAGGAAGACTGGTCTGAGATTGATCTGACGATTTCTACTGCAACAGCCCGTCCTATTGAGGCAGTTGAGGGCAGTCCATTCTTCATAACTGCTTATGATCCCACAACTGAGGTTAAAGCGCGGCCTAGAGATAGACGATTAAAGAGAGCTCCTAAACCATCAATGGTTGGTGCAGGGGTAGCGGCAATGGCGCCTCCAGCACCACCACCTGAGATAGAGGAGGAGTTTGCAGAAGCTGTTGAAACTGTTTCTGGAATTGCTGTGTATGAGCTTCCAAAGAAAATGACAATACCATCTGACAATGAGCGGCATCCAGTGACTCTCATAGAAGAAGAGCTTGAATCAAGCACAGTACACTACTGGTATGCTGAAGGAATGGCAGAGGTTGTTGCTCAGGACAAGGTCGTAAACAATGACAGTGTGATTCTCCCTGGAAAAATGAAAGTATTCTCAGAGGGAGATTACATCGGCGAAACCTCAGTTGACCAGATCTCGCCACGAGAGGAGTTCAAGATAGGCACACGAGTCGCTTATGATGTTAAGGCAGAGAAGAAGTTGATTGAGCGTGAGATGGAAAAGGCTGGCGTTCTTCGCGGAAAACTGAGACGTTCCTACAAATATAGACTCGAGATTCAGAGCTTCTCAAAGCGTAAAATCGAGATCGAAGTTTTTGACCGAGTTCCTCACAGTGTGAGTACGCAGATTGAAGTGAAAATCGATTGGGAGAAGCTTGCTACCAAGAGCCATGAACTTGGAGTGATTGAGTGGCATAGAGAACTTGAGCCTAATGAGAAGAAGAACATCGACTACGAGTATGAAGTAGTCTGGGAGAGAGATGTGACGATTAGTCCACCGTTGCCATAAGGAGGTCAGAAGATGAAAGAGATAAACACACAGATTTCGATGGTAACTGTCTTTCGCGATGGAGCACGTGTTGTGAGGACTGGAAAGACCGAGCTTGGCGCTGGCGAGCAGACAGTCAAGATTACAGATATCACTCGATATGCAGAACCCGAGAGTTTTCGAGTCAAGGGGAAAGGCAAGGCAGTTCTTCGTGGTATCGATGTCAAACAGGTAAGTAGAACTTACGAACCAGAAGGTGACATCAGGGAGCTGAATGACAAACTCAAAGACCTTCAGAAAGAACGTGTCATTGTTGAAGATAAGTTGCTACTCCAGAGGACTAGGAGTGAACGCATGAATGTTGTAATGAGCCAGTTTAGCTCAGAGTTTGGAAAATGGTTTTCGGTCGGAGAGACCTCTATGGACCAGATGACAAAGATGGACAAGACTGCTAGTGGTATCCTTCGTGATGCTAAGAAGACCATTCGTGAACTTGAAGATGAGCTTCAGAGGATTGATGCAGAGATATCTGCTCTTCAAAACAACATCAACAGGATCCAAGGCCAAAGAAGAACCGAGACCATCAATGAGGTGTTTGTGAGTCTTGATGTCAAAGAGAGTACACCGATGGAATTGGAGGTGACATATCAACTAAGAATGGCTTCGTGGCAACCAACATACGATGTCGACATAGGTGAGGACAAATCATCCGTCAAGAGAATTGCTGTCGTCAGAAATCAAACACTTGAGGATTGGGAGAATGTGGGACTCACAGTTTCGACAGCATCTGCTCAACCAGTCGAAGCGGTTGAACCAAATCCATTCTATGTCAATGTCTATACTCCACGTGACTTCGGAATGATGGCAACACGAGCTGCTGCACCAAGAGAGATGATGAAGAAAGAGAAGGCTTACGATGAAGACTTGGAAGATGCACTTATGGAGGTTGAGGAGGAACCGATGCCTGATATCATTGAGGATTACGCAGAAACCACTGAAACTCTTGGTGGAATTACCGTTTACAATGTACCAGGCGAGGTTTCAATACCAGCTGACAACGATCCTCATCCTGTGACTCTTACCTTGGAAGAGTTTGATTCGCGAAGACTTCACTTCTGGAATGCATCTGCTATGGTTGAAGTTGTTGCTCAGGATGAGATAACCAATGGTGATGCAGTTCTACTTCCTGGAAACGTGAAGGTCTACGCTGCTGGCGACTTCATTGGTGAAACATACTTGAACCTCCAGGCGCCGAGAGAGAAGTTCAGGCTCGGAACTCGAGTGGCTTATGATGTGAAAGCCGAGAGGAAGCTCATTGAGAAGGACACAGAGAAAGCCGGTCTCACGAGAGGAAAGAAGAAACGGGGTTACAAGTATTCTCTAGAGATACAGAGCTTTGCCAAGCATGATATCACAGTCAAAGTTGTAGATGTCATTCCCCATAGCAACTCAGAGAAGATCACAGTTGATCTTCGAGAGCCAACTCTACCGTTTAAGAAGATGGAACTGGGAGTAATCGAATGGGAAACAAAAATCAAAGCAAGCGCTGAGATCAAAATCGAGTACTCCTATGAAGTTGAATGGGAAAAGGAATTCTCAATTAGACCTCCCCTCCCATAGAAACTAAGAGTGGTAGAGGAAGTAATCCCTACCACTTACTCATTTCATCCATAATAGCTACCAGTCTATGCATAGACTTACGATAGTTCTCAATAACAAAGCTCTCGTTCGGTGAATGCGCCTTAGACTCATGATCGCCACATCCAATTGAAACCATCGGCACATGCTTGTTGAACAGATATAGCGGTCCAGACCCTGGACTTGTGGGATGAATTACCAGATCTCCGAAGACTCGTTGGTTTGCCTTCTCAACAATCTTGACAAACGGGTGCTCCACTGGTGTCTTTGCAGCAGGATATCCCTCCATGTAAGGAATCTTGATATCTGTGAATCCTTTCTCATCAAGGTGCTTCCTGAGTTTCTTGTGGATGTCATCTGGATGCATTCCTTCAACTAACCTGAAATCAATCTTGCATGATGCTCTCGCGGGTAGAACAGTCATTGAACCCTTCCCTTGATAACCACTTGTCAACCCACAAATGTTGCATGTGGGGTCTCCATAGTATGCTTTCTTCAGATCATCTCCTGTCAGGCCATTCAGAAATTCCTTTATCCCGTATGTCTTCTTGAGCTCTTTTTCACGCATGTCAATCTTCTTTATTGCATCAAGCTCAGCATCGGTCAGTGGTTTGATTCCGTCATAGAACCCATCTATCAAGATGTTGCTTTCTTGATCCTTCAATGAGTTCAGAGCCCAGGTCAAACGACTCGCTGCTGAGGGAAGAATGCATGCAGTACTAGAATGTACATCTCTTGATAGTCGCTCAATTTCAAGCTCGACAAAGAATATACCCTTGAGGCCAAGCCAAGCTTCTTGTTTACCATGAATCCCAGCTCCACCAAACTCCCAAATCCCTCCATCTGCAGTGATGAAGTCAGTGTTCCTCTCTGTGTACTCTGGTAGGTTGATGCTCCCTATCTCCTCTTCACCTTCAACCACGAACTTGATGTTGACAGGTAAATCGGTCCCAGTTTCCTTGAATGCCCGAACTGTCCAAATCCGATAGACCGTGTCCCCCTTGTTGTCAGCAACCCCT
>JASFEF010000254.1:0-3664 GCA_050124975.1 Candidatus Thorarchaeota archaeon | reverse complement strand
CAAGGGTCTCCTCGTTACAGTCAGTAGTGATGATCCTTCACTCTTCCATACCGACTTAAACAACGAATTTATCCAGATTCACAAGCATCAAGGATTTTCAGTGACAGAGTTATTCCAACTCTCTCTCAATGGGATAGAAACCGCTTTCATCGATGACGAAAAAAAGAGAAGGATGAGAGAATCATTCACCAAAGAGTTCAGACACATCACGAGTCAGCTTCAGCTATAGTATCCTCATCAAGAACACGCCATGCAAGAAATGTACCCACAGTTTCAAGTGGATGCCATGCCTCAGCAATCTTCACAACCTCTTTTGGCGTGGGCATCTCGTCAAGTCCATAGAGCTTCATAACTCCTTTTCTGACACCGAGGTCTCCAGGGGACAGAACATCCAATCTTCCTAAGGAGAAAATGAGGTACATCTGAACTGTCCACTCTCCAACACCCTTGATCTGAGTGAAGAGCTCGGTAATTTCCTTTGTAGAGAGACTGGATAATGATTCAATCTTGCGATATTTCCAGAGGAATCCCCCTCTACTGAATGCTTCTGCAACATTGTGTATATATGATGCCTTCTGTCGAGATAGACCTACTGAGCGCAATTCTTCCTGCGATTTTGCGAGAACCCTAGTTGGTGTGAGTTTGCCAACCAGTGCAAGAAATCGGTCGTGGATTGTCTTTGCAGCCTTGTATGCTAGTTGTTGAAAGATGATTGACCTCATCAGCAAATTGAAGGGTGGTTGTAGCGTAGGCTCTAATTTCATGTTTGCCTTACTAAGCACACTTTCAAGCTCGGGCACTTGTCTAGCAAATAGGTCGAGTGTAACTTTCCTGAATATATTTGGCATAGCAGGGAAGGTGAATCATGAGTTCGTATTAACTATACTGTTCTACAATGTGTATCTATGTCTGTCGAGGAACTCTTGTTTCTTCGCAGGATTAAAGGAAGAAAGCGCCTGTAAGTAGCCCGTTATCCTACTAAAGATCTCAACTCCAACATGTCCACACCTAGGACAGGGTATTCGTGAAAGATCATCGACTGATGAGAATGATACACGTTTCCAATCAATACCAGCTTGATAGTTACAAGCCCCACACTGTAGAACATCTTTTGTGAAGCTCCAGTAAGAGTTTAGTGTCTGTGTAGCAATCTTCTTAGTCAGTTCCCAAAGAGCGTCAGGATCAGGATTTGCCTCGCCCAAGTAGACGTGTGTGAGAGCTCCACCGTCCATGAATGGGTGGAACATCCCCTCTTTCTTGATGCGCTGGCTGAGCGGTAGATTAGCATTGACATCTAAGGTAGTACTGTTTGTGTAGTAGACATTGGGTGCCTGACCTTTGAGGTACTTCCTCATTCCAGTGTACGCTTTGTAGTCCTTAACAGCAAGACGACCAGCTGCACTCTCTGCTGGGGTTCGGGTCACACCAAAGTGGAGACCGGTTTCTTCCTGGAATTCAGCAGCTTTTACCTTCAGATGCTTGAGGACCTTGATTCCAAATCGGGTGCCTTCTTTCTCATGAAGTTGCTGACCGACCATGACTGAAGCCATCTCATCAAAGCCAACAGTCCCAAGCAAGAACTCACGCGAATTCATGTCGATGAGCGGGTCACCGTTGGGCTTAGGCTGTGTATAGAATGGAACACTACCACTAGCAATCAATTTGTCCATGAGTCGCTTCTTCTCGAGGATGACATCCTTGGAAAGTTCAACATACTCGTCTATCTTCTCGAAGAACCTGTCTTCATCTGCACGACCGAGCCAAGCAGCACGACCAAAGTTGGGAGTCACCATCTGTGAGGCTCCGAAGACCATGTTACCACTCAGGAACTCCTCGAGCTCCTCATCACTGCTAGCAGTCCATAAGTGTGAGCAACAACTACTGCAACCAGCCTCAATCTTTGAGCGCCAGTTTAGATAGTTCTCAAAATAGGGGGAACCATGCTTGGCTGTGAGTTCAGCAACAAGTCGCCAGGACTCATCAAACTCAGGACCCATGAACTCCTTTCTGAGAACGATGTTAGGTTTAGGAAAGCCAAAGCCCTTACCCTTGACGTCCCCTTTCAACATGACTTCCATGAATGCGTTGAAGAACAATCTTGCCTCTTCTTCATAGTCGCCATAGGTCACCTCGGTTTCTTTCCCTCCTGGGAGAACAGCTGGAACATCCCTCATTATTTTGGGGATACCAGGAGTTAGATCAACGCTTGAGAAAATGACTTGTCCACCCCGAGCGACATACTGCTGAGTGAGTGTGAAGATTAACTGTTGAGCTGCCTGTTTGACCTTCTTGTATGGTAGACCCTTCATGTATGGAGCTAGAAATGTGTTGAAGTAGAAATAGCCTTGGCCGCCCGCGAACGAGCTCTGTGCTGCCGCTAACCAGATGGCTGAGTGATTAACTGCGACCGATAGATGCTGTGCCGGACCAGCTGCACTGGAGTGCATACCTCCCAATCCATCAGGAGCGATTCCAAGTTTGAGGACCTGACGAAGGTCCCAAGTGGC
Source organism: Candidatus Thorarchaeota archaeon (assembly GCA_050124975.1). Taxonomy (GTDB): domain Archaea; phylum Asgardarchaeota; class Thorarchaeia; order Thorarchaeales; family Thorarchaeaceae; genus SMTZ1-45. Next base: position 1,157 of record JASFEF010000254.1, on the reverse strand, counting down.
ACAATAATCACGAGTACTGAAATACTCCCTGTCTTTGATGTAGATGTCACCTCTAAGATGTGCGTCTGCAAGGTGCGCTGGTATAGTTAGGTATGTGTGCTGTTCCATCACTTGGTCGTGTACGAGTTTGGCAATGGTCTCAGGATTCCGCATGAGATTAGCATTAGAAGTGTGATCACCTGGGTTGTCAATGAGGAGACCGAGATCATACATGGGTATACCAACACGAGTGTAGAGAATGCGCTCGTTCTCGAAACCCATCTCAGCAAGAATGCTATTGCACATTTCACGAATGAGTGGTCCTGAAAGAAACTTGATTCCAGAGGCGACTATTCTGTCCATGACCTTGACAGCTACGAGTTGAGCATCCGCTCGAAGAAGACCAGCCTCGAGAACGAGACTGTCAATGATTTTGCTGGAGTCAAAGGTCTCCATGGTACTACTGGTCGTACGGACCTTTGGCATTTTCTTCTCTCGGAGGCGAAGTTCTTCAGATGTTGCGAGAGCATCATGGATGTCAGTCATCCGGCATCAAGTACCTCCCTTCGGATCTCATCTACGGTGGGAACATCTCCACTATAGAGAAGCCTGATTTCCCCTCCATTTTCGATTATAATTGAGGGTGTACTAGCGATGAATACCTGATTTTCTAGAAGTTTGAATTCAAAGTCAGGATCCATTGCTTGAAGATCAATGGTGTCCCAGTTCACATTTGTACCGTCAAAAGCCTCTTGGATAACTGCTTTAGCTGCAGGACAGTTGGCGCATCCATCCTGCGTGAAAAGGTAGATAGTCGGTGAAAGGTCTTGTCCTCCCGGCGTCATTGCTCAACACTCACCCCCGCAGAAGCAAGGGTAAAACAAAGATTGAGCTGTCGTCAATAAAAGGATTACCGCGCTTGGAGTCGGCCTCCTGCCTTGCTCTAGGCCAACCGGGGGAGATGGGAATCCAAACATATTCACACAAGTGAAAAGTTCACGGTCCCACTTAAGGTCCGACAAAATATGAGCATTACACACAACGCCAGATTCCGGTTTTTGCAGTCCTAGGTCGAGGAAACAACACGTTTCTCTAGTGAAGGTTACCAAGTTATGAAACAGACTGTTAGAAATATTTGGCGCGTTTAATTGAACGTATTAGCTACTAATTGTCAAGCA
>JASFEF010000253.1:0-3667 GCA_050124975.1 Candidatus Thorarchaeota archaeon | reverse complement strand
CTACTTGACTATGGAGCCGTCTGACATATGTCGGACGGTCGGGGGCATTTGTAATTGAGGGCGAAAAACAAAACCCGAACTCTATCTCGACTTATCCCGAAATTTCATTTCTGTTCTGTACCACTATTTCGGGAAAGCCCGTTAATCAACTGGACCTTTACAGACTCGGTGCTATTCACAGCCTACGATGTGTATCGTTCTCACGATTTCTGGTTAGACAAGGTTGTGAGTTCAGGTGCAACATTGAAGGAGGCTCTTGTGGACCTTGGATTTCCTAGTTCAAACTCACTTGTAATCGATACGGGTGTGTTTGAGATGGAGGCAAAGAAGGCAGGAATATCAAGAAATCTCGGAATTGATGTGGATATTGAGCTCACTAATGGTCAGATATTCGAAGCATATGAGTTGTCAGGAGCTGATTTCTTCGTTTCACCTGATGAGATAATCTTGCCGTTGGATGATTCAAATATTGTCAAGGAGAAGATACACATTATCAAGGAGAATCTCATAGGTCTCCTTGAGATTGTACCAGCATCTAAGGTAATTGCAGTAATCCAAGGTCATGAGAAGAAGTTTGTTGATGATCTTCTTGATTTCTATCGAAACAATGGGATTAGCTATTTCGCCGTCGGGGGGGTGATTCCATTATATCATCATGATAAGGAACTACTACAGAAACATCTCACATACGTGAGGAAGACTGTGAAAAAAGACTGGCTGCACATCTTTGGTTTGCCACGGATGTCTCTACTCTCGTATTATCTTCATGACGTGAAAGTTGATAGTGTAGATACATCAACAGTCACATATCTTACTGCACGACGAAAATACTTGGTTGGGTTATCGCCTGTACCAGTAAGGCTCGCAAAGTTTGAAGATTGTGAGTGTCCGGGTTGCAAGGTTCTGACGAAGAATATGTCAACTCGAAGTCCACAGTTTTTCGCAAATCTGTACATTCACAATATCGTTACCGCCGCTAGAGAAAGTTTCAATGCCGGTAAATCAAAGAAAGCAAGATTGAAAACACCTGACAAGAAGAAACCTAGCAAAAAGGAAGCAAACCGCAGAGCGAGATCTACGTATATTCACGAAGCAAGTTGGATGACAGCTGAAGATGCACTACGAGCCAAGGGTCATGACTAATCGTCATAACGAAGTACACTAACCGTAGCGTTTATAGGTACAACCTGACGGGAAAGGGACCATACCCAATGGGAGTCCTCTGCTATGTGGCTCGAGATAATGATGATTCCATTCATCCTAATTGTAATAGTGTTCTTTGTCTTCTGGATAGTCCATGAAGGTTCACGATGGCAGAAACATCCACAATTGGGTGTCTTTGCGAGATTCATTCAAGCATCTCCAGCAAGAGGTTTCGCAACCTTCTTCATTTTGTTCATACTTATGATTCCCGCTACTCTTCTCTTGATGACAGGAATGTGGTGGGATGCTCTAGACTCCGTAGTAGGACCACAGAAGGTTGATGTTGTCAACGTAATGCTAATCTTGTTCCTTATGATGGCGTTTGCATTTCCAGTGATGTATAGCGCACTTGGTACTTGGCGTAACGCAAGGCGTGCTGAGGCTGAGATGAGGGTTAGGCCAGTTTAAGACTGGTTGACAGTCCGAACGAATCGGACCTTGGAGTCGTTCGCCCTACCAGGATTAGGTTGAGGAAGAATGACCTTTGCTAAAATAACTGACGATGTCTTTGTTGTCATCGGAGGTTCATTCCCAAAGTGCAACACTGTAGTTGTAATTGCAGATGAATTGGTAGTGATAGATCCAGGGTGTCCGGTTGAGGACCTCCGGAGATTCTTAATGACTCAAGACATAATTCTGAGGGATATCGACACGATTATTCTTACCCACATACACCCAGATCATATCACTCACACAATGAGGTTAAACCGACTGTCGAACTGCCGGATTGCTGCCAATGAGATTACTGCGCCTCTATTCAACGAGAAAGAAGAGATGAAATGTTTCCTTGGTTTTGATAAGTCAAACCCGGTGAGAAAACTCTGGGAGCAGCTTGTCAATGAAAAGATGTTTGGTGCTTTTGACGAGGGTAAGGTTGATGAAGTGCTAAATGATGGAGACAAGTTCAGTCTTGGAAACGTCACTCTGAAGACACTCTACACACCTGGCCATCTACCAGACCATATGTGCATTGAGTTTCTTGAGCCAAACTTGATTTTCGCCTCAGATATCGACCTTACAGAATTTGGTCCATATTATGGCCATCCTAATTCATCGATTCCAGATTTCAAGTACTCTATAGAGAAAATCAAACAAAATGACTACGAGGGGCTAATCAGTGGGCACTTGAAATATCCGCTTGTTGTCGATTACAAGGAAAAACTCACTGCATACTATCGACAGTTTGACATTCGAGAAGACCTAGTACTCTCTGCTATCCTTGAAGGTGCGAAAACTGTGCCAGAGATAACTGTTAATCCAATCATATACCCATCCCTTACACACCCTGTCTTTATGCAATTTGAAAGGTGGATGGTAGAACAGCATGTAGCTTCCTTAGTTGCAGGTGGATTTGTTGAGGAAGAGAAAGGGAAGCTTGCTCCCATCTAGAGGATAATCAAAGGCACGATTTGCGGTGGAATCAACAATGATTCTAGAATTACATATGGAATTATGATGGCAATAAGAGCCTCAAGAATATAGGATTTCAAAGGAATGAATGGAAATAGAAAACCAACACTTCCTCTATAATCATCCCACTGTTCGCCAAATTGCTTCTTAAGATGCATCTCTTCAGCCCATGCAATCACAACATATGCACCTAGCATCAAAATCCATAGTAATTTAGTTTCGTTAACAGTAAGCCATCCCATTCCAAAGGTGCGTTGGAGAATCCAAACACTCTGGTAGGTCATAATCAATGTAAAGACCATCAGACTGAAGTACTGGGGATGTCGACATATTCGATAGGGTCCACTTGTAACAAGCCCCTTTGATTTCTCTCTCCAAAGATGAACAACAGAGTAGATTAAGAAAATAAGAAAGAAAGAAGCAACTGACATAACCATTAATGTTCCCACATGTGTAGGATCAGGTAATGGAGGGGGCGCTGTTGAAATGTTGCTGAACATCATCACTAGGTATATGATGAATGGAACTGTCATTAGACCACTCCAAGCACCAAGAGGAGGCAAAGAAGCGATCAATGGAAGAAGATAGCCAACGGCAGATGTAATTTTCGTCTTCAATCTCTCAAAGCGAGATGAGCTTTCTATAGAATCACTCACTCAACACACCGTTTCAAAGTGTTGATTGAAACTTTATCTAGCCTCGCTTCTACGTATAACAATAGTTAATAATATAAATGAGAAGTCCGAAACGCCCTTTGTTGGAGGGGTCCAAGTGACTAAGAATCGATTAGCCGAAGAGAAGAGTCCGTATCTACTACAACACGCAGAAAACCCGGTGGACTGGTTTCCATGGGGAAACGAAGCCTTTGATCTTGCAGCAAAGAAGAATAAACCAGTATTCCTCTCAATTGGATATAGCACCTGCCACTGGTGTCATGTAATGGCGCATGAGTCATTCGAAGATGAGGATGTTGCTCGATTGATGAACGACGCATTTGTGAACATCAAGGTGGACAGGGAAGAGAGACCTGACATTGATGGTGTCTACATGGAGG
>JASFEF010000252.1:0-3671 GCA_050124975.1 Candidatus Thorarchaeota archaeon | reverse complement strand
TTGAAAGCCATGATTGTGGTGTCGTATGCCTCCTGAGAGCTCTGACAGTATAGTTGGATGAAGCCACTGTCACGCATTCCCATTCCGTCTGAATGGTCATTGTGGATGTTGATTGGCGCAGATAGAGCACGGTTAGCCACAGTGAAGACGATTGGCATCCTCATTGAAGCTGCACAGTATAGGATCTCCCACATGAGGGCAAGTCCCGCTGAAGCAGATGCGGTTGCCACTCTGGCTCCAACAGCTGAGGCTCCAACGCAAGCACTCATTGCAGAGTGTTCGGACTCCACTGGGATGACTTTAGCCTTGACTTCGCCGTCTGCAGCGAAGCGCTGGTAGTCCTCCACGATGATCGTCTGGGGAGTGATTGGGTATGCTGCAAGTACATCTAGGTCCGCCTGCTTGAGTGCATGAGCAATAGCTGCGTCACCGGTCAGCCCCTCAACAGTAATCTTGTCTTTTGGTACACTCATTTAGCTCACTCCTTCTCCATGTGGATACTCTGTGTTGGACACTCCTTCGCGCAAATCCCGCATCCTTTACAGTAATCGTAGTTGTATGCGTAGGAGTATTTTCCGTCCTTCTCTGTCAAAATAACAGCCATGTCGGGACAGAATATCCAACATCGACCACATGTACCGTTCTTTATCCAGAGGCACTTCTCATCGCTGTGAATTGGACGTTCAGCACGCCATCCACCAGTCTTGTACTTCTCAGAATTGCCAGGCTCTATGATGTTTCCAGCAATCGGGATTTCGTTGTACTTCTCACTCATCCGACTTTAGCCTCCTTAACGGCTCTCTCAATTGCGACCTTGTTCAAGTCTCCAACCTTGCCGGGGTAACGTTCAAGGACTTCTTTGATGACAGTTTCAACCGCCACTATACCTGTGACTTTGACTGCTGCTGCCATGGTAGGCATGTTATAGAATGGTCGACCCATGACCTCCATCGCTATGGTGCTGGCATCAACTGTGACAACCTTGCCACTCTTGAAACCTAACTTGTCCCTGATGGCTTGTGGTTCTTTTTCACTATTGACGACTAGAATACCGTCTTCCTTAAGACCCTTGGCTGGATTCACCACATCAAGTAAGGTTGGGTCAATACAGACCACCACATCCGGGCTGTACACTTGTGCGTACACTTGGATGGGCTCCTTACTGATTCTCAAAAATGCCCTCACAGGCGCTCCAGTCCTCTCCGGGCCAAATTCTGGGAAAGCCTGGATATAGTTGCCTTCAGCGAGAGCGGCTTTGCCTAGCATCTGGTTGCTAGTGACCACACCTTGGCCGCCACGACCGTGCCAGCGAAATTCAGTAATTCCTTTTGCGAAATCCATCGCCATTATCAATCTCACCTTCATTGGGAGAGTATACAGTGGAGGCTCGCTTGGGCCTGCTTATGTATTTAGTGATACAGGTTCAATCACTCAGTGATTTTTTCCATCAGTCCAACTTCAACAGTTATACCTGGACCGAACGCAGCTGAAAAGACCTTGCCCTTCTTGCTGGAGTCTTTCAGAATGTCGTCTAAGACGAACATAATGGTTGTGGAACTCATGTTCCCATATTCGTGCATGACTCTGTAGGATGCATCAAGGTCCTCTTTAGTGAGTCCGAGAGCTTCCTCAGCTCTCTCCAGTATTGACCTTCCTCCTGGATGGATCGCCCAGATGTCAATCTCTTCTTGTTTGATTCCAGACTCCTCGAAGAGACCATCCATGAGTGGCTTGATGTTGTCCTTCACAATCTGAGGGACATACACTGAGAGTTTCATCAAAAAACCATGATCTCCAATCCTCCAAGCCATATCGTTCTCAGTATTAGCAGCAAAGCTTGTAGCAAAATTGTCCAGACGATACTTAGTGCCTTTAACATCATCTTTGCGAGCAGAGATCAGGGTGGCTGATATGCCATCCGCAAAGATTGCGTTTGAAACAACGATGTCCATCTCTTCTCGTTGTTGTATGTGGACGGAACATAGCTCAACATTGACAAGGAGCACACGCGCCTCAGAATCTGCAAGGCATATGTCCCGTGCGAGCTTCATTCCTGGAAATGCGCCTTGACAACCCATGAATCCGATATTGTATCGATGAACACTTGGTTTGAGTCCCAAATCACGTACTAAGAAGTAATCCAGTCCTGGTGCAACAAATCCGGTACAACTAACGGTTATCACATGCGTTATCTTCTCACGATCGAACTCGGGTGTGTCTTCAAAAAGCTGCTTCGAAGCCTTCAAAGTTAAGCGCTTGGCTTCCTCAATGTATAAATCATTCCTTTGCGCTGTAGAAGGTTCTGGTTTCAATGTTGGATTTTTCGGGTAGAATGTGTAATCAGATGGGTCCTTGTCATAGTCATCAATCACTGTGTGTCTTTTCTTGATTTGTGTTCCTTTGTAGAGTTTCGTCAATAGGTTTCTCTTCTTTTCAGAATCACCTACAAGTTTTAGCAGAAAATCTAGAGCAAATTCCTGAGTATAGAACTTCTCAGGAACTACAGTGACAATTTTATGAAGATAGATGTTGTTCTTGCTCATTCTGATTACTTCCATGGATTAGCGTATAGGCTATTAGAACTATAGATAAACCTCTTGATAGCGAATATTGTCCCTCAAATGAACCTACTCAATCAGCCGAAGTCAGACAATCATGTTGAATGCTGGAGAGCCTATGCAGGGCATAAGGGTCGACATCTCTCCAGCTTTTCCGGGACCGTGAGGAGAACGCTTAACAATTCCGTGCTCGAATCGGTCGACCTCGAATCGAAACGGAAACACTCCATATACGTAGTAATGGTGAATATTAACTACTCCTTCCACGCAAAAATATTCGGCAATCAACGAACTTTTCTAAGACAACCTCTTGCTCAGAATAACAACTATGACAAAACTAGCCACAGTTATCCCAGAGGCTATCATGACCTCCAGTGTCCCAATGCCACCTAGAATGAATGACACAACTGAAACAATAATTTCATCTATGGCTTCGTTTCCAGCTCCATCCGTTACAATAACTGCTATTGAGTATGATCCTATTTCTAGGTGATCTAGTCCATAGCTGACCTCGCCTCCTGTCCATACAGAAATGACTCTTTCCAGATTGTTCTCGAGAATCATGTAGTTCTTGGGGAACACATCATAAGCTAACCAGGTCAATGTGTTACCGACAATATCAACATTAATCGCAGTGTCATAGTTGGGCACTATTACCGGCGTGACATCATCCTCGAGAAGTTGTGCGAATGAGTCTATAGAATTAGCTGTTCCTGGTATCACATACGATTCTGTTTCATTGAAATCAGACCAGTAATTTCCAATGCTGATGTTGTCATCAAAGTAATTGTCCTCACCAGTATCTAGAGCATTGTAGCGAATTTGACTGGCCATATCATTCCATCCAATTGAATTTCCATAGATTGAATTATTATGGGAAGAAAACCCAATTTGAACTCCATATTGCCAATTCGCGTAGATTGTGTTATCGCGAATTTGACTTCTGTTTGTGTAATCTAGAACAATCCCTCTAAAGTTGTAGAACGTTGTACAACCACTAATTGTTGCATTCAATACGCCATTCAATGCGATTCCACTATCTGAGCTATAGATGGTTGTATTCTCTATAACAACATCTAACGAATCATCGACGATGATGCCAGATGCAGTATT
>JASFEF010000251.1:0-3672 GCA_050124975.1 Candidatus Thorarchaeota archaeon | reverse complement strand
TACACTGCCAGTTTGCTGCAATGTGAAGGAACAGTGGATTGTGTCTCTTCTCGCCATACTTTAGAACCTTAGCTCTCTCCATCTTCCTCTCAGTTTCAGAGTCAATGACTCCGTTCACCTGCAGAATTATTATTGACTTCTCTTTGGGCGAGAGTTGATCAAGACTGTCCCTGATAGCCTTGTCTGCCTGTTCTGGTCCCATTTTACTGATGTTCACCGGAGGGACGAACTTGAATCCCCGGACATCATTGAGGTTCTGTACTTCATATTCGCAACCTGATGAGTCCACATCGACAACAATGAGTTTCTTAGAACCTTTGTGCTCTGTTTCCCATCTGACATAGCAAGTCGATCCAGGTCTACCAACATTGAACTCCTTGTCAAGTTTGAATGTGTGCTTGTGACCACAGCCATAGTAGTCGAAAGACACAGGGAGATCCTCACCCCGACGTGGAAGATCGTGTGCGAAGAATAGTGCTATGTCTTCTTTTGGTTGAAGTGTGTGTAGCGCATAATCAAGCATTCTTTCAGAAGTCCATGAGAGAAGATGTATCTCTACTGGTTTGCCATCGTATGCTTTCTTGAACCCTCTGTACGCCCTCTCCCCGGTTGATACTATGAGGCCCATTGTTTCAAGTCCAATCAACGGACTATGGTTGTATCTGTATCCATACGGATGGTCATGATTTCCTTGGAGAACAAACAGGTCTACCTTGTCCTGAAGTTTCTTGAAGAGTTTGATCACAAAATTCCGGTCATCATTTTGCGGTATTGACTCGTGAAAGAGATCCCCGGTGTGAACTATGACATCTGGAGATTTCTTCATAGCCATGTTCATGGCTTTCTCGAAGCACCGCCTCGCGTCTTCTCTCCTTTCTGTCAGTTGGAACATTGAACTTCCCAGATGCGAATCAGAGATATGAGCAATCCTGACCATGCACGTCTCACTACCCTGTTCGGGCATTATGTGAAGGGCGGTATTTGAATTGTATCTTCATGTCGTCACTCTGGGGTCGTTTATATCAATTGAAAAAAACAATAGTGGAGGACTTCACTCCTAAAGAATGGAGTAAAGTGCTCCTCCTTTTCAAGCACTTCCCTCAATCTCTGCAGCTAAAGGCTCTGCCTTTGCTTGGATGTGCGTCCTCTCGATGATGCTCTCAGTGTGGGACTTGTCTACTTTCTTCACGATTGTGGGTCCTAGTGATCCAAACTCTTGGACATACTTGAACTCGCCATTGTTCCTCCCAACACATTCGTCAAATGCCTGTGCAAACTCTATTGGATTCACATCGTTGTTGAACATGGCTTCAATGACATAGTTTGCCAGACCATTTCCAATTGTACCATAGACATGGTAGTCAAGTATCTCCGCCCCTGTCTGCTTGGTCGCGTAAGCAACACCCTCATTCACATGAGCGTCTGACAGCTTCTCACCGGTTAGGTTTACTGACTTGCCCTTGCGTCCAATCCTGTATACTGAGTATGGGTCTGTTTCCTTGAAGGTCATTACATCACCAATCCTGTATCGGGTGTAACCCATAAGGTTCGTGAGAACCAACTCATACCTGTGACCCTTCTTTACATCCGCAAGAGGTATGACTGTTGGGTCATCCTTGTCGATATCAGACTCGGGGATGAACTCAAAGTAGTTTATGTGTGGCAACAATTGGATGCCGTTGTCTGTTTGTTTCAGTAGTGTGGTCCCATAGAGACCCTCGGAACCAGCATAGTTGTCCCAGAGAGTTGCCTTTGGAAGTGTACTCTTCAGCCATGGTTTGTAGGGATCAGCATCAACACCAGTGGCACCGACCATTATCAGGTTCGGCCAAAGGACATTGAGATCGAGTGTACCATCACCGTTTAGAGCCTCTCTGATTCTTGCCTCATGCTTTGTGCCTTTAAACTCTTCAAGCAGACTCGGTCCGTATTCGTACTGCATACGTCGAATAAATGCAAAGATGAGAGTAGTGATACCCCCAAGAGAGGTGATGTTCTCTGTCACAGCAAATTTCGCGTATGCCCAAAGCTTCTCACCCATATGCGTCATATTGAAGATCTCCTCTCCCGGTTTGACAAGCTTCTTGAGTAAAGCATTAGCAATCATCTCACGAGAGATTCCGGTCATATATCCAAGAGGGACTCCATTGATTTCACCCATCTTAGCAGGGGCTGCGAAAGTAAGCATCGTTCCATCGAAGACCTTGTTGTTCCCTCTCTCGGCATTGATGAAAGACATGAGGAACAACATGCTCCCACTCGTGTAGTCGTTAAGTCCAGCCTTGCTTAGCGGTAATGCCTTCGGTTTTCCAGTAGATCCACTGCTCTGGACATACCATATCACTGGGTCTGCCGTGATGATTGGTTGTTCAGGATTCGCATGAATCTGCTCCCAATAGGGCTTCATGGTGTGATAATCATGAATTGGGACAGTTTCACTAAATTGCTCAGGTGTCCGGATACTGGCGAAGTTGTTGTCCTTTCCAAACTGGGTGTGCCTGTGGGTTTCAAGGATTGACATGAGCTTGCCCTCAGTCAGACTGATTGGATTGTTCAGGACCTCAGCAATCGTCTTTGCTTTCCTCTTTGCCAATAGTGGAATGAGCTTGCTGATCACTCCCATCAGAGAATCACCCCTCCCTGTGAATCCTCTGTGCGAAATGACCAATTTCCGTTCTTTCGATTCGACATCTAGTCTTGCCTCCCAGTCTCAGGATTCTCTCCCGAAACCGTATACCTCAGGCATAGACAATTGATACTAAGTGTCCTCTGTCCGAGATACCTACAAACTATGAATCGAGTAGAACAGTGATGATGGATCGATAATGTTGGAAACTGGATAATACTGGCCCATATCGCTTATTTGTGAATTTTGAGATTCCTCCGATTCTTGTTCCTTTTCTCAGAGGTCAAATGTGCAATTGTGGCTCTTCTCTGGCCTTAAATTGTGTTGCAACGATGATGTTGTGGAAAATCGAATCATAGGTGTTCATATTGCAATTTGTAATTGACCTTACATTACTATCAGGTCTTGCTGCATCTTTTCTGGCAGCAATCATGGCTACGTATCTTATCTTTGTGTGGACTCGTCAGGAGAACAGACTCTTGACAGATCTTCCACTCATGTTTGGAATTGTGTTTATTGCTCACGCCACTAATCAGTCAATCCTTCTCTTATCTGAGTATGGCATTCTGGCAATGACTCTTGAAGTGTTCAAAGTTAGAGCACTCATCGTGGGTGGCATAGCCCTCCCCCTCGTGGGAGTGTTGCTTCATATATGGTTGCCACGAATTAGACGACACCATTTCAAAATCATTGGTGTGATTACTCTCTACTGGCTAGCTGTAGTGTTACTTGGTTCAACTCCAGAGATCATCATGCTCCTCCATCTCCCAATCATCATGATCTTCATGGGTGGTATGGTTCTCACTTTTGCCATTACTTGGAAGACTGGACGTTTGAAAGAAGTACGAAGTGACCTCATGGTGTTTTCAGCTGGACTCTCCTTTGTAGGACAGACAGGCATGGTCACTCTGACTGCTATGGGCTTTGCAATGATTCCTGCTGTAATCACAGCTATAGCAACTGCACTCGCTACTTTGGCTCTGGTTAATCCGTGGTTCAAGGTAGATCAGAGGAGTGTTTTGTAGCTTGAAAAGGACTCATCTCTC
>JASFEF010000250.1:0-3687 GCA_050124975.1 Candidatus Thorarchaeota archaeon | reverse complement strand
TATCATGTTACTCTCAATTTCCATCATCTTTGGAGCTGTTATTGGGGATACAATCTATCTGTGGAGTCAAGAACGGATTGGGGTGTCCTACGCGTTCCCCATCGCGATGTCATTTCCCATACTGACGTTCTTCATGACAGTAGGGTTCCTTGGTGAGCCCCTCATTCTATCAAGGCTTGCAGGTGCTATCATCGCCGTCTTTGGTATAATTCTGATCTCAAATGAACAGAATAGAAATCAGAAGAAAAGTGAAAGTCCTGCAAAACTGGACATCCTTGGTCTTCTCGGAGCAATTGTCACTGCTCTACTCTACGCCACTGGAACCACAGTGCTTCAAGTTGGTATTGAGGGAGTAGACCCAATCGCTGGAAATCTCATCCGTGTTACGGTTGGTTCAATCGCCTTCATCCCCATGGTAGTTGTTGCTCGAGTTGGGGGTATGACACTTCCAACACGAAAGGCAACTGTCTATGTAATCATTGCAGCTTTCTTTGGCATGGCATTGGGAGGTCTCTTTTACGTAGCAGCAGTTGCGATGGTCGGAGCAGCAATCATGTCTGTGATTGCTTCAACGGCTCCACTTTTCGCTGTTCCAGTCTCTGTACTCTTACTGAAAGAGAAAGTGACTTCAATTGCTGGAATCGGTATCCTAGCGACTATACTGGGTGTAGTTCTAGTAGTTGTTGGTTTCTAGCCTACTCTGGAGCCGCCATGAGTTCAACGTAGACCTCAAAGATGTCTGATTCTCTCTGGAATCGAACACGCAGTTTCGAACCAACCTTACTCTTCATGATACGTTTACGAAGATCCTCCATGCCTGAGATGTCCTCGTCATCAATGGCAATAATGACATCTCCTGCCTGCAGTCCTTCTCTTCTGGATGGACCTCTTGGCACTTCTACTAACAATGCACCCTCGTTAACCTTGAGATTGTAATGAGATGCGATACCCTTGTTTAGAGTGACGCCAACAATTCCCATCCATGGAGTCTGGACAGTTCCGGTTTCCACAAGTTCATCAAAGACGCCCTTGAGTGTATTCACAGCAATAGCGAAGCCAATTCCTTGACTCCAAGGGATCATAGCTGTAGGAACTCCAATCAGGTTCCCTTCAGAATCAACTAATGCCCCTCCACTATTTCCTGGGTTGATCTGTGCCGATGTCTGGATTAGTCCTTCTAGAAACGCTCTCTGACTCTGTATCGTGCGATCAACTGCACTCACCATTCCAAAGGTGACTGTTGAGCCCAGTCCCAGAGGATTGCCAACGGCTATAGCGAATTGTCCAACCTTCAGACTCTCTGAATCACCCATCTCAATTGGATTAAGTCCCTCTGCATCTATCTTCAAGATTGCTAGGTCCCTTACCTTTGAAGCACCAACAACTACAGCTTTGAAATTGCGTCCGTCGTGCAAGGTTACATCAACATCACGAGCACCCTCGATGACATGTGCATTTGTCACGATGAACCCTGTGTCCGTGAGAATGACTCCCGAACCCTGACCCTTTACTGGTACTATGCGGGAAAGCTGAGTCCGCGCCAGTCTTGTAGTAGAAACGCTCACTACACTTGGTACAACCTCTTCCACAACGTCAACAAACTTCTTTTCAAGTTCAAAAGACATGTTATTAACAATTGTTTAACGAATATTAACTTGTCTGAATGTACGTGCTTTGGTCAAAGGGTTTTTTGGGAGCTTCTGATCATCATGGAGTATTGGTTCTTGCGTGATGATTAAAGTGATAGAATGGATAAACATCATAGTCCTTATTGTAGCAACAATTCTCTTCTTGCACTTCTATATCAAGAGTGTGAGTCCTGCGCAGCTTGAGATGAAGATGGGAGAAATTGCTTATCCAAAGTGCATGAGATACCGATTGATTGCTGGAACCTTTGAAGGGATTACAGTCATCAACTATGTGATCTATTTCTTCTATCCATTGCCAATCGGATTACCTCTAGTCTTACCATGGCCATGGTTGGTATCAGTCCTTATCGCAATCGTCATTCTCATTCCAAGCCTCTATCTGATGGTGATAGGAATGAAGGATGCAGGCCGAGAAACCCTTGAACCAAAAAAGGAGCACAAACTATACGGAGGAATTTATGAGACCGTTCGCCATCCACAAGCGATTGGTGAGTCTGTTCTATGGTTTCCATTCGCCTTCTTTCTAAACTCACCATTCTTAGTTCTCTATTCATTCATCTGGATACCAATATTCTATATCATGTGTATTGCAGAGGAGAGAGACCTTGTAATTCGGTATGGAATGCCTTACATTGAATATAGAGATCGAGTAGGATTCCTCATTCCAAAGCGAGGAAAGAGATGAAGTGTGATTACTTTTTTCAAACTCTCACCGGAGCTCCACAGAATGGACAGAATCTATCCTCAGACCTTAGCGCGAAGCCACAATATGGACAGCCCCCTTTGGTCTGAGCAGACCCTACTTCTTCGGCTGGTGTCTGAGTCATCTTACCTGATGAGGGGTCAAACCAGACATCAGACTCTCCACTCCTCTTGTCAGTAACAATGTGTTGGCGCACTCTATCCTCAGTCATACCGGTTGAATCGGCAATGTCCTGAACAGTTCTCAGCTCGTCTCTCTGCAACTGGTCTCTGACCTTTGTCTTTCCTCTTCCTTGCTTTGTCGCAGTTTCAATTAGTGCTGCAAATAGGAAGAACAGTGGAATTAGAAAGACCCATGATAAGGTCTCTAAGAACAACCAACCAACGAAGATTATAGGAATGAATGTTCCACAGGTGATTCCTTGGTTTCGTTGTTTCTTCTGATCGTAAATCGGCTTTGAAGGTTCAGGAGTATACCCTGACGTCACACTACCTGGTTCTGGAGCTTTCCAGTGGTCATAATCCCTCTGTCTAGTGTGAATACGACTACTCTGTGCTACTCCAGAAATGAAGATAATTCCAAGCACGATTATGGGAATCATTAACCAAGGTTCTCCAAATCCAACCATTACAATCAGAAGTACTCCAATAGGTATCAAGAGACCCCAAGGATTGTCATCTCTATTTCCCATATCCTTCTCTCCTGTTGTTGTTTCAGTCCTAGAGGCTTATTGACATTTCCCTTCTTTTACATACACATAGCAACGTATTTCAAACCAAATTCCATTCGGTTGTTACGATGTCTACTCCATACATGAACAATGGTCGATTCCTAGTAAGTAAGGTCGTTGCTACTTCGGATCTGAATTCCTCAATTCAACAGGCAGTTAATCTCATTGGGGGGCTTGACAAGATCATAGAGCCGGGTGACAAGGTTACAATCAAACCCAATCTCAATACAGCAGACCCATATCCTGCATCAAGTGATCCAGCTTTCATCAAGGCTCTTGGAGAGGTCATTCTGGATGCAGGTGCCGCTAAACTTGAAATCATAGACAGCTCCACAATGAGAGTTTCAACTCGTGGTGTTGCAGAGAAGATTGGACTTGATGTTGTAGCAGACGATCTTGACGCTGATCTCATCTTCCTTGACGAACACGAATGGGTCAAGGTCAAGTTTCCTAGAGGCAAGTATCTCAAAAGCGGTTCTATTGGAAAACCACTTCTAGACATTCAAAAACTGGTTCTTGCACCATGTCTGAAGACTCACTTCCTAGCTGGTTTCACAGGGAGTATGAAGGGATTCGTCGGATGGATCAAGCACAGTCAGAGAATT
>JASFEF010000249.1:0-3731 GCA_050124975.1 Candidatus Thorarchaeota archaeon | reverse complement strand
TCACTGCGATAGATCTTGGTATGCTGATTGACAATGGTACTGTTTGGTGGCTCGATAACGATCGCAATATCAGTCTTTACTTTTCATCACTTGGCAATGGAATTTGGACTCTAACCTTTAATACATCGATTTTAGGCTTTGGCACAGTTGGAGCCACATTCCGTGGAACCCCAGCTAATACGACTCTCAAAAATACAGTAGTGAGCATGACTCTGACAATCAAGAATGTACCAACTGATGTTGTTTATCCAACTGAAACTTTGGAGTTGATATGGGGTTGGGCTGGGAACATAACGCTTGACTATATTGATACATTCAACTCAAGGTTTGTAGATGGTGCAATAGTCACGTATAGCTATGCTAATCTCGATTTCAATGCCACAGATCTTGGAAATGGAACATATGCTATCTTCATAGATACAACACTATTGGATTCTAATATCAGAGAAAGAATCTCTACATTGTTCTTCATTCCCAACTATGAAACCCAGTCCCGTAGTTTCTTCATTCGAGTGCTTGAGCGACCTACGGAGTTAATCGTTGGATATCCTGACCAGAACTTTGTCACGACTGACCAAGGGACTATTTTCTTACAATTGACAATGGGTGACTCCATCGATATCTCTCTGTTCTATAATGATACTAGTATAATTGGAGACTTGTTTGGTGGAATAACCTCTGCAACTTTCTCAGAACTAACTACATTGACATCACCAAGATATATGGGTTCCCTAGCTTCCATGCCCATTATCTTCCAAGAAGGATTAGGATACTACAATTTTACCTTTGACACCAATCTGGAATCACTATATGCGGAACTTGATAGTCCCCGTATCCTTCCAGGTGTTTATTTCGAGTTTTCAATACAGATTTACGATACCAATAGAGAGATGCAGACAATTATCATAAAAATTGAAATTATCTACACACCAACTGAAATTGTTCATGATGGTCAAGTCGTTGATCCAAATGAAGCCATCGAGTACACACTCATCAATGGAGATAACATGGTCTTTGACTTCTATGTCAATGATACTTGGCATGGACTTGGTGTGGATGGTGTTACTTTCACGATATCTCCTGGAGCAAATGCAATCATAAGCGATAACACATCTCTTGGAAATGGGCACTATCGTATTGTAATTCTTGCAGTAGGTTATGGTGGAGACTCTATCATTGATATAACAATGAGTCGGGAATTCCATGATGATGTTGAGATGAGTTTCCTGATTCACACACAGCCAAATGATTTCGATAGACTATTCCTCCAATTGACGACATATGGACTACCAATCGCCATCTTCATCATTGTTCTTTTAGGAGCATATGTCAAGGTCTGGAGTGTACCCAAACGGATACGTCAGATAAATGGACAGATCAAGACCCTTCGTAAGGGCAAGGTGCCCAAACCAATTCGCGATGTCAAGACCCGTCAGCAACTCACTGCTGAGCTATTCAACGACACCTTTGATGAGATGAAGATTACTCGGACTGCAGAGCAGATGCCTGAGGATGCTATACCTATCGAAGTTCCTGAGATGGGCGAACTCCTCACACAGCTAGCAATACTCACTCATCTGAGTCCTGAGGAACTCGAAGAGTTCCAGGCTGACATAGCAAAGATGAAGATGAGCGAGCAGGCAGCCTTCGTGAAAGAGGTCATCATGCAAGAAGCCATCCGAGCAGCTCGTCGTGATGGTATGACCGTTGAAGAAACCCTCGCCAAAATTGAGAAAGACGCTCTAAGGCGTCTAGGTGGCGAGGAAGGGGTAGAGGTTGTTGCTGAAGTTGACATAGGACCTGTCGAGCGAGTTTTCCTTGAAGAAGATAAGAAGGTCGAAGTCACTCCCGAAGATGAGGCAACTCCTATAGTAGAGGATAGGATCGAGGAAGTCGCTGAGGAACCATCTGAAAAGATGAGCCTCTTCGAAATAGAAGAACTTCGAAAAGACCTAGAACGAAAGGGCGTACCTCCACATGAGATTGAAACCATCATCGAGCAGGCGAAAGAACTACCTCGTGAGTTAATTGATGAACTCGTCAAGAGTCTTGAAAGGAGGAAGGATTAGGACAAGTCCTAATTCCTTCTCTCATATCTTTTCTGTCGAAAAATGGACAGCACAGTCGACTGAGAGAGAGAATCCACACGACATGAATTGATATAGCCTTCAAATTATCTAAAACCCCTAAGAAAAATCCGCCATTGAGGAGATGGCAGATAACACATAATTAGAATTCCATGGTGCCGAGTATGAGGAAAAGTAGTCTTCTCTCTCTAGTTTTTGTCATGTTGTTCTTGTTCAGTCTTGCAGATCTGTCAGGAAATGGTAATCTTGCGACAGACGCTGGACTCTCTCTGAACAATCAAAACCAGCTCTCGGAGGCGGGCGGCACCTATGTGGGCACTGGGTCTCCTCTAACAGTCTCATTCACAGGCACATTTGTGAACAGCTCCACATGGACTGACACAACAACAACTCTCTCCTCAGAGTTCACATCTGGAACTTCCTTTGTAGTATCTAATGCAAGTACTGTTGCATGGACCGCTTACATCCTAGTTTCTCCACCTGCTGAAGTTGAGAGTCTAGGTTTCACAGTGGATTATCAAGAAACTGAGTGGCGTCCACTCTTACTGACAAATCCCGTTGGTGTTTTGCAGACATACCCGACAGATTGGTGGTACGATGCTGGCATTATCTACGTCAGCGAGTCGGCGGTAACAACTCATGGACTCTGGAAGTTGGAATTCACAGCGATGAATCATCTGTTCAACCTAGAATTGGGTCCAAGCAGTGGAACACTTTCAACTACATCCAATTTTGTTTTGAACGATGAGATGCTCTATCGGGCAACGAGCAGCTGGATTACAGATGCTTCGACTAAGTTTGTGCTGACTGATCCAACAGGTTCTGAATGGTACTCTGCTACTAATACTACATCAGGTTCTCCAACTCATTTACTTCAATCGTTCCAATACAGAAAAGACATCACAATTGATAGAGGACGACATCTTGGCACTAGTGTGAATAACTTTCCTGTAATGATTGATATCACAGACTCTGATCTTGAGACAGATGTTCAGAGTGATGGCGATGATATTGTCTTTGTATCCAATAATACACTATTATCACACCAAATCGAACTCTTCGATCAAGCTTCAGGTCATCTTGTCGCATGGTGCAAAACGAATCTTACTGGATCAATAAACACTGTCATCAGCATGTACTATGGAAATCCATTGCTTGGAAATATGGAAAACCCAGAAGATGTGTGGACTGAGAGTTTTGCTTCTGTCTGGCACCTAGATGAAGACGCAACGGCAGGACAGTCAACTGCAACTCATTATGATTCAACAGCTGGTGGTTACGATGGAACGCAGAGTGGAAACTATGACGATACGGGAAGAGCTGGATCTGGACAACACTTTGATGGTGCGAATGACCAGGTTGTCATCGCGGCATCAGAATCCCTCGAACCGAATGGTGATGTCGAGATCTCCGGTTGGTTCAAACTTGATGTGGCACACAACTCATTGTCTACAACAACCAAAATACTCGTCACGAAGATGTTCAATGGCGATAACGACATGCACATTGCTCTTGTTGGAACTGATTATACAACTGCTGCTGCGCTTGATGGAAGCCTTGTGTTCAAGACAGAAAATGGCGGAAACGGTCAGATGTACAAGTGGACCGCACAAACTAGTTGGCAAGCTGGAGTTTGGTACTACT
>JASFEF010000248.1:0-3739 GCA_050124975.1 Candidatus Thorarchaeota archaeon | reverse complement strand
TTCTACTCCGAAATCCTCCAAGAACTCTGCAATAGATCTATACGCTACAGCTAAGTCCTCGTGACCATCAACATCATCAAAAGCATCCATAATCGAGTATATCAGTGAGATGAGGACTTCTTCAGATTGAAGATCTTCGAAGAATTCAACATAGGGTTGGACTTCTTTGCCTCTCTGAATAGAGAACTTCTCAGGCTTTTCTCCAAACGATACGAGGGCTAGTCTACCCTCTGTCTTGTTGTGTAGCAATGTGTTTACGACAGTTAGTGCTATCAATGCTGCAATCTGTGATCGAGATGAATTCTTCCGAAGTCCATCGAGAAATTTGGAAATCTCTGGAACCTTCTCACTCAGTAAACCGAGGTGTGTTTTCGCAGCATGAATTGTCTTTAGCGTAATATCCTTGGATTTCATCTTTGATCCTTTGGAAATGCACAGAATCAGGTTAATTTCGCTGAATGCCTGTTTAGGTCTGAAGTGAGTCTTGTCATTACTCAATCTACCAACTTGGCCAGAAAGAAGCTGTGGTTCGGAACTCTCTAAAGATAGAGTGACATCGTTCTCCTCCTTCCCAACACTCAACTGAGAGTCTAATCCTACCAGTATCTCGTCAATTGATTGACGAATCTCTTTCTCATGTAGATGTATAAACGAAGAAAGCTCCGCATTGTCGCTCCCTTTTGGTGCGGTATATGAAACAACTGCTTTTGATAAGTCTGCAATCTCACCTTCATATTTTACCAAGTTTACAACGGATGAATTACGTAGACCAAAGAGTGATGCATCTGACTCGGAAACAACAATTGAACGTTCTCCACATTTTGCATGCTGTTTAACTTCTCCTGCAGCCCATTTTCCCGTACTTGAGTCCAATGCAAGAACATAGTTTCCAGAGTCAACTTCAAGCGCAGCCATATCTTTATCACACATGAAAAAGAGCCCAGGTTCAGATTTAGCAATCTCAACGCTGAAATGAAGGGCTGAGAGAATTTCCCTTGGACTCTCAACCTGGAGACATGCTAGTAGTGCCTGATCAAAGCGAGTGAGATGAGCTGGAGAGCCATAGATTGGACCTTCTAACTTTGCATTTGCACGGACCAATGTATCTAGTAAGACACCATCTCGCGCAACAAGACTCTCTGAGAAAGCCTGCTTCCATCCAGAAATCAGGACAGAGCCATTCTTCTCCAGTAAAACAGATATGCTTGTAGCTTTGGGTGAAGATGGACTTTTCACTGTCAACACAGCACTGTCGAGATGAACACGTGCTCCATCGTCGTCAACCATATAATCTAGTGATGCAATCCCTAGAATTTTCCGGGCATCCAAGAGCTGCATTATTCTTGCAAGCTCGTTCATTGCAGATTTACCCAGACTTTCCTCTGCCACCACTGAAGCATTATTCTCCTCGTAGGTGTAAAACCTAGGTCGTGGAGGGAGAATCGAGAGCATGTTACCTCCTAAGATTCTTTGAATCTCACTTGGATCTGCTGATAAATTCCTGCTTAAAAGATAGCTGAACACCTCAGATACACTATCACCAAACTGAGTTTCGGGGTAGGCTGATGCAAACATGAGACGTTTGGACCAGTTCATATCACTCTGGTTCTTTCGCATGTGTCGGATTAGAGTTGATATCGATGATATTGTTGCACCTGAAGTCAAGACCCTACTTCCAGGAACATCAAGAAGTCGTGTTATTTCCTTCCCCCAATCTTTATGATTTCTGACATTGAGAATGAGATTTGGTGTTTTAAGGCCCGCCTGTTTGAGAAGCACAAGCCATTCAAGAAGTGGATCTATTTCAGAGGGGGGTCCTAGCTCAATAAAGATTGGCTTGCCAGCCTTGATGAACTCTAAGAGATCCTTTCTGTTAGCTCCCTTCAGAATATGCTGAAGGTCTGCGGCTCTCATTACGCATCCCCACCCTGATTCAGTCCGTCTATCTAATCGCATATCCTGAAGATGAAGCAATCTTGGACTATAAGGTGGTACTGATGACCATCTGTAAATCGATTCAGCATTCGCTTTCTGTTGGAGCGTAGGGAGCATTGTTTCACCCAAACTGATGAGTGGCTTTACAACAAGGAAGTCTGCAACCCAGCTTGTATGGGAAGATGAAGCGGAATCATGATAGAACTCACCAAGTAATCTTGGTTTCCTCAAGTAATCGTAGGCTCTTCTTGGTAAATACTTGAAAGCTCCTGGATATTGAGATGAGAAATCATGAAGCTGGCTCTCAACCATGCTGTAATATGAGAATGCTCGATCCGGGTCGAAGGTTCGAATGTTTGTCCCTGCACGGACAATACCAAGACGAATAGAGCTGTCAACGACAATAAAGCGGTGAATCTCATTTGCTTCAGTGTCTTCGACAACTATCATCCCATGCGTCTCCGAAATTACCTATCAGAACGTCAACAGAAGTCGATATATGCATAGTGCCGATTTACACCTATTGTACGATGTGATTGAAGCAATAGTTTATCACCAAACTGGAATTATTGTCATTTTGGAGGAACTGACCACATATGCTCGTTGTCCGAGCCGTTGAAAATCTGCCAGATCGCGGAATAAAGAAGGGTGATGAGTTTCACCTCTACATCGTTGACGCTCATCATCATATGGGTCGAGAGAAAGGACACAAGAACACACCTGCAGGTGCTTATGATTTCTACGCACAGTTATGGTTTGAGATTCAAAAGAAATCCCAAATTCTCATGGAAGAAGATCAACTGCTTTTTGAACCAATAGCAGTAGAAGCGCCAAGTTTGGGTACCAAACTGTTTCAGAGCAAAAACAGTTGGTCACGACTTAATCATGGCTGGCTTGTTGACCGAACCATAGTCTTTCCCTACACCGATGACTATTCTGCTCCCGCCTCTAAGGGTGAACCCTCATTCAAAGCCTCTAACGATAAAATTGCGTCTTGGACAAGTAGAGCCCCACATTCATCGCGATTGCTAGGTTTTGCACGGGTCAATCCTCTCGATGGTTCTTACAAAGGACATGTTCTTGCGGTGAGAGAGCTCGAACGAGCAGTATTATCCCTTGGTCTAAGGGGACTCAAACTACATCCCCTTGCCCAACTCTTTGTGGACACGATTGACAGGAACGAGCCTCGTGATGTTGTGAAACGTGCTGGTGAACTTGGAGTACCTGTGATTTTCGATACTCGAAATATGCGCACAGTTGGGAGCATTAAGCGACTTGTTGATTCAATGCGAAACGATCCAGATTGTGGATCTTCAATGAAAGGTCTACGTGTTATATTGGCACATTGTGGAATGGCTCCTGGGGACTCTCGACTCTATGAAGCATTGAAGGATCCTGTGATATTCGCAGAAACCTCCACACTTCATGACAGGGATGTCCCTGTTCTATTTGAGATGGCAAGTGATCGACTCAGTGCATCAAATCGAGAATGGTCTGAGAAAATCCTCTTTGGCACCGATTTCAGTTTTCTTTCAGTACAAGCTATGGATATCATTCTCCATCTTCTCTCGAGGGACTTTCCTGGAACCTTGGCTGATGCTCAGAGAGTTCTTGCAGGTAACGCACTTTCACTGGTCAATATCCCATTCAGAACCTCCATTGGGTCAGAAGGACCTCCTGCCGAATTCATTTGTCACGACAAATCATTTACCATTCAGCGTGAGCTAGAAGAAGCAATCATCAATCTCATCACAAAGGGGACATGGGATTTGGGCTCTCTCGACTTCATGATACCTCCAATTGG
>JASFEF010000247.1:0-3740 GCA_050124975.1 Candidatus Thorarchaeota archaeon | reverse complement strand
ATTATATTGAGTTGACTTGGTCTTCTTTGCAAGGGTCTTAACATCGGTTGATTTCTTCTTACCCATCCATTTCAATGCAGCAGGAACCTTGGATGATAGAAGTTCGGCATATGCAACTCTGGCTTCTTCTTGACCAATATTGCACTTCTTACACATGTCCAACTTCTTGTTCCAATTGCGCTTACATTGGGGACATTTGTCTACTAGCCATGCATCTGGTGCGGCCTCACGAAGCCGTTGCCGAACTATATATTCACTAACGCCACTGTCCTCACGACCTTCCTTCTTGCCCTTCTTCATTCCATCGAGTAAAGAGAAGAGAAGTGGTAGTGCACCCAACACTGTCAAGTTTGGTAGTGAACGGATCTCGGATGCTTTCTTCTGAATTCCTCTCAGTTTATAGGCTGTCTGGAGACCTTCCCAGAGGCTCTTGAATCCCATACTAGCACCGTAGACGGCACCTACAGTGGCAACACTTGCTCCGATACCTGCGACTGATGTGAAAACATCAAATGGTGTTGATGGAATCTCGAATGAGAATTCATGTTGCAAGAGATGCAATGTTAGGTCCCCAATGACGTAGTAACGGAAGTCAACAGTTGCCTGGAAGACTCCCGTAATTAGATCAATTGGTCCAACTAGATTGAGTATCTCATTGAAGGGGATTGTCAGATCATCAATTGGGGGATAGGATACAGCAGGATCTACCACAATCCAGGTCTCCTGCAATTCATTTGCAATCTGAAGAGGGAATAATGCTACACCTTGATACCAAAATGTGATGGATCCACTGACATTCAGAAGGTCAGTCCCTTCAGCTATGAGTGAAAAGTTGAATGCCATGGGAGCATCCATGTTGATTGGAAGCGATGTATTCGAATCATAATCTAGGACATTCATTCCATCCAATGAAAAGTATACAGACAATGTACCATCAGTAAGGTAATCATCAGGGTATACACCCTGCGCATCTGTTTTGGTTACACTTCCAGCCATTGTTACAAGGAACAAAAACATAAAACCTATGAATAATAGGCGTGAGGGGGAGTGACGCATGATACTATCTCATCTCCAATAGCAACTACTAGAATTCGACAGACGTTTCCGAACTGAAAAGGGTTTTGGGGGCCTAACTGGCACTGGTTTGAGTAGTTGGTTCCTTTGTTCCTCGAATCATATCTGCGACCTTTCTTGCCACGGACACAAACCCCTCACTCTTTCTCATTACACCCTTAGCTCCCACTTCAGCTGCTTGTTTTGCAGCGTCTGGATCAAAATAGGCTGTCAGAAGATGGATATTCTTCACACCAATCTCAGAGAGTTTTTGGGTACATTCAATGCCATCCATTGTTGGCATCTTCATGTCCATCAATACAATATCCGGAGGAAGACCCTCATCTAGAAGCTTTGATGCCTTCTCAATAGCTTCTTGCCCAGTGGACGCAACCAAGAGCTCAAAGTCATCCAAAAATCGTTTGAGATATACAAGCATGACCTCATGAATAGCTGGTTCGTCATCCACAATGAGTATTCGAAAGGTCATTTACATCCCCATAGGGTATCATTTTGATGATGCCTTAATAACCGTGTGTTATATGATGGCAAGCGTAAATTCACGAAGTTATTTATCCCGAAGTGAAGTATTTTCAAATTGAGGTTCACAAATTGACATTTGATAGAATGCCCTTAGAGATTTGGTTTGATGAGTACCAGTTCGAGGTTGAATACGACATCGGAGAGAGCGGTACAAAGTTCCTAACAGTAAAAGAGTTGGACATGGATCTTAGCGATGTGGAACTACGTTATGGATACCATGTCGGTCATCCTGGTCTAAGGCAGGAGATTGCGAAACAGTATGCGGGGAACACTCTTGATAATGTCGCAGTGACGACTGGAGCTAGTGAAGCAAACTTTGCGATCATAGCTAATATAGTTGGACCAAAAGACAACATCATAGTTGAGCATCCAACATATCCCTCACTCTATCAAGTGGCAAGGTCTCTCGGGAAAGACCTCACTCTCTTCAAACTTGACTGGGAGAATGAGTTCAGACCAGACATGGATAAGCTACGAAAGCTGGTCAAACCCAATACAAAGTTGATTACCCTGACACATCCCAATAATCCCACTGGTTCAGTGATTTCAAAGGCCGAGCTTGAAGAAGCCATTGAGATAGCTGAAGATGCTGGTGCATACCTGATGGTGGATGAGACCTATCGGGACCTCATCTTTCAGGATCCGCCACCACTTGCTGCAACAATGAGTCCTATAGCAATCAGTCTCACGGGTATGTCAAAGACATGGGGGCTTCCAGGCATTCGTATCGGTTGGGCTGTTGGTAATTCATCGATTGTTGACGCAATAATAAAGGTGAGAGAACAGGTCACTATATGCAATTCGTCTGTTGGAGAAGCAATAGCAAAAGAAGTGCTCCACAAGAGGGATGAGATCCTTCCTGTTATCAGGAAAGCTGTGATGTCGAACTATAAGGTTGTAGAGGAATGGATGGACTCACAAGAGTGGCTAGAATGGATTGCACCCAAGAGTGGAGTTGTTGGCGCACCAAGATTGAAACGTGGCGGGAGTACTGACGAGCTTTGTAAGCTTCTTGTTACTAAGTACAAGACATTCACAGTTCCAGGATCTAGTATGGAACTTGATGGTCATTTCAGACTTGGATTTGGTGGCGATCAAGAGGAATTGATTGGAGGACTCGAGCAGCTAGGCAAAGCTCTGAAGGACATACACTCCTGACCGAAGTGTGGAGTTCTTTAATGCCCAATGGAACACATCTACGGATGCGTGTCCACTTTGTATGATGTGGGTGAAACTATAGAGATTCAGGATGAGGATTGGACTCCAATCGCTAAACTGACAGTTGAATCAAGAGCTGTCAATGTTAGATTTAGTGTTGTCAAAATTAGTACACCACGACAGGTTACTGCAAGAGCCACAGGGAGGCCTCATCTCATTAGCGAGTGCATTGTAGGTGATGAGTCTGCAATCATCACACTAACACTCTGGAACGAAGACGTAGATGAGATCGAGGTTGGAAAGACATTCGAGTTAAAAAACGGTTACATCAATATCTATGATGAATGCATGAGCCTTTCTAAGGGAAGATGGGGAACAATACGTTTGGCTTCCTCGAACATAGGTCAAGTTGATGGAACCATCGACATGAGCAGACCATTCATGGGGCGACCAAGACGTAGGAAACAAAGGAGATCACCAACAGGTCGATCATTTCAAGGAACTCCTGGAAGAGAATCGAAGGGCTATTGCTCACGGAAGGGCTTTTGAGGTTGTTCTTGCATGACACAGGCACACAGGTGCAGTTGTCATGAAGCTACGACTTCGAGATGAAACGATTCCATACCCTCTGAGTACCTTACGGGGACGACTTAGAGTGAGTGGGCTCAATAGTCGGGCTATTACAGAAGTCGTGGATGAGTCAGTAATTGGAAAATTTGATTCTGAGGTCACACTTCTCAACCACATAAGAAAAGCCCTGAGTTCGTACGATTCCTCAATCCTCTCAAACTTCGAAACTCTGACAAGATATGAAAGTCTTCGTGGAGGATTTTCGGAAATACCAACTATTGCCGTTGTTCTCGAGGGAGCTTCAGCGACAGGTAAATCTCTGATAGCACTCGAACTAATGCATGACTTAACTGCTACAAGATTCATCAGTACAGATACAGTCCGTCAAGTTCTACGAGGGATGATGAGTGAAGATC
>JASFEF010000246.1:0-3742 GCA_050124975.1 Candidatus Thorarchaeota archaeon | reverse complement strand
TTTCTTTGTTATTCCAGCCTTTGTTCTTATGATAATAGTCGCCGCAGTGGTGGGCCCATCACTTCAGACGATGTTGATTGTGATTGGAATCTTCTCATGGGCAACCACAGCCAGAATTGTAAGAGGCCAAGTGCTTAGTATAAAGGAACGTCCATACATTGAAAGAATACGTTCAGTTGGAGGAACCAATTTCTACATAATGATCAGACATGTATTGCCTGCTGTTGCACCACTAATCATAGTACAGACAGTACTACTAGTCATGAACTCAATTTTCTTTGAAATATCTCTGGACTTCGTAGGTCTAGGTGATCCAGCTATTATAAGCTGGGGTTCCATGCTCTACTTGGCTCAGAACATAGGTATCTCACTAGGCATGGACTGGCTAATCATGATACCAGGACTAGCCATTGTGATACTGCTTGTTGGAATTTCTTTCCTTGGATTCGGGCTTGATGAGGTTACGAATCCACGTCTTAGGAGGAGGTAAAATCATGACATCGGATATCTCAAAACCCTTGCTTGACATTCGCGAATTGAATGTTCATTATGAAACCAAACAAGGATATGTTAAAGCTGTTCAAGACTTATCTCTTTCAGTTGATTGTGGTGAGTTTGTTGGAATTAGCGGAGAGAGTGGCTGTGGAAAGACTACAACAGCAATGACAATCATGCAGCTTTTACCTAGAGAAGGCATCATTGGAAGTGGATCCATCCTCTTCAATGACAGTGAAACTCTGAAATATACTGAGAAGGAGTTACTTGATTTCCGCTGGAGGGGCATATCTATGATTTTCCAGGGTTCTATGAATGCTCTCAATCCTGTTCATAAGATAATAGACCAGATGAAAAATGCCATTCTCCTACATGAAGAGATTCCCGAGGTTGATGCAATTGAAAGATCCCTCGGTTTATTGGAAGCTATGGGTATAGAGAGATCCAGGGGTGATGCATATCCGCATGAGCTGAGTGGGGGTATGCGTCAGAGGGCAATGATAGCTCTAGCACTCGTGTGTCATCCTTCAATAGTAATAGCAGATGAACCCACAACAGCCTTGGATGTGATGATTCAAGCACAGATTCTCGAGCTTCTGAAAACACTCAGAAAACAAACCAATCTTTCCCTTATTCTGATTACACACGACCTTTCGGTGATTGCAGAAACCTGTGACAAAGGAGTGATTATGTACGCAGGTCGTATCATGGAAGAAGCTCCTGTTTCATCGCTTTTCAAATCACCAGCACATCCATACACACGTAAGCTAATATCATCATTCCCGAGTGTTCTTGGTGAAAGCCAGATTGACTTCATCCCAGGCAATCCTCCAGACTTGATCAATCCTCCTGAAGGATGTCCATATCATCCGAGGTGCGATTATGCTATAGAAATATGCAGAACCACAGTTCCCCCACTCGAGAGTAAGAATGGCATTCGCGTGGCTTGTCTAAGGAGTGATGAGATATGAGTTCGGATGTTATTCTTGAAACTCGAGATATCAAGAAATGGTTTTCAGTCAGAAGTGGATTATTATCAGGTCTATTTTCATTAAAAAAGCAGGAGTACGTAAAAGCTGTAGATGGCATTGATATTGAAGTCAAGAGAGGTGAGATTTTCGCTGTGGTGGGAGAAAGTGGTTGCGGAAAGACAACACTAGCCAGGTTGATTTTACGTCTGGAAGAACCCACTGATGGAGAAATTTGGTTTGATGGAATAGAAATCTCCAAAATGCCACAGCACGAGTTCAGGAAGTACCGAACCCGGATTCAGATGATATTCCAAGACCCATATGGTTCTCTCAATAGCAACATGAGAATTGGTGATATTGTTGCTGAACCTCTTAGAGTACAAAGTCGCTATGCATCTGCTCAAGAGGAATTAGAGAAGGTAAAGAGATCTCTTGAAAACGTTGGGATGATTCCCGCTGAAGATTATATTGACCGTTATCCGCATGAACTTTCTGGAGGTCAAAGGCAAAGAGTTGCTATTGCTGCCGCACTATCGCTTGATCCGGATGTTCTTATCGCAGATGAACCTGTTTCAATGCTAGACGTATCTATGAGAGGGCAAATCTTGAAACTTTTACTAGAGCTCAGAGAGAGAATGGGCATTACTATAGTGTTCATAACTCACAACTTAGCAGTTGCTAAGCAAATGGCTGATCGAATTGCAGTCACATATTTAGGAAAAGTCGTTGAAACTGGAGATACCAAACAAATCATTGATAATCCCAATCATCCGTACACGAAGGCTCTTGTTTCAGTTGTACCTGTCCCAGACCCTGAGGATCAGCGTGAGAAGATACTTCTTAGCGGGGAAACACCCAATCCAATAGATTTGCCTACTGGGTGCAGATTTCATCCACGTTGCCCATTTGCCAAAGAAAACTGCAAAGAGATTGAACCTGAACTCAAGTTACAAGCGGATGGACGGATGGTCACTTGCCGAGAAGGGGAGGAGGTATGAGATGATGACAAAGAATCAAAAACCTGATGAACTTGATCTAGCAATTCTACGGGAACTCCAAGTAGATTGTAGAACACCATTGCAGGAAATAGCCGATAGAGTGAAGGCTCCCACATCTACTGTGCATTATAGAGTGAAGAGATTGGAGCGAGAAGGAGTTATTGATGGATACTATGCTAACATCAATCCCGAGAAACTTGGTTTAGACTACCTTACTGTCATTCAAGTCCGGGCTAATTATGGTCCCGGATATCACAAACGTATCGGGAAGAAATTAGCGAAGATTCCTGGGGTGTGGGCTGTTTACTTCACTCTCGGTGAAACTGACTTCTTTGTCCTGACAAGATCAAAGAACAAATCTGAGTACATGAAGATTCTCGATGTTTTAATGGCAACGAAGGGAATTGAGAGAACATCAACACAAGTTGTGGCAACTGTGATTAGAGAGAATCCAAAATTGGAAATCTAAATATCGACGTTACTGAATTAGCCACACCATGGAGTTGGGAAGATGATAAGTTTTGAAGAGCAGTATCGGGCCCGTACCCAGAAATCATTCGATATGTTCCAAGACGCTGGTAAATCCCTACCAGGCGGTGTTGCTGGCAATGGAAAGTTCCTTGAACCATATCCTGTTTATGTTCGCAATTCTAAGGGTGCAAGGATTTGGGATATAGATGACAATGAGTACACGGATCTATTGATGGGTGCGGGAGTACATATTCTAGGTCATTCACCTAAGTCTGTTTTAGACGCAGTCAAGAAAGAAATGGAGAAGGGTATCCATTACTATATGCCAGCCGAAGCAGAGGTGAATTTAGGTAAGAAAGTTTGCAAGCTTATGTCTGCAGTTGATATGGTCCGGTTCGTCAATACGGGATCAGAATCAACACAAATGGCATTACGTACTGCTAGAGCCTACAGGAAGAAAGACAAAATCGCCAAGTTTGAGGGAAATTTTCACGGACAACATGAATCAGTATTAATCAGCACCTTGAGTACATCTGGAGAGCCCAGCAATCTTCTGCCGCATGTTGATAGCGCAGGGATTCCCAAAGCAGCTTCTAAGGATGTTCTAGTTCTCCCATATAACGATATTGATGAAACCTCGAAACTAATTCAAAAGGATGCCAAAGATCTTGGGGCTGTTATTATTGAACCATTTTCAGCGTTCGGTCTTGGTAGTGTTTCAGCTGATAAAGAATTTCTAAAAACTGTCAGAGAAAGTACTATGGAGAATGATATTCCACTGATATTTGATGAAGTTGTTACTAATTT
>JASFEF010000245.1:0-3784 GCA_050124975.1 Candidatus Thorarchaeota archaeon | reverse complement strand
TGCTAATCGAAAGCCCCCTAGGGAGATCTGTCCTCCTACTCATCAATCTCTTTGCTATGTTCGAATTCAGCTACTTCATAGTCTATCTATCTAGAAAATCGGGAGGAGGAATGACAGTTGAGGTTCTTCTGACTGGCTTTCTATCCCTCTGGATATTGCCTAACCTACTAAAAGCGAATTTCCTCGACTGGACTGCAGGATGGTACTCAGCTGAGTATATACTTCTCATTGCCCTATTGTTTGGACCGGCGGTATTAGGAATGCTTTACTTACGCGAGATGGGGAAAACTCAAACTGCGCATCATAGAGCACGTGTCTATTCAGATCTCCTCGTACACGACATTTCTAACCATCATCAAGCAATCCTGATTTCTTTAGGTCTACTTGAGGTCCAAGGGATTCAAGATAGTCTGAGGGAACAAGTAGTACAAGATGCTCAGACCGAGTTACAACGGGCTAACGAACTCATACGCAATGTGAGACAACTTGGGAAGTCAGAGGCACTCAATTACCAAGATTTTGAATGCCTTGATTTAGTTCAATGTATCCGGAACTCATACGAGAGTGCAACTCACTCAGTACATCGCCAGAGTATTGAATTTATCATTAACCGAAACCTTGGAGAATGTTATGTACAAGCACATCCACTGATTGAAGGAATATTTACGAATCTCCTAAGAAACGCAGTCCAGTATTCTCCTGATAAGAAACGAGTTGAGGTGGAACTAGAACTAGGAGATAATCCAGATGGAGCAATCTGGATTACAAGAGTCATTGATTATGGTCAAGGAATTGAACCGGAAAAGAAAGCCAATCTCTTCAATCGTTTCATGACTGGCGCACAAGGAACTGGTCTTGGGCTATCAGTGGCAAAGACACTCACCGAGGTATTTGGAGGCACAATCTCTGTAGAAGATCGAGTTCCTGGAGATTTCACAAAGGGCACAGTTTTCATAGTGACCCTCCCTGTGGCTCCATAACAGAGCTTCGCCCCAAGATTGATTAAACCGTCTCACCCTTCCGAGGTTGAACTAAAGATGAAGGTAGCTAAGTATGAAGATGTGAAAATTGGTGATTCCGCGGAGGTCACACATACTTTCACTGAACAGGACATTCAGATTTTTGGCGACTTGAGTGGAGACTACAACCCTCTTCACTTCAATGAGGAGTGGGCAAAGCAAACGATGTTTGGTAGTCGTATAGCACATGGGATTCTCACTGCAGCCTTGGTCAGCAATGTGATAGGAATGAAACTTCCAGGGACCGGAACTATTTACTTAGGACAGCAGATGCGTTTCCATCGACCAGTCAGAATCAATGATACTATCACTGCAAGGGTTGAAGTAACGGACAAGAATGATGAGAAGGAAAGAATCACCTTGGAAACAGTATGTACTAATCAAGACGGTAAAGTAGTATTAGATGGTGAGGCTTTAGTCACGCTAATGCGTATGGACTCCGAGTAGATGGATCTCTTAGGATTAGAGAGTAACTTTGGCTGAGGATACTACTTCCAGTGATTCGATTCTCTCCTGAATCACTTTCTTGATATCCCTGAGCATTGGTTTTAGGGCGTCCTCTCGTCCACTTCTTAGGTCCTCAATAGATTGAATGTCCTTCATCATTGCTCCAAGTCGGTCCAAGAGGCTCATAACACCAAGATTGAATATTTCACCAAAGTCGCCGTCAATCGAATACAGGACACGTTTTCTACCACGCCCAGTCTGATCGTAATCTCTCTGACCTTCAATGACCCCTAGAGCCTCTAGTTGTGAGATTATCAAGCCTGCGTTTGCTCGAGAATATCCAGTAGCCTTGCAGATGTCATCAGAACTTAGTCGATTTCCGGTCTCATAACTTTCCATAAAGAGAGCTGCCAATACAGGTCCTGCATTTGCGGATAATCCAATCCACTTTGCAACTTTCTCAAAGAGGCGCGTTATTGGTCCCTTGAGAAATCCGTTGTCATCTCCCATTGAATTGCACCTGTAAATCCTTTCACATACTTAACAGGGTTAAGATGCTTCGATTTTGTTAATTTCGCCAATCCATATATGATTATTGGAATTTTTTCTCTACTCAAATATGGGTAACACTCAACTCTTAGTCTCACGGCTGACCAAGAAAACAACATCTTCTCCTGAATATTGCCCCCTCACAATCCTCGTGCTTACTGCAATCTTGGTCCCGTTATCAGCTTCCAGAGGTCTATCATTTTTGATTACTTCTCCATGCTTGACTCTTTGCACGACCTCAGTGATCTCCTTACCGTAATCTTTGTTGAAGAAGTCGAGGATGCTTCTACCCTTCATTGTAGTGTCGTCCACAGCCAGTTTGACGCTCGCTGTGTTGTTAGCATGGAGTACCGATCCTGATTTATCGATGATGAAGAATAGGTCTCGGAAAGAATCGAACATTCTCATCATTTCGGACTGAGATTGACTGATGGCCTCTTGTGCCCTTACTCTAGCCATGTAGGCACCAATCTGGATTGCAATTGCTTCAAGTGTATGACGATCTGTTGTTGGTATCTCATCATGCGAATGTGAACCGAGACTGAGAATAGCGACTGTCTTCCCCTCAAATAGTACAGGCACAATTGCAATGGCAGTCAAATCCTCATAGTCGCTGAGTTTCCTGAGTGAATCATCCATCTCAGATCGTGATACATAACGTGGCTCGACAACCTCCAGACTCTTCTCCAGACCTAGGATGCTCTTGAGAAATTGAGAAGACACACCTTGACTAGTGGTGAGATCAAGCTGTCCTGTCTTGCTATCTACGAGGAATATGCCCCCTGTATCAACTCCATCTAAATGAACAGCTGCCTTCAGGATTCTATCGAGAGCATCAATCAGGTTGTCAGTCTTACAGAGAGTGTTTCCTAGGTCTCTCTGGAGGAGTAATGAGTCTTCGACCTTCTTCCTTTCTGCGATTTCTTGAGCGAGTTGTTCATTGGTTTTGGTCAACTCAGCAGTCCTTTCCTCAACTCGTTTCTCAAGTTCACTCAACGCAGTTTCTAGGGCTTCATCTTGTCGTCTTACCTCAACCTCGGAGATTATTCTATTTGCCAATTGAGTGAATAACTCTCTGAACTCCTCCGTCCCCTTCTTGAGATAATAATCCGCACCGAGGTTTAGAGCTCTGATTGCAACGGCTTCTTGGCTTCGACCTGTGAATATGATGAATGGGATGTGTGGATTGAACTCTCTTGTCCACTCAAGAAGATCAAGTCCGGTCATACTGTCGTGACCAAGAAAGTGGTCACACACAATAGCGTCAAACTCCTCCTCTTCGATGAGCCTTAGTGCCTCTTGATCAGTGGTTGCAGAAACGAGTTCAATTCGTTCATCCTCCCTAGTCAGGAACTTGCCAGCTAGGAATAACAGGTCCTCATCATCATCAATTACTAGGACCCGTATCTTCATTTCCTCTCCACCGAATATCTTGGTTGTTTGTAGTAAGGGTGTATCGTCAGATATTATACTTGTCATCAAGATATTCTCATGATTTTCGAATATGAAATGGAGATCATCCTAGTTTTGGCAAATGTAAAAAAAAGGGGGAAAGTAAGGGTTGAACCCTTACTTCATGCCATTAGTTCTTACGGAATATTACTGCAGCCACGATAATGCCGACCACTAGTCCACCTACACCCATCAAGCCGACAGTCAAGAGATCAAAGCCCGGAGGCGGTGTTGTTGGTGTAGGTGTTGGCGATGTTGTACCTGTTGGTGTTGTCGTTGGTTCCGGTGCAAATCCTCCTGGTACATATGGCTCATCA
>JASFEF010000244.1:0-3857 GCA_050124975.1 Candidatus Thorarchaeota archaeon | reverse complement strand
ACTACTGCAACACGTAATCCTTGTTGGTAAGCTGCAGATGCAATGTTCATCCCAGCACCTGAGCCTATCACAATGAGATCATATTCTTTCATAGTTATTAACAATTGTTTATTTATTGATAAATCTGTGGGTTGAGTATATTGACAAACGGACCAGATATTGATTCACAATTTCAAAGCAATTCCCATGTTGTTGCAGTACTGATTCCTCCGCCGCCACAGAGTGTTGCCATTCCTGTCTTGAAACCTCTCTTCTTCAATGCATGAAGTAGAGTCACGACAATTCTTGCACCAGTACAACCCACTGGATGACCCAGACCAATTCCAGAGCCATTGACATTCACCTTCTCTCTGTCAAAACCAAGAGTCTTCAGTCCTTTCTCAACAGCAAGATACTGACTTGCGAACGCTTCATTCAGCTCGACAAGGTCCCAGTCATTGAATCCCTGCCCTGTTCGATCAATCAAATTCTGGACAGCAGCTACGGGAGACTCACCCATCAGGTGTGGCTCACTGCATCCCATTCCATATCCTGTGAGACGTGCAAGAGGTTTGAGCTTCAATTCATCAGCCTTCTCTTGGGTCATGATAATCACTGCAGCAGCACCGTCATTGATACCACTTGAATTTCCAGCTGTAACAGTGCCATCCTTCTTAAAGGCAGGTCTTAACTTGGAAAGATCCTCCATAGTCAATCCAGGTCTGAAGTGTTCATCTTTGTCAATTGTCTTCGTTTCTTTTCTGCCCTTGATTTCAAGTGGTACAATCTCATCTTTGAAGTCACCCTCATTTGTTGCTCGCTCAGCATTGTTCTGTGACCGAAGCGCCACGATGTCTTGATCCTCTCGTGAGAAACCATACTTGTCATTGAGGAACTCAGCTGTTTCCCCCATGATGTAATGTTTTCCTGTTTCCGGATGTGGGTAGAAGTGACTTCCAGCATGAAGTCCAGTTGTTAACGCATCCATGAACACTCCGTCGAATAACCTCACACCCCATCGGGCATTCTCGACGCAGTACGGTACATTAGACATTGATTCAACCCCTCCAGCAAGCACTACATCAGTGAAGCCCGTTTCGATTTGGAGTGCACCACTGATGATTGCTTCCATTGCTGATGTGCATACTCGGTTGATTGTTACTGCAGGTATGCTCCAGGGAATTCCTCCAAGTAAGGCTGCGATTCTAGCAATGTTCAAAGCTTTTGGAGGTTCGAAACAGTTCCCGAATCTCAGGTCTCCAATGATTGCTGGATCTATTCCTGCTCGTTCAACTGCTGCTTTGATAACTAGTCCCCCAAGTTCAGGAGCTTGCAAATCTTTCAATGATCCTCCGAACGTGCCAATTGGGCTTCGACAGGCTGATACGACAACAATATCTTTCATGTCTGAATAGCAGTTCAGGTGCCTTATATCGAGCTTGGTTACCTTACGCCAAGCTTAAGTGAGAATCGACTCACCACATAATCTGTTGAGGTCATCACATTGAGGATGCTACAAATTCACAGCGATGGTTTCGCTTACGAAGCCAAGAGAAAAGCGCTCAAGAATGCAGAGGCAGTCAAAGAGAAGTTCTACAAGACAGAGGACTCCTGCCTAGTCAATTTCATCGCTGCTGAAACAACAGATGCCCAGAATGTTGGGGCCGCTGCAAAAGCAACTGCTGATATGATTGCCAGTGCCGCAGATGAAGTCAAGGAGAAGAACCTTGTAGTCTATCCATGGGTGCATCTGAGTGAAACTCCATCAAAGCCTAGTGTTGCTCTCAAACTTCTGAAGGCAGTAGCTAGGGATTTGAAGGAGAGAGACTTCAATGTAGTCCGAGTTCCATTTGGTTGGTACAAGGCTTTTGAGCTTCATTGCAAAGGACACCCTCTTGCCGAGCGTTCGAAAGTTCTTGACCTTTCGACTGTGATTGCAGAGGATGCCGACGTGGAGGTCACTGAAGGAGAGGACCTGACTGCACTTGTTGCTGAAGAGAAAGCCACATCAGCTTTCTTTATCATGGAACCCGGTGGAAAGTTGACGCCTGTCAAGGAGTTCAACTATGCTAAGTACAAGGAACTGAAGACCTACATGGAATATGAAACCGCAAAAGACAGGACTGCCAAGGAAGCTCCGCCACACATCGAGCTGATGAGGCAACTCGAGCTTGTGGACTATGAACCAGGTTCTGATGCTGGCAACTTCCGTTTTCCTCCACGTGGTCTGACTCTGAAGAAAGCAATCGAGGAGCGGGTCACTGCTGAGATGGTTGACTATGGAGCCCATGTGATTCAGACTCCTCTCATCTATGATTATGAACACCCCTCACTGAAGGCGTACCTTCAGAGGTTTCCATCGAGACAGTATGTTGTAAAGTCGGGTGAGAAAGACTACTTCGCTCGATTCAGTGCATGCTTCGGTCAGTTCCTATTGATATCTCAGGCAACAATATCATACAAGCAATTGCCCTTGAAGCTTTTCGAGATCGCACCGTCATACCGCCGTGAGCAGAGTGGTGAGCTAGCTGGCATGAGACGTCTAAGATCATTCACAATGCCTGACATACATGAGATTGTCGTTGATGAAGAGATGGCCATGGAGGCTGTGATGAATCAGATTGAGTTTGTTGAGAAACTCCACCTCGAGCTTGAGGTTTCAATCGAGGTGTCATTCAGAGTACTCAAGGAATTCTTCGACAAGAACAGGGACTTCATGGATAGAGTTGTTGAGCGAGTAGGTAAACCAGTTATGATTGAGGTGTTCGACGAGAGATATGCCTACTTCATCTTCAAGGGTGAATGGAATGTCGTTGATGCGCAAAAGAAAGCTGGATGTCTAGGAACCGTTCAGATTGATGTCGAGAATGGAGAACGTTTCAACATCACATACGTAGATCAAGATGGGAAAGAAAAACACCCCCTAATCCTTCACACCTCTCCCTCAGGAGGAATTGAAAGAATACTATATGGTGTATTGGAGCAAGCATACAAGGATTCGAAAAAAGGAAAGGTTCCACATCTTCCCTTGTGGATGACTCCCGTCCAAGTAAGATTTGTCCCAGTTGACGATAGCTATACAGATTATTGTTTAGAGCTAGGGAAAATCCTCGATAAAGCAGGGATTCGCTACGAAATAGACGATAGATCTATGACACTGGGTAAAAAGGTCCGCTCTGCTGAGAAGCTATGGATACCGTATATCGTAGTCATTGGCGAAAAAGAGAAAGGAAGTGGAAGGCTCGCTGTCCGAAGGCGAGAGCTGAAAGACCAGGTAGAACTGACCATTGACGATTTATCGAAAGAAGTGGAAGAGAAAACCAAATTTGCACCCAAACAACGCCTACTTCTTCCTAAACTAGTAACGAAGCAAGCGATTTTTTCTCGAGCAGTGTGAAAAATCTATAGAGTCAATTAAAAAACGAAACTGGGATAACAATATATTGTGCTTGTAACCCTTCTCCCATAGTCAAGAACATCTGAACGATCGTCGTTCGTGGACTTGATGCGTGAGATCGGGAGGAAACACTTCTTTTCGGTCTGAGAGAGGATGAAAAGATGGGCGAAACCTTCAGAGGTTCCGCCATACCGCTAACAGAACAGAGGACCGACCAAATGATGATGGTGATATCTATCGGAATCGTGATCGCCCTGGCTGTTGGTGGATTTTTTATGGCGGCAAATATCTATGGGGATCAAGACCAAAGTCCAACTGACGACTCGCCACAGATAGTCATGGACAATTTTGCTCCCGCTGAGAAAGCCCAACCGCAGACTTTGAGTGAGACCAATTTTGTGTGGGAATCGGAAAGCGGTTGCTGGGGCGGTATTTGTACCGAGAAAGGTACAATTGACATTGTATACGAAAACATTCCAGA
>JASFEF010000243.1:0-3870 GCA_050124975.1 Candidatus Thorarchaeota archaeon | reverse complement strand
GTGGGCAAGCTATCTGTACCAGGTTAGGAACAGGCAACTACCGTTCTTCTTCCTTGGTTGGATGCCAGACTACGCTGACCCAGACAACTACGCAGCACCATTCGTCAAGACCACTGGTACCTTCCCAAGCAGGGTTGGTCTAGCTGGCTCAACTGGCGAGGGTGGTGTTGCATGGGATGGCGCAACTGTCGATGGCTGGATCGATGATGCAGCTGCTGAAACTGATCCTGCAACAAGGGAATCACTCTACGACCAGATGTCAGAAGCTATCGTCGAGCACATGGCCTTTATCTGGTGCTACCAGGGTGTTGAGTTCCACGTCGAAGGCGCATGGATGAACGGATACGTGTTCAACCCAATGCATGATGAGTACTTCTACCACTACTACAAGGTTGCATCCTGGTAGTAGACAAGAAGTAACTGATCAACATTAGAACAAAATGTAGACCGGGGTTAAACCCTCGGTCTCTCTTCTTATTTTTCGATGACAAATTCATTAGCAGTTATCATGAATTTTCAATGGCCTTGTTGGAAATCCTTATAGCACGAATTTCATGCTCATTTTGCAGGTGTTGGAAACCATGCAGACTTCAGAGAAAACTCGAAGACTCACAAACATGACCTCACACCAAATGTTCACCTTATGGTTGCAGGAACCATGGGTGAGGAATCTTGTTTTCCTACTCACACCTGTTGGATTCATTGATGCGATCTTTACAGTACTCCTGTTTAATGAATTGGGTGCTGGGTTTGAATACAATCCAATAGTAAGGGCTGCCCTTCAGAGTGAGTGGTGGATTGTCTGGTTCTTCGTTGATGCAGTTTCCTTCTTCCTCTTCATTATGATGGCTGGATCATATTACCTGCATACGAGAAGGAGTCTTGTCAATAATCGAATCGGTATCATTTCGGGCTTAGTAGCCCTCAGAGTAGGATTGGCCGCCCACAATGTGATCAGATTCCATGGAGTCTTTCCAGCTGTGTTTGGAGGTCTCATGACCGGACTTATCACGTTCATTATAGTAGACAGCTTGCTTGATCGAGAACATGATGTGAGCTGGGAAGGATTCAAGCAATGGTGGAGACATAGGTTAGACAGACGTCATGATGCGAGACTCATCAAGAAGACTAAGAAACCTGAATCTGGGGATGAAACTCTATTGGACGAAAAGATTGAGAGAGAGATTGATGCTGAGATTGCCAAAACTGAAGAAGTTGCTGCGCCTCGAAATTGGAGGAAACGTGCTGCCTACCTTCTAGGAGCTATTACACTTTTCGTATTTATGCCCTACTTCCTAGTCTTCCTTAGTGAGATCACAGGAGTAGCAGCATGGTCTGAGATTTATGGCCCATTGGTCTTTTGGAATGAAGTATCTGCCCCTGCATTTCTGTTAGGATTCATATCGATATGCATCTTCACTGCTACCATAATGTATCTAGTTCTTAGATCATTTGAGGTTCAAGAAGGCGCATGGTAGGAATTACATTCTTCAGAATGACTCTACGTCTTCAACACGCTTTATTAGGACATATAGCTAGGCCGCGATGGTGTCAATATGGTCAAAGGCAAACCACTCCTCATCTTGAAGAACCTGAAAGCGTATTATCCTTCCAAGAAAGGGTTGGTCCGTGCAGTTGATGATGTCTCGCTAGAAGTTCGAGAGGGAGAATGTGTCGGATTGCTGGGAGAGAGCGGGTCAGGGAAGAGTAGTATGGCCCTTGCCATTATGGGACTCTTCGAGAAAGTGGCACGATTTTCCGCAGGTGTATCAAATGACCCCGAAATACGAAGAGCATTTGAAAAAGGTCTGCCAGGCACAGTGGATCTTCCAGGTGTTCGAGGAAGTGTCATCTTTCGCGGAAAAGACATGTCTACTCTAACAAAAGAGGAGCTCACTGCAATCCGAGGTCGTGAACTCTCACTAATTCCACAAGGACTTGGTCATGCACTCAATCCACAGCACAGCATTGGACACCAGACTGCTGAACCAGTTGAAGTTCATGAGGAAGATATCCGACTTCTGGAGTTAAAGAGGAAAGTCTTGGAGTACTTGGGTCTTGTTCAACTGGCTGATGCTGACCTTCGGTTTGTAATGGACCCGAGTAGTTTTAGTGGCGGTGAGTCTCAACGCATCCTTATTGCTATGGCACTCATAGCAGGACCATACTTGGTGATAGCTGATGAACCTACGTCTGCCCTAGATGTGACAGTTCAACGACAGATAATGAATGTCCTGAGAATGGTCAGGGATGAGTTCGATGTGTCGCTTCTTCTTATCAGTCATGACGCAGGTGTCGTTGCCGAGATGGCTGATAGAGTTGCCATCATGTACGCGGGGAAGATAGTCGAGTATGCAAATGCTGTGGATATTTTTCACGAACCACAACATCCGTACACTATGGGGCTCATGACCAGCTTTCCAACCATCGCGATGATGCAGATGAGAGCTGGAAAGAAACCCAGACTACGAGGTATACCCGGAGACCCTCCTGATCTTTGTGACATACCCAGTGGTTGTGCATTTCATCCACGATGTCGATATGCAGTTGATGTCTGTAAGGAAGAAGTCCCAGAGTACAGAGAGGTCAAACCTGACCACTTTATACGGTGTCATCGATGGGGCACTCTTGAACAAGAATAAGGTGTGAGCGCCAAGTGGCGCCCACGGAGTTTTCCTATTTTGAGTCTGAACATTGATGGGTACCGTGGGATTCGAATTGGCGTTGCTTTTGTTCACGTGCAAGCAATCACTTGAGTAGTCCCGCATCCATCTATTCGACTATGTCCTCCCAGCTCTGTCGAGTTGTCTTCATTTCATACAAATCTCAAATAATATTCTTCCGCCTTTCGGAGATGAGCAGTAAGCTAGACAGAATGCAGTTTGAGAGATGTGCTTTCAAAAAGAAACGGTGCTACTCATCGCTGAGTAGGGCGGCCCCCGGTTTTTCGCCAGGGGAGAAACCCAACTCACTGTCTGCCCATGGTCAGAGCCATGATTGCCTTCTGAACATGAAGCCTGTTTTCAGCTACGTCATACACAATAGACCTGGGGCCGTCACAGACCTCATCTGTGACCTCTGCGTTCCGGTCTACAGGACCACAATGTGTGAAGAATGCATCGTTGGTCTTTGCCATCCAATCCTTGGTTGTGATCCAGTCATCATACTTGGCTGCAATCTCAATCTCCTTTTTCTTTGCCTCATCAATTCCTCGCTTCATCATGTCCTCATAGAAACCAGCTGTCATCCAGTTCCGTGAGTAGACAATGTCAGCATCCTTGTATCCCTCTTCGAGATCATGAACTATCTCGAAGTTACTATCAGCAACCTCAGCGTTTTCTTCACACCACTTGATGACCTCAGGGTCTAAGTCATAACCAGGAGGATGTGCGAGTGTGACATCCATTCCAAGTCGTGAGTTGATCAGTATGCTCTCTTGGACGCTACACCATGAGCGAACCAGTGCACCCTTACCCCACACTTGGACTATCTTCTTACCTTTCAAGTTCTTGCCTGCATGCATTCTATACCCCATTACATCCGCCAAACCCTGACAGGGATGAAACTTGTCGTGGGCCATTGAAACAATTGGGACACTTGCATTCTCTGCGTACTGTCTTAGGAGCTCGTCACCTTGACCATAGTACTCAAGTGCGGTCTCTAGAATTCGAATCCCGATTCCTACTGCGTAGCGG
Organism: Candidatus Thorarchaeota archaeon; assembly: GCA_050124975.1. Lineage (GTDB taxonomy): Archaea > Asgardarchaeota > Thorarchaeia > Thorarchaeales > Thorarchaeaceae > SMTZ1-45. Next base: position 175 of record JASFEF010000243.1, on the reverse strand, counting down.
CTCATGACCTGTGCAGCATCCTCGATGGTCTCACCAGCTGTCTTCGCTGACTTCAACCTCATCGTTTTTGGCTCGAGAAACTGAGCATGTCCACCTAGCTCAGTGGCTGCAGCCTCGAACGACTGCCGGGTCCTCACACTCGGGTTGTAGAAGAACATGAAGAATGTCCGTCTAT
>JASFEF010000242.1:0-3871 GCA_050124975.1 Candidatus Thorarchaeota archaeon | reverse complement strand
ATAAGGTATTCTGGTAAACCGAACAGCATCTGAATCACCTCATGGGAACGGAACCTGTCCTGTGACTGCCGGGACAATGACATCAAGTGCCAGTCCTGGGAATATTCCAAAGATTACAATGAGGATTCCAAGTATGATCATTGGAATGGTCATAGAGTTGGAACTCTCCTTCACGTCTTCCAGTTCATCCGGATGTGGGCCAAGGAAGACTTTCCAGAAGAAGCGCAGCATGTAACCTGCGCTTAGAATTGAACTTGAAACTGCTAGAATCGATATGATGAAGAAATCCCATCTAACGACTGCAGCAACTTCCACAGCACGTTCGAACCCGCCGAGGAACATCATCCACTCGCTTGCGAATCCTGAGAGCGGAGGACTTCCTGCTATGCTCATCATTCCAATTGCAGCCGCAAAGGCTGTTATTGGCATCTTGTTCGAGAGACCGCCCATCTTCGTTATATCACGAAGACCGGTCTGGTGAATGACGGCACCCGCGGTCATGAACAACACACCCTTTGAGAAGGCGTGATTGATTAGATGGAACATCCCTCCTGAAATACCAGTAGGTGCATAGACTCCAAGTGCAAATAGAACATATCCCATCTGAGACACTGATGAGTAGGCAAGAAGTCTCTTGATGTCTATCTGTGCAAGAGCCATGAAGCCACCATAGAACATTGTGATGACTCCTAATGCTGCGACAAAGATTGAAAGATCATAGGCAGCATCCCACAATGTGATAGAGCCGAACCTTACCAATGCATAAGCACCGGTTTCAATCATAGCACCAGAAAGCAGTACCGAGATTGGAGTAGGAGCTTCAGCGTGGACGGGTGGAAGCCACCAATGTATGGGGAAAACAGCCATCTTAACGAGGAATCCTGCTGCAAGAAGAATGAAGACAAGCTTCAGTACTGTTTCGATTGTGATTCCCAATCCAGGTAGGACTGCAGTCAGACTTAGTACGTCAATTCCAGGCTGGATTAGCGCTAAGTCGAAGGAACCTGTGAGGGAGTACAGAATACCAAAGCCAACCAGAATACAGACCGCGCCAGACTGTGTGTAGAGCCAGAATTTCATAGCTGTCCTTTTGCGGGTTTCAGGTAATCCCCAGAACAGAATCAGGAAGTAGCTGGGAACAAGCATTATTTCCCAAGCTATGAAAAATTCTATCAAATTGGTCGCTAAGGTCACCCATTGCATACCCATCAGGAAGAAGAGTTGGTTAGCAAAGAAGGTGGCTTTGTTCTCGCTATGGTCAGTGTAGCCGACAGCATAGACGACAGACAGAAAGCCAAGCACGACAACTGCAAATGTGATTGGAAAGGCGATTCCATCTAGTTTGAGACCGAACTGTTCCAGAAGTCCAGACCAGGTTGCATACTCTTCGTACGTGGACCCTGTTAATACCTGATAGAAGGGATAGATCATCAGGAATGATGCGACAGCTGAGAACCCAACTGCTATTCTCCCTGCAGTCTTCTCGAAGCTTCCCTTGAAGACATAGATTAAGAGTCCTCCGAGGAAGAGCACTGCAAGTGATAGAGCTGCAAATGGAATGTTTGCAAGACCGGCAAGCTGCATCTAACGGAACCTCCTTCCACGCCACTCTAGCGGGTCTCTGTCAAGAGTTTCAATCTTATCAGGTCCAAAGATGAGATCCTCTCTGTCACCTTCACTCAGGTCTACAACCGGAGTGTGGAATAATGCCTCGAACCTACAAGCCTGTGTACAGAGGCCACAGAAGATACAACGCGTGTAGTCAAAGTACAATGCACAGTCCTTCTCGTACATCTTGTCCTCCTTGTCCATCCTAATTGCGACCACAGGACACGCGCGTACGCATTGTGAACACGCTGTGCAGTTTTGGCGAACATGGATGTGTCGTCCTCTTGTACGCTCAGGGTAGATTCTGTCCTCGAATGGGAAGAAGTATGTGAAGGGTCTCTGGAAGACCTGTCTGAACGTGTGTTTCAGTATCTGGAAACAATCGCCTAGTACGCTGAAGAAACCCATCTCTTAACCGCCTCCTAATGGTAGCAATGCTGCGATTCCAGGAAGATAGACAATCGCGAACATTACGATTATGACATTCAAAAGCGCAAGTGGTAGTAGATACTTCCAGCAGTAGTGGACAATCTGGTCCTGTCTGAGTCGCTGGAATGATGAACTCACCAGTACAAAGAAGAAGAACGTGATCAGGAACTTGATGACGAAGTTCACAGCACCTGGCAGGAATGGGAATCCAACCGGTCCTCCAAGGAACAAAGCGACTATGAGTGCTGAGTACAGCATTTGTTCTGCGAACTCTGCAAAATACGTGAGCGTGAAATATATTCCTGTGTACTCGGTCCTCCATCCAAAAATGATCTCGGAGTCTGCTACAGGTGCATCGAATGGGAAGACTCCCACTGACGCAATTGCTGCCACGAGGAATGTTGCTAGATTGATTGGCAGCAATATAGCAAACCAGACATTAGTCTGAGCCTGAGCAATCCCCATGAGACTCAGAGAACCTGCGAGAAAAGCAGGTCCGATTGTGGATATAATCATTGGAATCTCAGCTGCAAATTGGTTGTTAGCAGCCCTGAATCCACCAATGAGGGTGTACTTTGACCCACTGACCCATCCAGCCAACAATGCGATGACAGGAACTGCAGTGAGGAATGCAAACACCAATACAAGACTGACGTCAAGGTCCGCAATGAACCAGTAGTCAAAGTCCCATGGAATAAAACAGAATGGTAGAAGCACAATGACCAGAAGAAGGCCAGGAAGGAATCTGAACATCCAGCGTTTTGCTTTATCGGGAATGATGGTTTCCTTAGCAATGAGCTTGATTGCGTCTGCGAAGAGCTGGAGTCCTCCATATTTGCCCATGTGCACGGGTCCTCGTCTGTCCTGAATTCTGCCCCATAGTTTACGGGTGAACCAAACAGCCCATATCAGCGTCAAAACTACGAATATCAACCCGGGAAAGAGGACTGCACGGAAGAGGAACATGAAGTTTGTAGGGAGGAATACCTGTGCCCAGATCCATTGAATGACATCCCAAATCCACCAGATTATGCCCTTGAGTATACCCCATATCCAGAGGACTACATCTTCAAACCATTGAGGAATTCCTGCAAGCCATGCAAAGAAGTCGAACTGCAACATAACACCTCCAATCATCTATCCCACCACCCTGGATACGGATCTAAGCTTCCGAATATCACAATGAAGTCCGCAAACTTCGAGCCAGGTACTAAGTCCTTCAAGGCGTAGTATGAGGCTATACAAGGTCCACGTATCTTGGCACGATACGCAGTCTGTGCCTTTTCTTGTGTCTTGAGCCACAGTGATGTGACTCCCCGCGTGCCCTCAACTCGAGCGTAGGCTTCTCCTTCGGGAAGTCGATTTGCTTTGCCTCGGGCTTTGGGATTGACTATTGGTCCATCGGGAATCTGAGGAATCAGTTGTTTCACAATATCACAAGCGACCTCAGCTTCTTTGAATCGTTGTTCCATCCTGTCTAGAGCATCGCTCTGACCTGGATGTTCAAGATTCTCTGTAATTGGTATTTCAAAGTCAACCATGTCATAGGCAAGATTGGGATCAGGGTCATCTTTCCTCAGATCCATTGGTATTCCGCAGGCTTTGATTGGAGGACCGCTGAGTCCCCATTTGAGACCCTGTTTGTAATCATAAAGACCAATATCCTCTGTTCTCGCTCTGAAGGTAGGACTCCCCATCTGCATATCTCGAAACTTCTGTAGTCTGTCCTCAAATCGGTGAACTGCTCGATCGAGTGTTTCCCTAAACTTATCAGTGAAGTCGTATTTCACACCACCTGGAGTAGAGTAAGAAACTGTGTGTCGCGAACCAGTCA
>JASFEF010000241.1:0-3919 GCA_050124975.1 Candidatus Thorarchaeota archaeon | reverse complement strand
AGAAGATAGAAGTTAACGTGTTTGAAACAATAGGTCGTAGACAACCAGTGGCGAGAGACCTTCGAAGACTCTCAGTTTATCTCCAGATATCACATAGTCTATTCCGTGTTGGGAGATATTCCTACAAGATTGCTCATATCACCAATCTTTGTGAGGAACTAGAGCACTTCAAGAAACTTGAATCGCTTCCCTATCTAAAGGACTTGGCAGTCAAGACACTTGACATCGCAATGAAGGGGATTCTAGATGAAGACCTGTCTCAGATAGATGAGCTCACAAAATTAGAGTCTGATAGTGATAGAGAAACCTCAGAGATGTTTGAGGAGATTGCTGAGTTTCTTCGAAAACGCGATGACATTGAAGAGATGGCACTGTTCTATGTTATTGTCGGTCGATACTGTGAAAGGGCTGCAGACCAGGCATTCTTGATTGCTGAAAGGGCAGTCTACATGGTCACAGGGGAGAGAAAGAAACTGGGACTTGCATACAAGGGAAAATCAAGCCAAGCCCCACACTAATAGGAATATCTTAATGCACCATCATCAAACGATAGTGGTTGGATGTGACGTCATGAATTCAGATCTTGCTTCGGATGTTGCCAAGATTACTGGGCATTTAACCAACCTTCACTCACTTGTCGCATCAGCGTTTAAACAAGCAATGAAGGCATTTGAGGACCTAGATACCGAATTGGCAGGGGAAGCAGGAGCGGCGTCAGACCAAGTCGAGGAGCTTCATCACATGGTAGAGGACCTTGTCTTTGAAACTGTTTCCAAACATCAACCATCTGGTATTGATCTAAGACGTCTAGTGACCTACAACAACACATCGGGATGTCTTCACAAGATTGGTCGGTATGCAGACAAGATTGCGAAAATAGTTGAACTCTGTGAAGGTCTAGATCATTTCAAAGAACTCGTTTCGTTGCCATATCTCACAGAACTTGCTATCTCAGCCATCGACATTAGTATGAATGCGGTATTACGAGAGGAACTCGCAGAGATAGATGAACTTGAGAAACTTGAAGCTCAGAGCGACAATGAGACCGTGGACATGTTTGAAGAGATTGCAGAATACCTTGGTCGTCGGAGAGACATTAGCGAGTTAGCAATGTACTATATTATAGTTGGAAGATATTGTGAAAGAGCATCAGACCAGGCAATTCGAATTGCTGAGTCTGCCATCTTTGCGATAACTGGTGAACGTAGGGAACTCGGATTGGTCTATAAAAATGAGTCCGAGGATATGCTCGATTAATGTCAAGGTTGATCTTTTGGATATCGAATCTCTTTCACAAGCTCTTCAAAGGCTACGTTGACATTCTTATTCTCTAGTGCACTTGTCCGTATCCACTTTAGACCTCGTGCTTCAACAATTCCTTGAATCTGCTCTTCAGAGATGACAGACTCAAGGTCAATCTTGTTCTCCACAGCAACTACTGGGATTTTCCCTGCTGCGCTATAGACCGAATCGAGCCAATCATCGATATGTTCGAGGGTCTCAAGACGAGTTCTGTCAAAGACAAAGAATGCTCCTGATGCACGAGAACAATATTGCTCTCTTAATGCCGCAAAAGACACCTGCCCACCAAGATCCCAAACAACTAGTTTGTGCTTGGCTCCGTCAAAGTCGACTGATTTGACATGCAACATAGCACCAATGGTTCTACCAATGTCGGGAGCAAGACTGTCATACACATAACGTTGAACTAGAGATGTTTTTCCAACTCCACTATCACCTAGGAACACAAGCTTGTAGACAAAGTCGGGTTCGCCACTTGCCATGGGTTTTCCTCTCCTAAGGATTATGGTACTAGACTGTCTTGTCTCGCGACTTGTCTAGAATGTCACGAGTCATTTCTCTGAAAGCTTCTTCTACATTTGTATCTTCCTTGGCGCTAGTAGGGATTATCTCGACACTGTGTTTCTCCTTTACAGCGTCCTTGGCACCCTCTGTGACTAGGCTCACCAGATCCATCTTGTTCTCAAGAAGTACTAGAGGTATTTTTCCAGTCACGGTAAAGAGTGCGTTCAACCATTCGTCAACACGCTCAATAGTTTCAGGTCGGGTTGTATCAAAGACAAAGAATGCACCTGACGCGTTCATGTAATATGCTCTTCGAAGCTGGGCAAAGTTGTCTTGTCCAGCTATGTCCCATATGACCAACTTCACCACAGTGTCATCGACGTTGACCATCTTCACATGAATGTCAGTGCCAATTGTAGCTAGGTAATCGCCCTCAAAGCTGTCGTAGACATATCGGCCTACCAGACTTGTCTTGCCTACTGCTCCCTCCCCAAGAAAAACCAATTTGAATAGGTAGTCGACGTTCTCTGGCAGGTTCCGTACGCTCCGCGAAACAGCGTCTTTGAATTGGGAAACGCTATTCATCTAATAACAGTATCGCCCATGTTTGTCAGAGAGCAGTTGTTGCACCAAAACCCAGAAAAGGCGCATTCATATACACGAAGCCAAGGGTCGAAAGAAATGGAGATTGGCACTTTTGCACGCAACAATGACCAGGTAAGAAGCGCCATAGAATTGGAACCGGATTTTGTAGATCTGCGGATGGACCTGAATTTCAGTATCAATTTTGCTCAAGCCAAATATGATCTTAACAAAGCAGGTATCCCCTGTACTCTTCACCTGCCCAGCAACCCTGACTGGAAACCCATCGAACTCAGTAGAGGTATTGTACCCTATATTGACCTGGGAAGGCAAATCGATGCAGAGGTTGTGACCTTCCACACAATGTTGTCAACTCTCTTCTATGACGATTATGATATTGACATTTTTCTGAAGGCACTACCTTTAGCCTGCGAGGCATCCAAGGAAGCTGGTGTGACCTTGGCCATTGAAACGTTGGGTCTCTACTATACGGAAACACAGCTGTTGTTCGATATGTTCCCCGAAATGAGGATGAACCTTGACATTGGTCATGGTCAAATCCTAGCAAAACGAAACCGTGCTCTTGACCACATTAGTTCATTCTACGACAAGATAGCCATGGTCAATGTTCACGACAACAATGGATCTCAGATGGTTGACGATGTTCTGAAGATGAAGAAAGAGAGGGAGGTCTCTCAGGGCGAGATCCGTGAACTTGCAGTTCGCTATGACACACATCTGCCAATAGGCGAGGGTGAGATAGACTTTGAATCTATCTTTAGAGAACTGAAACAACGGGGTTATGATGGACGGTTCCTAATGATGTGTGAGTGCTCCTCGGAATTTCCACGGGAGAAAGAGAAGTTCACTGAGCTCTGGCTTTCAGCTTAGCCTGCCTTTGCTAGGGATTCAACAAGTTTGAGGACCTCTTTGAGACCCTTCTTGTCATTTGCCTTCTCATAGAATGCTCGAGCCTTGCGTACTGCCTGCATTGCTTCATCAGGGTTTCCCTGCACTACAAAGAAACGCGCCTGCTTCAAACGAGCTGCACCCATTGTACTGTAGACTTCTTTGGGATAGTCAAACATGTCAACATTGATGACCTTCCCGCAATCAGGGCATGCAATCACACGATCGAAGTCCTCATCATCAGGCTTTGGAGCTGCTGCTGGTTCGGGTTTAGCTGGTTCGGGCTCTGGAGTAGGTGCAGGAGCTGGTGTGGGTGCAGGTGTTGGTGCTGGTGTAGGAGCAACTGGCTCGTCAGTCGGTGTAGGAACAGTAGTAGCTTCAAGCACAGGCGTTTCACCCTCCATCTCATACTGGGCCGATGTGAACCCTGCGGCGGCTTCAGGTGAGATCGCTCCTTCAGTCCCTGGTGGAGCCGCAACAGGCTCCGGCTCTGGTTCTGGCTCGGGAGTTTGGTCAACATAGGCCGACTTCGCTCCGAGAATCGACTCTTCAATTTGTGATTGCGTGGGTCCTGCCTGAGGCATAAGATGGGCTGCTTCAGGTGGGAGCGGTTCACTACCCT
>JASFEF010000240.1:0-3933 GCA_050124975.1 Candidatus Thorarchaeota archaeon | reverse complement strand
ATGGGAGCTGGTGCTTATGCCAACGACGAATGCGGTGCATCAGCAACAGGCTGGGGAGAACACATTATGCGTGTTGTTCTCAGTAGAATGACAGTGCTCTATGTTGAAGAAGGTCTAGATGTCATAGCTGCTGCTGAGAAAGGGATGGACATGTTCGAGAAGAAGACTGGAAGCGAAGCTGGTATTATTGTGGCAGACAAATTCGGCAATTATGGATACGCAACAAATGCGAAAGCAATGCCTATTGCTGTTATCAGAGGCGAGCTAGACAACATCGAGTCCCATGCCTGTCAGAAGTGACGAAAAATCGAAAGGCGCTAGAATTTTGCTAAATAAATGTAATGGATATTGCTGCTATGAAACCACACCTTATATTCAAACTAAGTGTTGCCTAACATGCGTGGTTAGGTCCCCTAACCCAGACCCGGAATAAGGCATAGGAATCGCGCATTGAAGCTCACAATCCACAGCTTTCTCGTATTCAGTGCATCCATTCTCGTGTTGGTAAATTCTGGTTTTGGCTTGTTCCGGGTCGTACGCTCTTTCTAAACGTAACTACTTTCGTCTGGTCCTTTGCCAATTAATTGCTCAAGAACCATGTTATAGTCGTTGTAAGATCTAAGGCCTGGTATTTTCCCTATGGGTTTGCCATCCTTGAATGCAATGACCATTGGAACAGATTGAACGCCGAACTGAGTTGTCGTTCGTCGATTCCAGTCGATATCAATCTTAGCGAAGTAGACCTTTTCATTGAAATCTTGGGCAAGTTCTGCGAAGATTGGGGCGAGTGCTTTGCATGGATTGCACCACTCACCAAAGAAGTCAACGAGCGCAAACTTGGTTTGCTGAATAGTCTGCCAGAAGTTTGCATCTGTCAGGAGATTCACTCGACCATTAGCCATTGGTTCCATGGTCTGTGGCTTTTGAGCCTGTTGAGCCCTTTCAATCAGAATCTGCATTTTCCTCCGGCGAATCTCTTCCAGCTCTTCGTCATTCAGCACGGAAACACCTCTAGTGGATGTGCGATTTTGTAGAGGTTTTTCTTAAAACGTTTGTGCAACGGGCACGCACAACCGAATTTGCGCTTACCAACTTCAACTCACGGGGTCTTACCGATTCAGGTCGGTTTATATCAGACGTAAGCATCGCGCCTGTGGGAGCATTCAATGACTGAAGAACCGAAGGGAAGCTCACTCAGATACTATGCCATGCTTGTTGTGGCCATGGCATTCTGGGGAGGTAGCTGGCCCTCTGGAGACATCATTGTTGGAATTGCACCACCTATGACAATAGGCTTCTTCAGATTCCTAATCGGGAGTATCCTTTTCCTAATCCTCCTATTTACAACAGAGTCTGAGCCAAGACGCATCTTTCGAAAAGCAAACTTCAGGATTCTCTTCTTGGTCGGTCTCACTGGAATCTTCGGGTATGGAGTCTTTTTTCTAACAGGTATGCGTTTTACCACCGCAGCCCAAGGAGCTATTATTGCAGGGTTCAATCCTGCCACGGTGAGTCTGGTTGCTCACATCTATCACAAGGAGCGCTTACCGAAAAGATGGCAGTATATTGGATTCTTGATAGCCTTCTTAGGAGTGATTTTTGTAGTTGGGATTCAGGCTCTTCTCGAGTTCAACATCGATTATTTGATTGGTAACCTCATCATCCTGGCAGCTATGGTCACATGGGGTCTCTATTCATCCATTGGCAAAGAAGCGATGAAGACCCTTTCACCACTCGAGGTTACAACTGGAGGCTCGATTGTTGGTGTCTTTCTCTTTGGAATGGGAGCTCTGACCGAGGAAATCTGGGCATTACCTGCACTAGTTGATCCTGTGTTTTGGATAAATGCAATCTATCTAGGATCCTGTGTCACATTCATTGGTTTCCTGTTTTACTTCATCAGCATCAAGGAACTTGGTGCTACGCGTGCTGGAGGTTTCATCAATCTTGTTCCTGTTTTCGGTACTATCTTATCCTATCTGATCCTGAGAGAGATCATCTATTGGACCTACATCATTGGTTTAATTCTGGTCGTGATTGGGATTATCATTATCAACTATCCTGACAGGAAAGAAGCTCTTTTGTATCATTCATGATCTTAGTGAAAATTGATTGCTGAAAACACTGCTTTGGTAACAGGCCTTAATGCACTTTCCACAGATGTCCTTCTCGATTCCATTCGATTTTAGAAACAACATATAGCGCCTGCAGTTCTCCCGATAATCTGGCAGGACATCTCGATTTCTGATGAAGCTGCATGCATCCTCACATGCTGAACATGAACCACATTTTGGTTCGGACTTCTCCCCCCAAATTAGCTTGTATGGAACAATGATTGTAGCGAACCTAATTGCACAACTATACTTCTTGTGAATCGTTAACTGATTTTTTCCTCTCCAACCAAGACCAGAATTTTCTGCAACAACCCGGTGAGAGATGACCATATTGAAGTAATCATGCACATGATTGATTTTGTCGATCATGCCACCAATAGTGGCTTTCAGTGGAATTCCATCAAATCTTGCTGCAATATCCTTTGACATCTGATTTAGAATCTGATTGAGTCGATCATATTCACGTGCATACTTATTCCACCGCTGATAGTCAACTTCTCCACTGTAAACTGAATCAATGTGATCTATTATTGGGTCACGATATGCTATTCCAATGCTGATCATTGAACCCCCATCCAAGAGTCTGTCGAATTGTGATCCAGTAACAGCTCTGAGCTTTTTTTGCTGTATTGGCATCAACTCTTCAAAGACTATGCTGAACCTAGCAAATCCTATATCCCCCTCTTCACCAACTGATTCGAGAAGTTGATGGAAATAGCTCGTTATCCCATCAGTCTTCTCTTTTCCACTTTGCATATCGTTCATCAAGATGTCACCCTTATGGAATTGGAAAAGGCTCCATAAGAGTCATTACTACCTTAAACAACTAAGAAGAAATGCTCCGGTACGATGGAAGTATATGGAGACCTCCCAGTGAGGCTCGAAGCCTGATTCTTCAGGCAACAGTAGGCTGCTCCCACAATGCTTGCATCTTCTGTGTTTCATACAAGCAAAAGAAGTATAGAGTTCGAGGAGCAGAGGGTGTGCAGTCTGATTTAGATTCACTTCCTTTAGACTATAAACGACGTGTTAGACGTGTATTCTTAGCTGATGGCAATGCACTAGCCATGCCAACAGATGATCTCGTTGAAACATTGAATGTACTGAAACCAGAATTACCCTCCTTGGAACGAGTTGGTTTGTATGCATATGCTAAGGATGTTCGTGACAAAAGTGTTGATGATCTGAGAAGAATAAAGGATGCAGGGCTCGGAATCGTGTACATTGGGCTAGAAACGGGTGATGATGATTTACTCAGATGGTCACGAAAAGGAGTAGATTCGGCTGAAAATATCAAAGCCTGTAAAATGATTCGTGAAGCTGGAATACCACTTTCGATTACAATCATTCTTGGACTTGGAGGATATGAACACTCTGAGCGACATGCAAAGGCAACAGCCAATGTCCTTAATGAGATAGATCCAGAATATGTTGGAGCTTTGACATTGATGACCCCTCCTGGTACTAGAATCAGTGAGATGGTTCAGACGAAGGAGTTTGTTCCAATGGATGCAATGGACATATTGAGCGAACTGAAGCTATTCGTGGAGGGTCTTGAACTCTCGAGTTGTGTGTTTAGGACAAATCATGCTTCGAACTATCTCCCGATTCGGGGCACATTAAATACTGACAAAGAAACAATCCTGAGGGTTCTATCTGATACAATTGGTAGTGATGATACAAGCCAGTTGCGACCGAGTTATTTGCGAGGACTATGATTATCAAAAAGAAAGATAGAACTTGAGTGGGAGAACCCACCCAAGTTTCTTCAAAGATAGTTGTAAGCTACTTCTTGCCGCTTCCCCTCTTTGAGAGGACA
>JASFEF010000239.1:0-3933 GCA_050124975.1 Candidatus Thorarchaeota archaeon | reverse complement strand
CTACTCTGCATGTCTTCGTAGATTGAAAGACTAGCTACTCAATGTGTCGGAAGTCATCAGCCAAGTTGCTGCTGAGACCTCTCCTGGTAGCAAGGTACGTTGTGAAAAAGGCTGATCCAAAACTCAACAGGACAATACCAGCTATTAGTGGAACAGGTAGGACAAGGATGACAGGGAGTCGTGACCAGATGATCTCGGTTGTGACACCGAGGAAAGCAAGAGGTATGTCAAGCAGAAGGAATGACAGAAAGAGTCCAACTATGGACCCAATTAGAATCCCAATGATCATACTCAAACCCACATCAACGAGGACAGAGGACATGATTGAGCGATTATGTGTACCCAATGCCCTCATAATTGAGAATTGATTCTGAAGCCGTCGTGTCTTCACCGCCGAGATGATCATTAACCCAGCTGTGAGGTAGATTAGAGAGAATAGTAGGTTGAGTGTGTAGACTCCGTAGATTGATTGTCCTGTTCGTGAGTCTAAGACCTCATCAATTTGAGCCTGAGCAGAAACTACCTCTTCCGATGAGAAATTACCAATACTCATTATCTCTTCCAAGACTTGGGTGTAGTTCGCATCAGAAGCTAAGTCAACATAGATTTTGTTGACATTTGAAGTGTTGAGTGCGTAATGAATGTAGTCGATGTTCATGATGAGGAAATCTTGAACCTCTGGTTCGCCAGGAAAGTAGCTCACAGACCTAGAGGCATACTCAGATGACAGGACATCCACAATGGAACAGTTGATCTCATGAGTCTGCGCATATGTTTGAATGACCACCTTAACTCTATCATAATAGACAGGTTCCCCTGCAACATACTGTAGTACTGGCATGAATGAGCCAACAATATTCTCATAGTCTTCGTCGAGTAATGAGATGCTGTCTTGTAGGTTTCCACTTTTAGCAAAGTACGGTAGTAGGTAAGCAGACTGACTCCAACTGAGTGGATCTATACCGAAGATTGTGAGGGACGTGTTCACTAGAACTGCTTCTTGTTCTTCGGTTGCCTGCAGATACAAGACTCGAGCATATGTCTTCAGCAAAGCACTTGAAATCACGACACCATCAATAGAGTTAATCTCCTCAACTATATCACTAGTCACATTCCTAAGATTCTCGTTTACATTGATGACTATGTCAGCTCCGACGTCAAAATGGAATAGCTCATCCATATGATTAGAACCTGTAGTAGAGGAGATGGCTGAGAAGAAACCTGCTGTGAAGACGAGTCCAATGAACATCACACCTAGTGCCTCACTCCGCTTTGCCAGTATTGCATTCCTAGAGATGAGACGGGCTCCAACAATACGTGAAGTACTGCGGAAAAGGTTGAGCAGTTTCGATTTGATGAAGGATGTAGGTAGGGAGAAGATCCTTGAGATAGATATTATGAAAATTCCAAACATTGCGATAACTAAGATGGCAAACAGTGCAATTCCCGTGGGAGTCACTCCTCCAGAACTCAGTGTTGATAGTAATGGAGAAAGGAGAAGACCTGAAACAATGACCGCTACACCTTCAGCAACAGGTCTGCGCAGCATCTCCTTTCCTGCCAAGGATTGTCTCTCAACAACAGAATGAGCCTCCTCTGGTGTCATGAGAAGTGCATTGACTGCAGAGGGTAGTGATATGGCAAACCCAACTACAAATGAGAATACGAAGATGATAGCAATTGAAGCTGGCTCTAGAAGTAGGCTGAAAGTTGAAAGCTCCTCAGCGCTAAAGATAAGGAGCTGCCTTACTCCTCCTGAGATAACCGCTGCCATGGCACCCGCTAGGACTGCACCAATACTTCCAACAATTCCAGTCACAAGAGCAGCAGACAGAATCCAATTGAAAGCCTGCCATCCTGAGGAACCTCTTGTGATCAAGGTTCCAGTGTCTCGTCTACGGTTGTCCTCCAGTAATTTTGAGTTGTAGACAAGCAACATCACACCCATAACAATACTCGGGATTGAGAAGGACAACGAGATGATGGTCATTGTTGAAGCCCAGGTATTGTACCCATATACAATCCCAAGAATTTCAAAATCAGTCACCCGGGCATAAGGCAATGTTCGTTGTTCGATCTTCTTCTTCACGTCTGAGAGAGAAGACTCCACAGCACTCGGACTGCCATGGATGATGAAGCTAGAATCAAACAGCGTCCAGACACTATAGAATGCGTCTTGAGTTGTTTGAAGACCAACATTGCCAAACTCAGACATCAGACCTTCTACAGTTGTTATCATCCGCAGCGAGGTAATGGGATTTCCACTGGCATCACGACCTCTGCTGAATACGCTACTAGTGAAGATTCCCACCACGGTATAACTTGCGTTGAATATCTCTTGTGTGTAGTTCACATTAGAGGCTTGAATCTCTGCAACATAGTTACTCCCAATCCCCAATCCAAGATATTCAGCCCACTCTCGTTCTAAATAACAAGCGTTATCATTCAGACTGTCTGCCCCTTCCTCAACCTGAAAGGCATCTGGGAACGACTGAAAGACTGTACTGCTAACACCTAGATATGCGTATTTTCTGAATCTACTTTCAGGAAAATCATAGAGTTGCCCTTCCGTGAAAGCGACAACCTCCGTGTCTGTAACATAATCCTGATCCTCTACAATCGAGGCGATGCTCTCAATTGTCGTCGCATGTGTTCGATAGAATTCTGGTGTACATTGAACTTCCATATCAACAGGAATGTCTTGGGTCATCTCTTCAAGCACACTAGAACTAGTACTATCCATATAGAACAAAATTCCACCTAGGACTCCAGCAGATAACGAAAACATGAGCAATGTCGCAAGAACCTGAGGACTGCGTGATGCAAGTCTCGATGCTAGAAACATTATGGCTCCTCCGTATATGGTCCTGCAGTAGTCCATGAGCTATTCAGTGACTCACTAAGGTTGACACGTGAACTGAAGGCCGCAATCACGCCAATGAAGATTGCTACACAGAGTATGAAGAAGGAGAGAATAACCGCCATCAGCAACCATGGTGCGAGAATGTTCACTGGTGAAGGGTAGACATAGGTCACTCCACCATATGTCCGGACTGCAGCGAGAAGTGAGTTCACAGCAAGTACAGGTGTGAATAATCCAAGTAGGATGATGCTAATTAGAACGAGAACCAGCATCTCTGAAGCTTGGGTCTTTATCACAAGATTTCTCTCCGCACCCAGAGACCTGAGAAGTGCGATTTCTCTTCGTCTTGCTTTGACACCTTCTATTGCGTACACAGTGAATGCACCGAAGATAGCACCAACACTAAGAATTGTTTGTAGCGTGTCACTAGAACGGTCAAGAATATAGATGTCCTGTTGCGTATAGAGTTCTGCTTCATGAGAAGCAGATGCCCATTCATCATCACCTTCAAGAACATCATCCCAACCTCTACTGAGATGCTCTTCAGCTACTGTGGTCGCATTGGAATTGTCTTCCACCCTCATACAGAACACATACTTGACATCCAACGCTTTTGAGAAAACACTTTCAACCATGTCTTTGTTCACCCATACTTTCTCAGTACCAACTGCATAGGTCCAATCAATACCAGGGAATGGGCTGTAACCAGTATCGAAAGTAAGAGTGTCAGGAAGAGCTTTTACAACTCCGATAATACTAAACTCAAGTGCTTCGAGCTCAGTTTCATTGCGCCAGAAAGCCCTCAAGAGACCACCTGTTGTGAGACCATACTGCTCCGCTATGTCCTGTGTGATGATGGCACCCGATTGAGTGATGGCAAGTTGTTCCATCAGTATTCCAAGACTTGAATCGTTTAGCTGTTTGCCCACAGAGTCATACCCAACTTGAGAGTACTCGAGTGGGTCTAATGCTACAAATTGATATGATCCCTCTAAACCTTCAGAGAGTGAGAGGTCAAGCATGCTAAGAATGCTCCCCGAAGAAGCGGGAATGTCATGAGTAAGGTTCCC
>JASFEF010000238.1:0-3967 GCA_050124975.1 Candidatus Thorarchaeota archaeon | reverse complement strand
AGTTATGCGGAATATATGAGTATATCATAAATTCTCTTCCAGAACATCAGGATTATAACAAGACCAAATGAAGAGAATCAGGAAATACGATGGAGAGCGATTCTTCTTCTTGGTTGGATGTACCAGTAGTTAGATTGACACTGATGGTTCTAGCTGTCATATTCTTTAATTTTGGTTTGTTCTTCATTCTGAATTTCCTAGCACCTATACTGACTGGAGCGATAGTGGGGTTTTTGATTGCGAAAATAAGGGATGGAGTAGCCGTAGGATTCTTGGGCACAGTTCTTAGCTATTGTTTTGTCTTTTTAATCTCAGAATGGTTCCTAGGGTTTACTAATCCTCTCATCGACGTTGTAGTGGCGGTTCTAATAATGGGAGTGTTGGGTGCAGGAGGAGGGCTGATTGGGTCTCTTATCTCAACTAGAATTCGAAGTTAGTTTATGTATCCACAATGATTCTTCCAGGACTATAGTCAGCATTTGGACCAACTGTACTACTTCGTAACGGATTGCCAAACAACATCCATTCTACTACTGAAACCGCATTATCAATTGTCAGTGTTGTAGTTTCTCCCTTCCGCACTTTTTCAATCTCAACAAATACCTTCGGTTCGAGATTCTCGATAAGAGTCTTGTCAACCGCGAGTTTTACTTCACCAATGAGTTCATACGAGTCCAGAAGATCAAGGAACCCGAACTTCCACCCATCACAGTAGGCACACGTTCTCCAGTCATCATAGGCCTCCAAGTTATTCATGGTGTCTAATGTTGCACCTATGTAGGACGCTCCTGAATTCAAGAAAGCCTTCAAAAGAGGACCTTCTTGGGCAGTACTACAAGCTTCTGAATATACAACAGGGTATCCTTTGAACTCGATTGCTGAAGCCTGATCGTGACTTAGAATGACTGAATTGTGTGTGGCCCATCGGTCTGGAGTTCCATGGATGCGAGCAGTGAACACGCCATCTGAGAACTGGAGTATGAACTCACTCACTGAGAGTAGTTTAGCTTCATCCTTAGTATATCGATTTAGAACCTCTACATCAAACCCAAGTTCAGCAAGTGCCTTCACATGTATATCCGATCGAGTTGGTTGGCTGTCAAAGACAATAGCGATATCGCTGTCGACAATGAAGGGGTCCATGTGATAGAGCACAGTTTCGGGAGGGCCAAAAATCCGACCAAATGGGAAGTCAGGTTTACCATCGCCATCTAGGTCCTGGATGAACCAATCAGTGAAGGCATAGGCTCCATCGTAAGAAATTTGTGTTGCTGGAAGCTCCTTGTTGGTTCCAATTAAAAGCACGCCTTTGTGAAAATCAGGATCATAATTTTCCCGGACGGTCTTCTGTGTAAGTACCCAGGATCGACCCTTTTCCAAAATGAAGTCTGAACCAAGTTCTTTTGCCTTCTGCTCGTATTGTCCAGCTTTCTTATCTCCAACCCTTCCACAGACAACGAGCATTCTCTTGAGAAGATCTCTGTTCATCTTTCCAACATCGAAAGCAAGTTCTTCATCTGCTCTTTTCTTTCTGAACTTCTTCTTGATTTCATTGATGCTTCCAAGACTACCCTTACTGATGATGTTCATGACATTGAGGACCTCAACAAAAGTGATAATTACTGTTACTAGTGTAGCCGTGAACGGAATTATTGAAGGAATTGAGCAATCGTATGAAGTCAGATATCAAGATAATCTCATTGGACTTGGATGGTGTTCTCTTTGATGGTCCAAGTGCAACTTTGGCGATTGCTCATCCGATCGGGTTGGGAGATCAGTTTGTAGAGCTCTTCGAAAAAATGGTTGAAGAGGAAATGAACCCGAGAGAAGTAGCAATAGAAGGTGCCAAGATCTGGAAAGGAATACCTGTTGATGCGACGTATCACTATCTAATCAAAAGCCTACCATTAATGGAAGGTGCCGCTGAAACTATAGCAACACTGAGGGGATGGGGGTATGAAGTGGGTTGTATCTCAGGTGGTGTAAGCCAGTACTTCATGGAACCACTCACACGGAGATTGAATCTAGACTTTGCATACTCAAATATCCTCGGCTCTGAGAATGGTGCTCATGATGGTACAATCCAGTTCGTTATGGGCGGACCAGAAAAAGTCACAACCATCTGGCAGTATGCTCAAATCAGGGGACATCCACTGGAATCAATCGCAAGTGTGGGAAATGGATTGAATGATATAGATTTGTTCAAAGTTTCCGCATTCAGTATTGCGTTCAATCCTGTAGATCAAAGGGTAAGTGATGCAGCAACGGAAACAGTTGTATCAAAGGACCTTAGGTCAATTCTGCCGTACTTCGAGAGACTCTAAGCCAGTATCTTCTGAAATGCATCCTTAATATGTTCCTTTTCCTCAGTGGTTAGACTCGGATGTATAGGGATGTCAAAGTGTCTCTGTCCGACCTCCTCAGATACCGGTAGGGTGATTGCTGAGTAGTCTGGATAGTCAACGAACTTTGCCCAACGCCACTTTTGGATGTCCAAGTACGTGTCCTGTTTATGGCAAGGCAACGCATATACAGCTCTTGATCCAACTCCTTCATTCCTTAGAGCTGATACGATATCGTCTCTGTTCATCTTGTCAGAGTAGAGTCGGGGTGCGTAAAGATGATATGATGATGTTAACCCTTCCTCTTCGACCTGAGGTCTTATCGAGTCAAAATCTGAGAAGAAGTCATCAAACTCTTGAGCATTCTTCCGTCTCTCGTTGACTGCACTTGGGAGGCGTTTTATCTGTTCAATCCCTATTGCAGAAACAATATCCATCATGCGGTTATTGTAACCGATCCTAAAGTGACTGTATCCTCCCTGTTTCCCTCGACCATGATTCTTTATCATAAGTATCTCATCATAGAGCTCCTCATCGTCAGTAGTAATCATCCCACCTTCTCCCGTCATCATGTTCTTTGTGGCGTAGAAGGAGAATGTAGCAACATGTCCAAGAGATCCTACTTTCTTCCCGCTAACCTCAGCTCCGTGAGCCTGACAGGCGTCTTCTATAACCTGAAGGTCATGAGAATCTGCAATATCCATGATATGTTTCATATCAGCAGGCATTCCGAATATATGCACAGGCATGATTGCTCGAGTCTTATCGGTGATTGCATCTTCAATCAAATCAGGATCAATATTGTAGGTGTCTGGTTTGATATCGATAAAAACAGGTATTGCACCCACCATCGCTATGGAGTTAGCGGAAGCAATGAAGGTGAAGGGAGATGTGATGACCTCATCTCCAGGTTGAATGTCCATGGCCTCAAGAGCTGTACTGAGTGCCGTCGTTCCATTGCTTGTCACACTTGCATACTTTGTACCAGTGTATTCAGCAAATAGTTTTTCTAACTCACGAGAGACCTTACCCTCAGCTAGCATTCCTGATTCAAGAACACGTTTTACAGCCTCTATTTCCTCTTGACCAACAATCGGTTTAGTGAAAGGAATCATGCCAGTTCACTTGTAGCTGAAACCATCCTGAATAAAACCCTTTGGCAAGTGTGAGAGATGTACTGCTATGTTGCTGTTGCTTCAGGTGCTGCATCAAGCTCAGCCTGTATCTCTTTGTAATAAGCAGTACGACGTCTGTTCTCAACAAGCCCGACAATACCAATTGAAGAACTCATCACTGCAAGTGCCACAAGCATATAACCCAAGTTTCCAAGGTAGAAGATTATTGCGAGACCTAGTCCACTCATGAAACCTGTTGACGCTCTTACGAAGTTGGTTGTCTTTCTTGGAGTAAGTCTTTGGCTCATCCAATCAATGACTGTTGTGAAGCCAAATACAACAGCGACGAAAAACCAAAACCATTCAGGATTCAATTGGATTCGAAAGATGAAGAGTAAAAGTAAACCTCCGCCAAGGCCACCGTAGATACCACTACAGCGTCCACATAGATAGAGCGAGCGACCTCTAAAAGATACACGAAGACAGTGACCATACATTGACGGTGGGTGA
>JASFEF010000237.1:0-3987 GCA_050124975.1 Candidatus Thorarchaeota archaeon | reverse complement strand
CTCGGAAAGACCCATCCTACCCAAAAGCTCGTCAGCCCGTTCCTTTGCCTCGTGTGTAGGCATGCGGTAGAGCTTGGCGAAGAATATCATGTTCTCTCTCGCGCTCAGCTTCCAGTAGATGCTTCTCTCGTTTCCCTGACATACACCCATTGATGCTCTAGCGTATGTGGATTCCTTTAACACATCATACCCATTCACTCTGGCTGAACCAGAGGTCGGGAGGACGAGGGTGGCGAGGCATTTAATCAGAGTCGTTTTACCCGCTCCGTTTGGACCAAGTAAGCCGTAGATCTGGCCCTTCGGAATATCGAGTGAAACCGACTTGAGAGCCTCTACCTTCTTCCTCTCTGTAGGGATGATGATAGCCTTCCTCTTTACACTGATGAAGGTCTTTGATAGGTCCTCTATTTCTACAGCGTTACTTGTTGTCAACGTTTAGTACCTCCCCAACAGGGTGAGTTATTGTCGGTGTTCGTATAGCCCATAATATCACTCTGATTCTCATTGAACCCGAGTGAGAAAGAATCGCACGGGGTTCATTCCCGTGTAAGTATTGTGAGCATCATAAGCACCTGCTCTCGGGCGGAACGGTCTTTGTATATGAATTTTTCCAGTCAAGTAGAAAGTAACTTTTTTGTGTTCTATACACTGTTCTTTTGCCCTAACGTTTGATTTACATTAGAACAAAGAATATGATGTGTTTTTCCTGCTGAAATATCACTATATTTCATTTATATTGTGAGGAGTTTGTGAAAATGGAAAGGAAGCACGCAATTGTATTAGCAATGTCTTTCATTATTGTCGGAATGGTATTCTTCTCTTTGGACACACCGATTGTCTTGAAACAAGAGGCAACTTCAGAGAATGTATCATCACCACGAGAAGCAATCGAAATGGCTGACGAACCGGTTCCTCAGGAACCACTTCGACTGAATGTTATAAGTAATCCAAGCTTCGAAGATTGGAACTCTTTGGATAATGTTCCCACGGATTGGCAGGTACAGACAAGTGCCCATCAGTTTGGTGATCGTGCTTATACTGAGGAGGTTGCAAATGGTGTCTATGCTGGATACGTTGAGGGACAAGGGGGTCCCGGAGCTTCTGCAAGTTCATACCTTACCACTGGTAACATTCCCTCAGCATCAGAAGACTTGTTGTTAGAACCTGGTCTTTCCTTGAGTTTCAATTGGAATGCCCTTGCAGTTCCAGATTTACAACAAGGTTCTGAAGTATACCTGTATCTAATAACAAATGGTCTTCTAGGTTATCGCTACTTCTTTTATCATCTACGCACTGGAACTACACTATACACGAATGACTCGCGTCACGTTCATTTAGTTGGGAATGACACAATCAATCAATGGAATGGCTTCGATAGAAATATCACTGAAGACTTCATTGCAGCTTTTGGATTGGGACAGCTAACGAGCACAGACTATGTATCAAGTCTTTATTTCTATGCATCTTCGTTGGCTGGTGCAACAGATATGGTGCGTTTGGTCATTGATGATGTGGTCCTCTATAATAGCACATTCACAGGATTTCTTAGTAATGGAGATTTTGAGACCGGCACAGGAAGTTCTTGGTTTTCGTATCATTCGACACTTGGTTATGTTGAGCAGAGTCCTGATAGTACTGTAGATAGTCATTCAGTCAATATAACAGCACCACAGGTCGTAGGAAGTGGTTGGGCTAGATGTTATCGATATCTTAGCTCATCGGCATATTACCATGCTTTGGCACCTGGAATGACTGCAATCCGAACAGACTGGAAATATAATGATACAGTTGGCGCTGGTGCTGGACAGTATGCGTATCTAAGATTAACATTTCAAAATGCCTCGGAATACAATGTGTACTACTATTTTGGTATTGGAGATGATACGATCCACCTTGCTAATGATACAGCGAATTATTATGTCAAGGTTCCAGGATTTGGATCAAGAGATGTCTGGCAAACCTCTGAATTTGATCTCTACGATGCTGTAAGTCAAACGGGTTTTGGTAACCTGCCTCTCACACAACTAAGTTTCTATGTTTATGAAGGTCAGCCTGGTTCGACTGTTGAATTATTGATTGATAATTTCAATATACTATCATATCCTGCAAATGATCCAACATTTGAATATGAAAATACACCTTTGTTTGACCCACCATTTCTCGGATGGTCTAGATCGTACTATACGCCAGGTGCTGTGACCAGCACTCCAGATTCTCACAGTGGATCGTCTGCTTGTAATATCACAACAGTAGGACAGCAAGCCGGAATCTATCGTGATTCCATCTATGCTGAATTTGATAACAAACTTGCAACCGATTTCTGGTGGAGACTAGACCACATTGATACTTCTGGTCTCGTTGGAACCTATATTCAACTACAATTCTTCGATACTACTCAATTCTACTATATTCGATACATGTTAGGGAAATCAACCACTTATCCAACAACGAATTCAACCACTATCAAGCATGTACTCGCTGATAACATCAATGAGATTGGAACATGGAATAATCTTGCTAGAAATGTCACCGATGATTTTGAGAGTTCCTTTTCCACATCTGCAGATTCATGGCATCTCTCAGGTATCTCAATCTATATCTACACAGCACCCGGACTGAAATTGTCTTGCCTCTTTGATGATATGCACTTTATTGACACTGAGCCTCCAGTAGTTGACTCTGTATCATTTGATGCGACACCGATGTACTATGAGGATGTGAATGTCAGAGTCGATGCTTTTGACACACGTCCTGGAATTTCTACTGTTTTCGTGTTATACACAACAGATGGGTGGTCTTCTGCTGACGTAACTGTTGGAGTATACGATCCCAGTGATTGGTTTGATGCGGTCATCCCTGCTCTACCATACAACACGCAAGTAGAGTTCTACGTTCAAGTGACAGATGGATGTGGTGTTGAGGGCATCGATGACAATGGTGGGCTCTTCTATACATACACTGTCGATGATGACCTTCCGCCAACATTGACCATTACGAATCCCACGAACAACACCGATCAGGAAGGTCTGCTTGCAATCACTGCAACAGCAGATGACCCTGGGGCTGGGTTAGAGTATGTGTCCTTCAATGTCGATGGAGGCGGGGCTATTAGCGATTATTCGGCTCCTTATTCACAGAACTGGAACCTTGATGATGAATCACTTGGTTCACACTTCATCATTGTTACAGCACGTGATTATAAAGGACATGAGGTGACAAAGACACATTACATCACAGTCGTGGACACTATAGATCCAGCTATTGACTCCCCAGCTGACATCGAGATTGATGAGGGCGACATAGGTGAATTTGTTGTTTGGGATCCGACTGACATTCGCCCTGATCACTATATGATTTTGGAGGATGGAATAACTGTTGCAGGTAATGATTGGAACGCTTCACTGGAAACCATCAGCTATTCGTTGGATGGTCTGGCTGTTGGAATCTACAACTACACCTGTGTTGTCTGGGATGTGGTTGGAAACAGTGCAGTTGACACCGTGATGGTTACCGTGAGTGAGGTGATGACAACACCAACTGATACAACATCGCCAACTACTGGTCCTATACCACCAGGAGCTCCAATGGAGTTGATCCTCCTAGCTGCTGGAGTAGGAGGAGCTTTGGTGATTGTTATTGTAGTTGTGATGTTGAGGAAGAAGAAATAGTTTGATTCGAATTGGAGAGGTGCAAGCCTCTCCAGATTCTTTCTTTTCTAACTCATGATTGAGGGTACCTTAAGACTAAGACATAGTCCCTTCCGATAGTCTATTAGGTAGGTTCCAGAAAGTCACGATACTATGCAGGTAATCCCCGACTTGATTCTTGGTTCCACCATTGGTCTGATTGGAGCAGCAATGTATGGACTCTCAGTTGTTGTCTATCGGTCTCAGGCAGATGAGATTCGACCCCTTGCAGTTAGTGCCATCAAGATGTGGGTTGCGTTGCCTTTCATGATTGCGATTACATTTCTTATTCCAGGACTAC
>JASFEF010000236.1:0-4016 GCA_050124975.1 Candidatus Thorarchaeota archaeon | reverse complement strand
ATTGCTGTGGTTGCAGCTGCTAGTGGAACATTTCTTGTCTTTCGTGGACTTTCCTTCATGGCATCAGGTGTAGCACACGCTGCACTTGGTGGTACTGCACTAGGTATCTTTCTTCAAGACACTGGTCTAGTTCCTTGGTTTGATCCCATACTCGGTGCATTGCTGTTCAGCATATTAGTGGCTGTCTTCACGGGATATGCTGGTGAGTCAGGAATAACACAGAAGATGGAGGTGGCAGTTGGAGTTTCTTTTGCTCTCTCTATGAGCTTAGCAGTGTTTCTCATGTATTACATCCCTCCGTATCGTGTACCACAGATTTGGGGCTACCTAATTGGAGATATTCTTCTGCTAAACAATCTTGATGTCATTATGCTCGCGAGCACAGCATTTCTACTTGGCTTCATTACGCTGATGTTCAACAAGGAGTTCGTATATGTCAGTGTTGATATGGAAGGCTCAGTTGCACATGGTATGAATGCACGAGCTTATCACTACTTAATGCTCATAGTTTCTGCTCTTGCAATTGCACTGGCCACAAAAGCAGTAGGTGCGATTCTTGTCTATGCTGTAATGGTTGCTCCAGCAGCCGCATCCAATGAGTTAGTTAAATCAGTTCGCGGAGTGATATTCTCTGTGTTTTTCATTGCTCTTATAGCAGAACTTGTTGGCATTGCAACATCTTTCGTAGTCTTTGTTTCACCAAGTGCAATTGCCGGCATTCTAGCGGCTCTCTCATACTTGCTTGCTTTGCAAATCAAACGCATAACCGAGAGGGTTCATGTGGAGTTGGATGATATGAACACTGAGTCAGCTGAATTGACTGAAACCTTCGAAGAGTCATTGGTTGTTGGCCAAGAACACGAACATAATCACGATCACTAGTACTGTCATATGTTCTTCATAATAATAGACAACGTTGATTGTGTCGGTATGTTTAAGAGCGAAACGTAAATCCTCGAGTTCCAAGGTCGGTGTTAAGAACAGTGAGCGATGATACCCCTGAAAGAAGCGAAATGATGCGCTCAACGATTATTACTGTACTACTCACCGTAGTGTTCTTTGTTATTGGACTTGCTTTTTGGGCCTGGTCATCGCCAGAGGTCATTGATACAAGCCCTGTTGGTGCCATAAATGAGATAAACCCCGCCCTTACTGTTCTCATTGAAGTCGTTGTAATGGTAATGGTCTTCATCTTTCTCTCAGTGACTGTTATCAATCTGAGACTAATGCTAACTAACATTAGGGCTGGATGGACTGAGGTCATCTTCATTCTCATCGTTATAGCAATAGCCAGTTCAGCGATGTTCACCCTATTTGTCGGTTCAGCTACAGTAATTCTATCCCTTGGATTTGTAGTGTACCTCTATCTTCTCCAGGATTGAGCAGGAGTGGTCATCCGATGATTCGGATGCACCAGAAGCTTTATGAGCGTAGGTCTTGGATTTCGATGCAGAGTCAAGTGGCAGGAATGCCCTGGGCTTATAGCAAAGGAGTCTTCACAAGCCTTCGGAATTGTTAGATTGGATATCAATGAAGAAGTTCTGACTTCCGCTGTGTTCTGATGACTTCTTGGAGGAAGATACTGTGTTTGGGATCTCTGGCGCTGGTTATGATATGAGTACCAGCATCTTCAGTCCTGATGGACGGATATTCGCTGCTGAGTATGCAAAAAAGGCAGTTGAACAGGGTGCTACATCAATAGGTATTCTGGTAGAAGAAGGAATCGTTCTCTTAGCTGAGAAGAAGGTTCAACCTCTCCAAGAGCCTGACAGTGTGGAAAAGATATCAAAAATTGATGAACACGTTGGTGTTGCCACTTCTGGTTTGATGGCGGATGCTCGGAAGTTGATAGCAGAGGCAAGAGTCAAGGCACAGTCATACTGGTTAACATTCGAAGAAGCAGTCCCAGCAGAGGCTTTGGCTGAACATATCTGCGACCTAAAAGCACAGTTCACTCAAGGCGGCGGTGCACGACCTTATGGTGTTGCCATGATATTCGGCTCAGTCGATCATGATGGTTCGCCAAAGTTGTATGTCACAGATCCTGTCGGAACATATTGGGGCTTTTTGGCCTCAATCATTGGAAGAGGGGCAGCGAGAGCTGGGGAGTTTCTTGAAAAAAGGTACAACCGGAAAATGAGTCTGAGTGATGCTATTGAACTTGCTCTAGGCTCTCTTCGCGAAGCCGGTGACAAGGACCTAACCCCGGAGACTGTTGAGATTGCAAAGATACCAGTAAAAACTCGTACATTTCAGAAACTCTCGAATAAAGAAATCAAGAGCTTCCTTCAACCTAGCAAGCCCAAAAAGGAATAGGAGTTGACTTACAGATGTCAGGTGGAGGATCAGGCAAGAAAACTGGTGAAAAATGGCTTGAACTTGACGCAGTAGTCATTGGAATACAGAAGGGCCACCTCCGATTCGAGCTGTTCGTAGATCCAAACCTTGCATTTGACTACAGACGCGGTGAAGACATTCCTCTTGAAGATATTCTAAAATCGTATGATGTTTATGAGGATGCAAAACGAGGTGAACGTGCAACTGATAGCCTCGTGAAAGATGCGTTTGGAACTGACGAAATTTTTGATATTGCCCCAGAGATTATCAAAAAGGGTGAATTCAGATTAACACACGAACAAAGAGAGCAACTTGTTGCTGAGAAGACGGAAACCATTATAGATCATCTCGCTAAACGTGCTATGAATCCCCAAACAGGTCATCCTCATCCACCCGACAGAATTCGACAAGCTATGGAAGAAGCAAAGGTTGTTGTTAATGCTTTCATTAGTGTGGATGAACAGATCCCAACAGTCGTGAAAGCTCTCCGTGTAATTATACCCATCTCTTTTGAGAGTGTGAAATTACAGATTACCTTACCAGCCTCTTTCTCTGGAAAAGGCTACAACATGGTTGCAACGGCTGGTGTAATCAAATCTCAATCATGGGGACAAGATGGCTCCTGGACTGGGCTTGTTGAGATTCCTGCGCAGAAAAGACAAGAACTCTATGATGAACTCAATAAACTGACGAAGGGGCAGATCAGAATCGAAGTCGTCAGATGAGCATGAATGAAGGATAAACAATTGAAAATCATAATATTACAAAATGAGGGAATTAATAATTGGCAGTATATTTCCAGAAACGAGAAGTAGTTGTCCCTGGTCAGTTACTTGCAGAAGGTAGGTATAGATCCTCCTTTGGCACATATGATGAGGGCGGCAAGATATTCTCCTCTCTCGTGGGTCTAGCAGAACTCAGGGGAAACACCGTAAAAGTGGTTGCTCTTGAAGGCGCTTACATCCCGAAAGAAGGAGATTTAGTAATTGGTACAATAACATTGGTGGCAGGCAATAATTGGAAGGTAAACATAGGCGGACCCTATGGTGCATCTCTTCACGCAAACAATGCGCTAAGGAGACCATACTCTGATGACATCTCCGAGTACATGGATATGGGTGATGTGATTGCTGCAGAAGTGATTGCTTTTGACAGAGGGAGTGGTCCATTCCTTGGAATGAAGGGGCGCGGACTCAGGGTGCTCCAAGGTGGAATGGTCCTAGAGGTAAGTCCTGCTAAAATTCCAAGGATAATTGGTAGAAGAGGATCTATGATCAACATGATCAAGGATCATCTGAACATCCAAACTATGGTAGGTCAAAACGGGCGAATTTGGATACGTGCTCCTAGCACTGCAGTTTTGAGGCTGGCAATCAAGGCTTTCAAAACAATCGAAGCTCAAGCACATACATCCAAACTCACAGACCGGATAAGTGAGATGCTTGCAGAAGAGATGGCTAAGATCAAAGGCAGCAGTGAGCCTGAAGAAGAAACTGAGCCGGAAGAAATCAGCGTTCCAGATGATAGTTCCGAGGTTGAAGCAGAGAAACCCGACGAGGTTGAACCTGCACCAGAACCTGAGGTGGAACCTGAGCCTGAGGTCGCAACGGAAGCTGAGGAAGAGAAACCAGCAGAGGTTGAGGCTGAAGGAAAAGAAGAAGAAGAAAAAAAAGACAGAG
>JASFEF010000235.1:0-4048 GCA_050124975.1 Candidatus Thorarchaeota archaeon | reverse complement strand
CCACCACGAAGGACCAGATCACTTGCTACCTGAAACCGTCCTAAATCCAAAGGAGTCCAATCTTACACACTGGCCAATCAAGCTCAAGCTGTTGAGTCCGCAACATCCAGCACTGAAAGAGGCAAGCATCCTCATCATTGCTGACTGTGCTGCTCTCGCCTATACCTCAATGCATGAAGATTTCTTAGAGGGCAAAGCAGCCATAATTGTTTGTCCGAAATTCGAGGATTATCAGCAGAACGTGATGAAGCTCACTCAGATGTTCCAAGAAAATAACATCAATGATGTTTCAGTCCTTCATATGGAAGTCCCATGTTGCCATGGTCTTGTAAGAGCAGTAGCTCAAGCAGTCTTGAACACTAGTCAGAACATTCCTCTAAGAGTGTTTGAAATAGGAGTCAAAGGAAATATCAAGACAGTAACCTAGCCAAGAAATGGCGATTCTATGGCAAGTGAAAGGAAGAAGATCCTTAGAGAGATAGCTGAGAAGATAGGTGCCGGGGAAGACCTAGGGGACATCAAGAGGTATTTTTCCGAAAACCTTGGTGGACTAAATCCAGTTGAGGTTGCATTCCATAAGGATGAGTTCATCAAAGACGGTGTCACACAAGAGAGCTTTCTGATTTTGCATAACTTGAGTTTAAAACTGTTCAGGGATTCAATTCAAAATCAGAAACCCATTGTTCCAAAAGGGCATCCGATTCATACACTAATGGCTGAACATGCACTTCTCATGGAATATGCTAACGAACTCTTAGCTCTAGTGAATGCGTTAGCAAAAGGAGAGAGAGAAACCAAACCTGAATATCTTGATAGGATTAGACAACTAATCGGGTTCTTTGCTGAGTCAGAAACTCATTATCTAAGAGAAGAGAATGCTGTGTTTCCAGGCGTAGAAAGGCATGGTCTGACCGGACCACCTGCAGCAATGTGGAGTGAACATCAGGAGATTCATACAATCGAGAAGACTCTGTTTGATCTAAACTCAATAACCGATAAGGGACTGGTTGACAATCTACAGAAGATAGTTGAGGTTTCATCATCACTTGCGGACATCCTCGCCAGTCACTTTTACAAGGAGAACAACATCCTATTTCCAGCGGCTATCAGGTTGTTCAGTGAGGATGAGTGGGACACTGTTGTTCAGGATTTTGATGATATCGGATACTGTAGTTATTCGACAAAACCGACAAGAAAAGGAAGACCTGCTGAGATTGTTTCTATTGACGGCGAAGTTGTTTTGGGAAGCGGAAGACTTTCTGTTGAAATGTTGGAAACAATCTTCAGTCATCTGCCAATAGACATGACGTTTGTCGATGCACAGGACAGGGTACAATTCTTCAGTGAGTCCCCCGAACGTATCTTCGTACGATCACGAGCAATAATTGGAAGGAGTGTTCAATTGTGCCACCCCAAAAATAGTGTTCATGTAGTCGAAAAGATCCTTAATGATTTCAGGGATGGAAAGAGGGATTCTGCCGAATTCTGGATAAATCTCGGAGGAAAGACAATCCACATACGTTATTTTGCTGTGAGGGATGACGATAGTAAGTACTTGGGTTGTCTTGAAGTTAGTCAAGATATAACAGAAATTCTGAAGATAACCGGCGAGAAAAGACTGCTCGATTAGGTCTTAGTCAAGAGGCCATTCAGGCGTCATTGATGTGTACACAGCATCCATATCATTAGATAGTACCGCAACTGGCATGTGTGCAGTATCGAATTGTATTGCTACATTCCCTAGTTTGTCAGCCATAATCAGACCTGCCTCACCACTAGTCTTCTGACGCAACTCTGATATCACAATCTCAGCCGCCTGTTGAACAGCGAGACCTTGCTCAACATGGAACACTGCCATTCGTCCCATAGTGATTCTTAGAATCTGTTCACCCTTACCTGTGCAGCTTGCCCCAGCCACATCATTGGCATAAACACCTGAACCGATAATGGGACTATCACCAACACGCCCAGGGACTTTTCCAGGCCAGCCACTAGTTGACGATCCTGATACAATTCGACCGGTTTCATCAACGGCTACGGCACCAACAGTGTCACACTCCTGTGCAATGAGTGGACGCTCCGTCCTCTTGGTAGAGGTCTCTTCCCGATATCCCTCAGCCAACATTTGATTATACAGCTTGTTTGCACCAGACCCAACGATTTGAAAGTTGGATGTTCTCTCAAGGACGTATCTCGCGAGTGAGATTGGATGAGCGATGTCTTGAACAGCCATCACTGCACCACTCTCTAGTCGATTGCCGTCCATTATTATTGCATCCAGCTCTGTTTCTCCATCTTTGTTTTTGCTTGCCCCCAGCCCTGCAGTGAAGAGGTTGGTTTCCTCCAGAACCCAGATTGCGGTTTCAACGGCGTCAAGAGCTGATCCTCCCTTCTGGAGGGCACACATACCTTGCTCTGCGGCTCTCTTGATAACCTCTAAGATAGCTTCGTGATATCTCTCTTCAAAGACTGTCGCACCTCCGTGCACAACTACGACCGGGAGTTTCAGTAGGACCACCAATTAAAGTCCAGTATCGCTTAGGACAAAAAGATATCGAGAGGCAGGGTTGATGTCACATTCCCAAACGGTGCAGCTCTTCCTCGAACATCTTCTGTCTGTCTGACAAGGCAGTTCTTCGTCCTGCAAACGTACCAAGGTCAATGGTTCCAGCTTTGGCTTGTTCATCGAGTCGAGCAATCTCAGCCTTGATCTCAGCAAGCCGTTCTCTGACCACATCCACTCGTGAAGTCGCTCCCATCTCATCATCCTGGGTTGGGGATTGAACTGAGATAATCTGACCATCCCGTATCCTATAGATTCGGTCACACTGACGAGCGACTGATGGATCATGAGTCACCATCAGAACAGTCTTCCCGTATTCCTTGTTCACCTTATGCAAGTATTCGACAATGATAGCACCAGTCTCAGTATCGAGGTCTCCAGTTGGCTCATCACATAGTAGAACCTTCGGGTCATTTGCAATAGCTGCTGCAATGGCAACCCTCTGACGTTCTCCGCCGGAAAGTTCATCGGGTTTATGCTTCATTCGGTCAGCAAGACCGACGATAGTGAGCAATTCCTCAACTCGAGCCTTCCTAGTACCTCCATCAATTTTAGCGGCAAGCATAGGCAACTCGACATTTTCGTATGCTGTGAGTGTTGGGATGAGATTCAGTTCTTGGAAGATATGACCAACAATCTCTCTACGTAATGCGACAAGCTGGACAGGATTCGCATTTGTAACATCGTAACCTGCGACAACGGTATTTCCAGCTGTTGCGTGAGTGATTCCACCGAGGATATTGAGCAGGGTGGTCTTTCCAGACCCACTAGCTCCCACGATTGCTACCATCTCGCCCTTGTCAACTCGCATTGATAGACCACGGAGGGCCTGAACCTCAACACTTCCTAATCGAAAGACCTTCACCAGGTCATCCGCTTGAATATACGATTTGTTTTCCATCATTATCACCTATGCTCTTAGTACGTCAATCTTTGATTCCGGTCGTCTGGAAGCCCACCAGACGGGGATTATTGCAGCCAGTAGGATTACTCCAATGAGAATCAGATTTGTCGTGAAGGCTGCTCCTCCTAAAGTCACTCTATATCTTATCAGACCGGTCGCATTTTGATTCTGCTGCGCGGCTTGACCTAGATTCTGAGCAATTCCAACAAGTCCACCAAGCAGGAGGGCAAACACAACAGTAACCATTACTTCCGCTAACAATGTCTTGAACAGTTGCCATTTGCTAAAACCTCGAACAGATAAGAGTACAATCTCTGCATCTTTCTCCCTCAAAGTAAGCATTACGACAAGTGCCACACCAGCCATTGCAAGTACAATTGCGAAACTGATAGCTAGATACTGAATCTTTGTGGATCCACTTCTAAGTGCGCTTGATTGATAGTCAGCGATTTCTGACGTCACCGAGTAACTAGAATATGCTTCCTCGATGTCGAGTATAAATTGTTCTTGGAGGAGAGTTCCATTTACACCAGGAGCAGTATCAACCAATATGTTGGCTGTTGATGTATAGATGAGCATGC
>JASFEF010000234.1:0-4092 GCA_050124975.1 Candidatus Thorarchaeota archaeon | reverse complement strand
ATGATCCGTCGGTTCTCACTATCACAAATGATGATGTTGCCATTGTCCCTGATGTCTGGGTTATGCTGATGATTGAGGGTGTCGTAGTCCTCAGGTTCTCCATACCACCAAATGACTTCCTTTGTGTCTGTGTAGTTGACCTCAAGGATGAGGTTGAAGTTCCTGATTGAAATCAACAATGAGTCGTATGTTCGACCGAGTTTTGTCCCATTCACCCACTCTGCATCGTTTGTGTGAGTCCAATCACCAGAGGGATTCTGAACATACTCAAGTGCATCCTGACTCCAACCTGCGGTGATAGCCAAATCGGTCCAGTTAATATCATCCGGATTGGTCGGATCCCACATCCACACAAGATTGTCGGGGTCATAGATATCTATCTCGAAAACGCGACCGGTTGCAGTATCCGCGACCATAACGTTTCCATTGGGCATCATCTCAGACTCATGAACGAACCTTTCAGGGATATCGCTCTCCCAAAGGGTGTTTAGTTCTTCATCAACAATCAGGATTTTGCCAATGTTGTCTGTTACCAAGTACGAACCTGCATAAGAACCCTCTGAGATATAGTCTACGTCGAGTGTCATCCCTAATGGTTGAAGAGATGGCAAATACATCAGGAAGAGGGGTAATGAGACTGTTCCGATAATAGTCAAAGTTATGACAAGAAGTGTTCTTCGTTTCACCTTCATGCCCCCCAGTAAAACGAAAGAGTTGCAAGTGCTACAAACGCTAGGAAGTAAGTTCCAGTATACATTAATGATTTCTTGAAAATTTTCCAGTGTGTTAACTTAGCATGGTATTTTCTGTCATAGAGTATTACGATCATCAATGTGATGATCAGTGCGGCAATAAGCAGCAGTGGGACTATGAGAAAGAAGGTAAAATCACTCAACCTCATAATCATGTAGCTCAAAAATCCAAAGATCAATCCCATAATCAGTTTTGACCAGTAAATAACGAAGTCTAAGTTAAATCGTGGTTTTGGGAGATTGGGAATTGGTTCTTCCTGCATAACGAATCTGCCTCTACGGACCCACTGATACATTGACCAGAAATCACCCTATATCACTCTTACCCTTTCTCAAATATGTGAATAAAAAAAGAGTGCAGTTCTTTGGTTCAAATTCGAGAATGCGAACCCTTTAGTAGCATGACATACTAGAAAAATAAGGTGGGCGTCCGTGAGGATTCATGGTAAACTTACTTCCATTAGTTTGCCACACCCAATGAATTCTTACTATCGCCCACCCCTTTTGAAGTCATATAATCACAGGGGGCTATAGAAGGCAAAAGCGCGGATGGAGGAATAAGGTTGACAAATTCACTCTACTTTCTAAGGCATGCTGAGACCAAGTTTGATCTGGCTAAACCTGCACGAGAATGGTCCATCACAGAAGAAGGAGCCAAACTGGCAAAGGAGCTTGCTGCATCAGACAAGCTCAGTGTTATTGACGGTATTATCCACTCAAGTGAAGATAAGGCAAAACAGACAGCCGAGATCTTCGCTGAGGGTCTTGACGTGCAGATGTACCAGCTCTCTGGACTTGATGAATTGGCTCGCGAGCACGAAGGAAAACTTACTGAGCAAGAGTATCGAGATCGTGTTCGAAGAACTCTTAGTGACCTCGAGAATAATGTGCTTGGATGGGAGTCTGGAGCTTCTGCGCTCGAACGGTTCGAGGACTCAGTCCGAAAAGTGGACATCATGTTCCATCAGAAGAATGTGCTAATTGTTTCCCATGGGATTGTGATGACGCTCTATTTCAATAAACTCAAGGGTTTTGAAGGAATCGCCTATGAACGCTGGAGTCAGCTCAAGTTTCTAGCTTGGGGTCTTGTCAGAGAGGGTCGTGTGCTTGTGGATATAGTTTAGTCACCTAACCTTTTTCTGTGCTACAACAATACGAAGCGGAGTGGTTTGAAATGACTAAGGTCACAAAGAAGATGATCACATCGTTTTCCAAGTTCAAATCAGAATGGGAGAAGGATGCAGAAAAACCAGAGAACACAATCATGTATTACTTGATTGCAGCACTCAACATCGAGAAGGACCCTGACCTTGCAGATGCTATGATGACAGTCGTAGTATCTAAGAAGGACTGTCTGGAGGACTCAGGCTCCCCATCAGGTCTGAAGTTGGGAAGGAGTGCCAAGTATTTCGTTGGTCAGTTCAAGAAGAACAAGAATATTGCACGCTCATACGTTGGCGGCACTCCAAAGAATGGTTATAGGTTTGATAAGGACAAACTGGTTATGACTGTCACCAAGAAACAGGAGCATGGAAAGGGTTTGAAGATCTTTATTGACAGTGGCGGCAAGGACATGGACACGCCATTACAACTCCGGCAAAACAACGATGGTCAGTGGAAACTGACTGAATATTCATCTGTCTGTACCGGTGTACGAAAGACAACTAAGGAGGAAGGCGACTTCTAGCCAAATGAGGGGCTCGCCGACCCTTTTCCTCATTCTCAATAACTTTTCAACGCCAGTACTTCCTGGCAATCACAACTCCAACAATCAGCCCAGCAAAACCGGCTACTCCTGCTATTGCAACAGTCGGAACAAGAAGTTCATCAAATGGAGCACCAGCCCCAGTTCCTCGTGCAAAAGTCTGCTTCAGTGTTTGAATGGCAGTGTGGTTTTCATTCGAGGCGATTCTTACTTGTTGGAATACCCATGAAGACAGTACTCCATCTTTGTCATAAACTGCATCAAGAGATAGAGTCGCCCCTCCACTCATATAATTGTATATTGAGTGATTGTACTCGATATCAAGATTAATCCGAAATGAGAATCGACCTTCAGCCGCAGAATTGGTGACCATAGTAACGCCACGTTGAGCTTCAGCATAATCTACCGCGCTGTTCCAATCGGTGTTGTGTGTGCTCCAAACTGGATTCACAAAAAACAGAGTTCCTGGATGGTGTTCGCTGAAGTACGGATCCAAATCAATACTATAGTCTTCTGTTAGATTATCCTCATCTACATCTAATGTATTCAGCTCGAAGTAGACCTTGTTATCTTGAAAATATACAGAACCTTCACGTTCATCATAGTAAGGTGAGTATCCCCAGGGATTCCAATTGAGTCCAGTGTAGGTGTACTCATACGCATCACTGGGAGTAAGGTTGTTTACATGGATACGGAAATCACCTTGCGCTGCCTCATCTAGGACTATTATGTTGTCGACCTGGTATTTTTGGCTATACCAGACAGCGCGGAAATTGTAGGTGTTTCCTGTTATGTCTGCAGATACTGATTGTGGTGCCGCTCCGAGAAGTAGCAGTCCAGCTGCTACAATAACAAGAAGCGTCTTTCTCGATGTCATGATGTCTCACAACTTTCTTATGGTCTAAACTTGTGTCGTGAACATATAAAGTGGTGTTGGGCGAATGCTGATTTTCAGTGATTTCTGTTCATATCTACGCTTTCTGAATTGTGGATAAGATCTGAGTGACATCGGGACAGGTTCCCACTCTGTCTGAAAGAACATCGATATATTGGATAATACCCTGCTTATCGATGACGAAGAGTCCCCTCTTGCCATAACCCTCCCCTGGTTGATGGCAATCATACCTGAGTGTGATATCTCCCATGGGTTCATGATCCGACAATAGGGGGAATCCCAGACCCTGAAGACTCCGAGACCAAGCTTTGTTCGTTCTTATTGAGTCCATGTTAATACCCAAGACCTGAGTGTCTAGTTCTTTGTACTTAGATAGGTTGTCCTTATACAATAGAAGATAGTTCTTGCATGAATCATTTAGGTTACCAGGATTGAGTGCCAGAAGAACATTGCACTTTCCTCTATAGTCTGAAAGACGCACCAAGTTCCCATCTTGATCAGGAAGTTCGAAGTCAGGAGCAATTTCTCCAACATTGAGACACACATTTTGTTGACGCAATATCATGATAATTCACAATCTATTGATTGTTAACTATTGTTAAATGATTTTTCCTATAGCTCTCTCCAAAAAACGTAACCGTAATACTTATATCATGTAATACTATTACAAATTACATGACAACTTCAAACAACCGAAAGGATTGGTGAAAGTTGGAGATGAATGGTGAACAAAATGACTG
>JASFEF010000233.1:0-4093 GCA_050124975.1 Candidatus Thorarchaeota archaeon | reverse complement strand
TTCGACTCGAATTCATATTCAATAGACTGCGAGAACCTTATTAAGTTTTCGAATTTGACTCGAATTCGATTTCTTTATATCTCAGGATGTTATAACCAACATCGAAGATGAGAAAATCCAAGGCCAGGCAAAAAATAGTAGAAACAGCACAGAAGCTCATTGAGAAGAAGGGATATTCCAACCTCAATGTGAACGACGTGGCCTATGTTGCAAAGGTGAGCGTAGGCACACTCTATTACCATTTCCCGAAAGGCAAGATTGACATCCTAACAGAGATAATGTCGCGAAGAACTGCAGAGAACGTAGAGAGATTCAACGAACAGTTAGGTGTGGAAAAGCTCCTAGAGAAGGGAATGAGTCTTGATGACTCGCTTCGATGGGTCTTCAAAAAGGTCGTAGAATTTCGAAGAACAGACCGACAGTTTCTCTCAGCCATTCAAAGTGAGATGTTCTCTAATCCTGACGACTACATGGAGCTGCTCAAGAAGTACCAGAGTACCGAGGGACTACGAGAGGCAATCGGCATATTAGCAGAGGTCATGATGAAAGAAGCAAAAACTGAAGCAAAAAGTCTGGCCAAAATGGGAGAAAAACAGGACAGAGTCCAAAGAGTCCTCGGACTATTGATGATCTATCAAATCATCTTCCCCGGTTATTTTGGTGATGATGATGAGTTTGTTGACCTCGCTTTGAGAATATTCTTTGAAATTTTGAAATCATGAGTACAATTAAGATGCAATCATTTAGCAGACTCTTGTTCAATTCTCACCCCTTCAGCTTTTCATTGATTTGACTTGGCTCTTGCTGCGGCCAGAGAAGTTATATTCAGAAGGAGTCCTATGTGTATATACATACCGACCAGTCGGTACGGTTGTTTGTTGGTTGGGAAAAGTCGAGGTAATAAAGTGAAAACAGGCTCGAAGGTCGATATACTAACTAGTCTGACATCATTTCAACTCATGAAGCATCTGCTAGGAGTCATCACTAGAAATTGTGAATCAGATGGTGATACCCATCTCAATGTTGCTCTAGACCTCATTGCGGGGAAGAGAGACAGTTCATGCAGAATGTGTAGGATCTCAGCAGTTCTCACCCGTATGGTATTAGCAATCGGTGCCAAGGTCTTTGGTACAACAATGGCAACTGTGCAGGATTGTCTCAAGGACAACATATTCAGAAGGTCCATGTCGAGTATTGTTAGTGGACTGGCAAGATTTGGGGTTACAAAACCATTCACACCAGGAGCTCCTTTCCAAGTTGTATGGAACGTGACAAGAGCCTGCAATCTGAGGTGTAAGCATTGTTATGAGAATGCTGGACAGAAGGGACCTGATGAGTTGTCTACCAGAGAGGCACTTGAAACAATCGACAAGCTGGCTGATGCGGGTGTTGTGTTCATAGCATTCTCAGGTGGAGAGCCTACAGTAAGGCCAGATATTCTGTCCCTCATACGAAGAGCGACCGAGAGGGGAATGTATGTTGCAGTTGCTACAAATGGGATATCCTTCTCCAACCCTGACCGGGTCCGAATGTTCAAAGATGAAGGGATGAAGTTCGTTCAAATCAGCATCGATGGTGCGAATGCAAAGACCCACGATGAGTTCAGAGGTGTTCCCGGAGCTTTTGAGAAGACGATCTCTGGGATAAAGAACTGTGTCGCAGAGGACCTCTTTGTTGAAGTTTCAACTACAGTGACCCGTCACAATATTGACGAGATTCACGATGTGATCCAGTTGTGTGAGGACCTAAAGGTCAGGTGGCTCATGTTCTACAACTTGGTCCCTGTAGGGAGAGGAATAGAACTAATCGATATGGATCTCACACCAGATGATAGAGAGTATTTGTTGGATGCTTTATGGATAAGAATGAATGATCCTCAGAAAACATCGCTAGAGGTGTTAACAACAGCCCCACAACTTGGTAGAGTGGCATATGATGCAAACTTGGCATGCATGAACAAAGATGAGGTTGTGGCTCCGACCCACTTCAGCAATACACGACTACCATCTCAGATGAGGGGACTGACGGAGTTCATCGGTGGCTGCGGTGCGGGTAGGTTCTATGTTTCCATAGAACCAAATGGGGACATCTATCCCTGTGTCTTCTTCCCACACACTAAGGCGATGCGGGTTGGTAACATTTTGAGAGATGACTTTGAATCAATATGGACCAACTCACCCCTTCTTCAGAGGCTGAGAAATAAGGACCTCCTGAGAGATGAGTGTGGAAGTTGTGAGAAACGCTATGTCTGCGGCGGCTGTCGAGCCAGGGCAATCGCATATTTCGAAGATGAGCTTGCTCCTGATCCTGGTTGCATTTATAACAAGAAACATTGGGACAAACTATCAGGAGTTTGCACTTCTGAACTAGAGTTTCTGTTGCGCGTTTCCAGTGTTGTCGCTCAAGCAAATTTCACGGAGGGATAAAGATTAGCTAGAGTCTTGCTTACAGTCCCACATTCCAAATGCGCTATCAGTGAGACACTCAATTACACAAGCCCCCCACTAGGTATTGGATACATTGCTAGTTATCTTAGAGAGTTTGGAAATCATGAAGTAAAAATACACGATGGGCTCCTTCAAAACACGAGGGTTCCAGATTTCGCAGAAACCCTATCCACCTATTCCCCTACTGTGGTTGGTATCAGTGGACAAACAACTCCCTCCATCTACGATGTATACTATACCGCAAAAGTGGTCAAGAACCATAACCCTGCAATTCTTGTTGTTGTTGGAGGAGCCCACGTGACCTTCCAAGATGAACAGGTTCTGAGGGAGTGTCCAGAGATTGACGTTGTTGTCAGAGGAGAAGGGGAGGTGACCATGAGCGTCCTCATGGAAAAAGTTGACCAACTCCAACAATACAACGGAGTACTAGGAACAACCATTCGGAATGGTCCTACAATCATTAGAAACCCTGACAGACAATATGTTTCCAATCTGGACGACATCCCGTTTCCAGACTATGACACATTGAATCTTCGAGGTTATTTTCCCCATGGAAAAGGAATAGCACCCATGATAACAAGCAGAGGTTGTCCGTTTCAATGTACTTTCTGTTCATCATCACGAATAACAGGAAAGCGGTGGAGGGGCAGGTCGCCTGATAATGTCATAGAAGAGGTCAAGTTATTACAGGAAGTCTATGGTGTCGAGGATGTCACCTTTATTGACGACTTGTTCACGTTCGACTATCGAAGAGTCAGAGAGATTTGTTCACGCATGATATTTGATGCGGATGATATTGGATGGACATGCTCTTCAAGAGCGGACATCATGACAAGACATCCTGAAATGACTGACTGGTTGAAGAAGGCCGGCTGTCATACTTTATACATCGGTGCTGAGTCAGGTAGTCAGAAGATTCTCAACAGGATAAAGAAAGGAATACGTCTAGAGCAGATAATCAGTGCTGTAAGACGTGCTAAGCGAGTCGGTCTAGAAGTGGTGCTCTCATTCATTTTGGGAATACCTGGAGAAACAAAGGACGATATTCGTTCCACAATTGACTTCGCCTGCAAGTTGGATCCAGACCTTGCCCAGTTCACCATCTGTACACCGTATCCGGGCACACCAATGTATGATGAAGCATTGGAGAACGGTTGGCTTGCTGTAAATGATTGGTCGGAGTTCACAGTCATCGACCCTGTGATGGACCTTCCAAATCTATCGCGAAGTTCAATCAAACAGCAGCTGAGGCGAGCATACTATAGGTTCTACACACGACCAGGATTCATCTGGAAACAGATTAGGATGAGGAATCTCGATATCTTCAGGGTTGCTTTCAGGAGCATACTCAATAGATTTAGGAAGTGATGAGCAGAAAGCGTGAAACTAATGAGGAGGCGAATGATGTAGAAGGGTCGGTTGTAATGACAGAGCCAGACACCAAGGAGAACATCGTGAGTGAGTCGTTTCGCCAGTTCATTGAACGATCATATCACAAAGTCAGCATTGATAGTATCTGTGCCGAGCTAGGTATCTCAAAAGGCGCTGTCTTCCATTATTTCAACTCGAAATATGACCTTGCGTGTGAATCGCTTCTTCAGGGGTTCAATAAACTCTGGAGCCCTCATCTCAAGCAGATCATTAGT
>JASFEF010000232.1:0-4111 GCA_050124975.1 Candidatus Thorarchaeota archaeon | reverse complement strand
AATTGGTACTTG
The DNA here is from genome assembly GCA_050124975.1 of Candidatus Thorarchaeota archaeon. Lineage (GTDB taxonomy): Archaea > Asgardarchaeota > Thorarchaeia > Thorarchaeales > Thorarchaeaceae > SMTZ1-45. The sequence goes on along the minus strand of JASFEF010000232.1, from coordinate 4,099 downwards.
GCCAGAGCCTGACAGTCGAGCAAAAGGTGGATTTAATGGCGTTGATATGGATTCGTATGTCCTCACATTGAAATCAAAGAAAGAGGCAAGAGAACTTCATCTATGGACTCGAAGACGTCCTGATAACTACGTAAGCTGTGCTGTCCTCTCTACGCAAGGAATGACACGTTTAGATACTTTGGAAAATGCATCACAGAAACTGGGACAAGTCTTGTTGAAATCACTATCAGACCACTCAGAGATCCTCGCGTCTTCCTCAGAGATGCAGTCCCGAATAACCAAGCTTCTCACCTGACGCTGACTCACAATTCTTTATAACCTCAGAATTGAAGAAACTTCCTAAAGCACTAGAGGAGGCAATTGCCATCACCAAGAAACTGACCTTGGAGATAGTTGACGGCGGAGACCTGAGAGGTTTCGCCAATATTCACCCCAAAATAGCAAAGAAACTGGATGCTGATATTGGATCCATCGTTATCTTTGAAGACCCTCAGAGCAGTTTCTGGGGCGCCGCTGAGATAAGAAAGAGTAACGAAGCGGCTGAAGACAGCATAGTCATTGACACACTAGTCCTAGAGGCATCACTACTAATGGAGGGTGATCAGGTCGAAGTCACGCTCTATGATGAAGATATGTTGGCATTGGAATATGTTGAGTTTGGACTTAAACCACTCACAGAAGATGCAAACACTGAGGACCTTGTTACAAGAGCGGCTGAGCGAGTGAAATCACTGGAGAACATCATTGGTGGTCGACTAGTTTATCCAGGAATGTCTTTCAATTGGCCAGAACTAGATGTGAAAGTCGAAATCATCAACACTAAACCTGACCTCGCTGGAAAGAACTTTGCTAAGCTAGCGTTTGAAGCTCTTCGCGAGAGGACAGGATATCAATTCAAAACAGTTGGAATTGCCTCTCCCTTTAACGCCGTGCTTTGCATTGATACAAGTGGGTCAATGAAAACTACCGATGTTCCTGTTCAAGACATTGCTCACGCACGAGAAGGTCTAAAGGATCTTGCTGGAGACAGTCCTGAGGTCCAAGCCTTTCTCAATCGATTTGAGGAGGGTAAAAATGTAAGCAGGGCAGAAGCCGCTGCCATGGCAGTCCTCCTCTATCTTGCTGAGAAAGTAGGTCGAGGTTATGGTGAGAAGGTTGGAGTGATTACTTTTGAGAAAGAAGTCAGTGAGATGACCTTCCTGAACTCTGACACAGGTGAGGTCCAGCCATTCGTAGAATGCACAGGAAGGGAAAAAGCACTCGGTTTACAGATCATTAGTACGCATGTTGTGGATAAGGTGGAAGAGGGTGGCACACTCACAGACATGGGTTCAGCCTTAGCAAAAGCACATGAGATAATGGAAGAATTCGGTGATCCTGATAAACCCACTATGCTCATTATGCTGACTGATGGAATGACGACATCAGGACCCCCACCATTAAAGATACTGAAAGACCGGTTCACTGAAAGGAACAAACTCGTGATATACTCCATTGGACTAGGCGAACGTAGCGAGATAGATGAAGAGCTGATGTTGGCAATTGCACAGTACGGTAATGGTAGCTATCGTCACGTTGACAACATGAGGGACCTGCTTGAGTGGTATGGCAAACTAGCTGGTGAGTTTGCTGTAGTAATCCGCGGTGCTGACTGAACAGCTTAGTCACGGGGTTCAAGAGCCTGCGTTAGACCCTTCAGGGTTTCTAGGTCCATCTCTTGAATCTGATCTTCAGGAATGCCTTCAAGCATTACGTCAGGTATAGTGACCAAGAGCTCGGCTTTGTCCTGACCATATTTGTCAACGAACTCTTGCATCCTTGAATCTACTGCTTCTTCTTCAGGTTCTGGCTCGACAACTGCTTCTTCAGGTTCACTCTCAGCAGTTGACGAAAGAAGAGCTTCAAGTTCCTCAACACTTAGAGCGGCGAGAGTTTCATCACCAACCTCTTTTCGCACCTCTGCTGGGAGTTTCTCAATCAACTCCTCTTGCGCAGTTGGTTTCTTCTTCTTCCGAACCTTCTTTACCTTTCTAACTTTGACAGCTTTCTTCTTCTTCTTCTTTGGTTTCTCTGATGGTATCGATACCTTGAGCTTCTGTACAAGTTCACGAGCAGATGCTGGAGTCAGTCTCCTGAGATCTTCTGGCGGTAATGTTTCTCGTATCTCATCAGGCAACTCACTTAGTATCACTTCAACCTCATCTGAAACTCCAGTCATTTTCGGAGCTTCAATCGCTGCAGCAGCCTCCTCAGAGAGTAATATCGGCGCTCCTTCTAATTCCTCAACAATAGTTGATACATCTATCTCGATATCAAATTCTTGACTACGCCAGTTCATGAAACGATCAATTGCTGTTGGCTTCAGCTTGAGGCCAGAGAGGAACCTGTTGATGTCCTCTTCAGCCATATCTGGGAAGTTATCAATTATCTTCTCTACATCATCTGTATTAATTCGCGCCCATATCGGACCATTGAGAAGCTTTGAAAGACCTGCAGCACAATGTGATCGTACCCATGTGTTGTCATCTTTGAGACCCTTCATTAAATCTGGAACGGTTCGAGGTTGATGATAGAAGGCAAGAGCCTGGGCAGCAGCTATTCGAACATCTGGAACCTCGTCGGATAGAGCCTTGACAATATCTGTAACAACTGTTGGATCAGCTAGGTCAACAGCTGCTATCAGTGCTCTCTCTCGAACCACGTCAGATGGATCAGAGAAGGCGTTGATTAGGGCTTTTCGCTCTGTCTTTTTCTCCCTAGCAAGACGCCCAACCTCATCTGTTTCAAATTCCAACAAAAGACTCCGTGTCTTTGCCAAGAGTACTCCTCCGTGACGCGCTTGGTTTCGCCTTTTTTTAGCTATAGTAACCTGCAGCTTACTATCTTAATAGCCTTAGGTGGGCGAATACTGCTGCCTACTTATATCAGTTGGCACTACATATACACTATTCTCTGATGGATTACCTACCGGAGTAGATTTAGGTTAGAAAATCTGTGACATCAATTAGGCGCCAAAGATGACTGAAGACCTACAAACACAATGGACTCGACTAATTCTATTCATGCTAGCATTGTTTCTAATTGCTTTGTCAGGTTCATTTGTTAGTTACCTGATTTTTGTGTTCATGTACTTAGTTACGTGGGCATTCTTGAGTTGGGAGGGTGGAGAATCCATATCTGAATTAGGATTAGAAATTGATAATCGATTTAGTCCTCACCTCATCATTGGTGCAATAGCAGCAGCTCTTGGAACTACATTGGTCGCAGTGATAGCATTCTTCTTTGGTGGCCAGCTCCGGTCATTAGATGAAATAACCGGTTATCTAGTAATCAATGTGGTCATCAATGCCGCACTGTTTTCATTCTTCGAAGAATTGACACACCGAGGATATCTTCTGACACGAATGGAGAAATTGACTGGCCGTGGACCGGCTATCATTTTCAGTTCACTTTTCTTTGCCCTCATCCATTTTGATTGGTGGGGACCTGCTGGCTATGACCTATTCCTCATCTCCTTGTTTACATTCAACCTATTCCTTGGTGGAGTTGTGTTATCACTAAGCTACTATTGGTCTGGACGAAAACTATGGGTACCAATCTCGTTTCACTTCATTTGGAACGTGTTTGCATACATTCTATTCCCAGAATTCCCCAATGAACCTGTAGTCCAACCAGAGATATTCCAGATAGAATGGGGAATCACTACGATTGTAGGATTTCTATTAGGACTCTCACTTCTTTGGAGTCTTCTTGCTACAGAGAAAAACAAAGTGTGAGAAGGGTCCGGAACTCTCCGTCCCCTTCTATTATTCTACATCTATTGGTCTGAACTCACAATGTCGTCAGGTCTTCTAACATGCATGGTGATTCCGGTGATATGATCAATGACAACCTTCTCACCAGCTTTGATGGGAGGACCATCTGTCCTTGCCCACCAAATCTCAGCTCCAGTTTTCACCTTCCCCTTCGGGTTGAGGTCAGTGACTGCATGAATGTCTGCATACTTGAATTGAGAGTAAGTTGGCCATTTGTCATAGTCCCTTAGGAATGCAAAGTACAGAAGCATCAGGCAGAAGACAGTCCCTGCCATGATGTATAC
>JASFEF010000231.1:0-4237 GCA_050124975.1 Candidatus Thorarchaeota archaeon | reverse complement strand
TATCACAAAGTCAGCATTGATAGTATCTGCGCCGAGCTAGGTATCTCAAAAGGCGCTGTCTTCCATTATTTCAACTCGAAATATGACCTTGCGTGTGAATCGCTTCTTCAGGGGTTCAATAAACTCTGGAGCCCTCATCTCAAGCAGATCATTAGTAAGGGAACACCTCAAGAAAAACTCACTCAGTTTATCCGAAGCTCGATTCAGATGTTCATGGAACACCCAACACTTCGTCGGTTGTCCTATGAGGTGTACGAAGAAGGCTCCAATAGGAAAGATCAGTGCACTGAGTGGTTGAAGTCCTATAGGGACCATATGCGGCTTGCTTCTAAGCTCTATGAGGAATGCGGTGTGACAAACCCAGAGGGGAGAGCTCGAGTCTTGATTGCAGCCTTGGAGGGTTTCTCATTCTTGTTTATTTCAGGCGAGTCTGAGAGGCGTTTGGATGCTGAAGCGGTTTCCAACGACCTTGTAGAAATATTTGTTCCCTGAAAAAACACACAATGTGTGACATTCTTTGTCTAGAAAATTCGACAGACTCAAAATCGCATACACGAATAATTTCGTGAAAATCGGTTAAATATCTACAATCTAAGTACATACTGGTAATGATAATGACCTCGGAATCTGAAAATGTGTTGAAAGCTCTCTCAAGCTCAACGCGTCGTACAATAATGAAGCAGATCTCAGAGAAGGGTAGTGCGACCTATACTGAGATCATGCATGTGCTGAACCTCGACCCATCTCTCATGAGTGGCACCTTCAACTATCACCTGAAGGAACTCAACGAAGCAGGATTGATTGAGCGAACAAATGGAGAATACAGGATAACGGACCTGGGAAAACGAGCCCTGATTCTTGTAGACCAAGTTGCGAAGGACGCAAAGGTTGACCAATATGGAGTCCTCTCAGCTGTGATGTCTATGAGTCCTAGAAAGGAACTCGAGCTCTTCGCGAGCCAGATGGGGATGATGGTTGGAACTGTGCTAACAATCGTCAGCCTCATTCCATTTGCACTTGGTTATAGTTCTGGATCTTTTGTCTTCGGGATAGCAAGCATCTTGCTGGGCGTTTCTCTTATCTTAGTAATAGGTTTCACTGTACAGTTAATAGGAATCCTGAGGAAACTCAAAGTTGGTTTCTCTGTGGTCTTGTTCCTCGGCTCCAATTGGTTCTTCATAAGGTCGCCCAACAGGAATAGATTCTTCTTCATCACAATGTTTGCTGTTGGAGCAGTTGTGATAGGAACATTGGCATTTATTCTCCCATTCTCGGGAGTAATATCGTTCTTCTCACAGATGTGGTATACCTTGACCTTGAGTGCTATAGGTTCCGCAGTTCTGACCATCGCATTATTCATCGGTGCAAAGAGAAATGCAGACCGTTTGGAGGAGATCAACGGTGAGCAATGAAGAGATGCAGGAAGAGATAGACCATGTCCTGGACCTGCTTACTAAACCTCTCAATCGGTATATCCTTTCTGTGTTGGCTGGAGTAAATCCAGGGTCGTACAAGGGTCCTATTGATGTCCAAGACGATGGCTTCATTGAAGATGAAAAGTCAGGGAACTAATACAAACCCCAGAATGAAGTTGCTAAGGCTATGTGCAACGATTGGACCTACAATATTCCTTGTCCGATATGTTATGTAGCCGTAGACGAACCCAATCAAAGTTGTAGCAATAACATAGTATACACCTTTCAGGATATGAACAAAGCCAAAGAGGATTGAGGAGACCACAAGTGCTGTCTTCCATCCTCTCCAACGCATGATAGAGAAAAAGAGTAACCCTCGGAATAATAGCTCCTGAGCTGGTCCGCTAAGTGCAAAGCAGTAGATCAATTCTTGAACCACAACTATCGGACCAAGTTCAGTCGATAGATGTAGGGCATTTCGATATGTCTGCATGACAACGAAAGCTACAATGAAACCCAGAGAGAGCGAAAGACTGTCTGAGATATTGACCCTTGAAAGGCCAAACTCAGACCACTCCCATTTGCTCCGTTTCATGAAGAGGAGTGACCCAACTATGTAGATGATATAGATGCAATAGTATGCTAGTTGAATATCTTGCAAAATATTGAGAAGAAAAAGACAAACCACGCACAATATAGGTATAGTAAGAAGTAGAATACTGCCAATAATATCTCGTACACTGTCTTGTTCCATTAAGATGCCTCTGATTGTCTTTGTATATATTTGATTAAATCGCTTCGTAACTAAGCAAATTTCTATTGAAAAATCAAGGGGAGTTTTCAATTCACCTCACTCGTCTTTTGATACGAATAACTGATTAGTGTAATCTGAAACTCGTCAATACAGAAGTTCAGGAGGATTCATTGTGGACATTCTAGATATTGTGAAGAGAAGGCGACACATTCACTTTTTTGAACCAGAACCCATCTCTGATGTAACCATTAGGACCCTTCTTGAAGCAGCAAGATGGGCTCCATCTGCAGGAAATCTCCAACCTTGGGAGATAATAGTCATCAACTCTGAAGAGGACAAGGAGAGACTGGTTGGTGTCCTGAGGAAGAAGGAGTACATGCGTTCAGCTCCAGTCATCTTCGTTTTTTGTGCAGACCAGTCTCGCACAAGAGAGAGATACGGAGAGAGAGGGACCTCCCTCTATGTGATTCAGGACATAACAGCAGCGATTCAGAATGTCCTTCTAACAGCGACTGCGCTTGGACTAGGATCAGGATGGGTCGGCGACTTTGACGAAGATGCTCTCAAAGGTTTCTTCAAACTACCTCCAAATGTAAGACCAATGGCTCTCATCATGATTGGGAAGTCCAACGAGTATCCTACTCCACCATCGCGAAGGGAGATTAGTGACTTCACTCACTTAGGAGAATTTGGTAACAAACCACAACACTTCTAGCTCTTGAGGGCTCTAAGCTTTTCGACAAGTTCTATGGCTTTTTCATCCCCATGTTTTGCCCGATATGTCAAGACTCCAATTCGTACTACTGCGTTCCTCTGACCAAGAGGATTGTCAGGGTCAAAATGGGTCGCAGATATCTCACAGGGGAACTCACTACAGAGGCCACAGTGAACGACGTTCATCTCTAAGGCACACTTGAATAGCCTGCATTCACCCCACCACGGATTGCCCTTGGACTGCATACACCCTGAACAGGAAGGGTTCCCCCCACTCCCGTAACTTGGACAGTCGTTGCAGTAGGAACCGCATGCATTCAGTCCTGTAATCTTCATGATACCAAGAGATCGACTTTTTCCAGATAACTATTTCAGATTCAGCCAACACTATTCTTTTTTTGTATGGGTTCAAGAAAATAAGCATGGTCTTGTCTAAGATGGCTAGTTTTGATTTGTGTCAACCATTTTTCTCATGAAGCAGTTTATCAGGAATACCGGCGAGAAGCCCTTTCAGCTTGATGATGTACTCTCTGAAGGTATCTCCCCCCGAAGGTGTGATCTCGACAACCACGAGTGGTCTCCAGGAGATCGTTCGACGGCTTCGAACAAGACCTGTTTCCTCTAGCTTCCGAATGTGGTGATCTAGATTCCCAGGTGTAAGTCCCAATAACTGTTTTAGTTCAATGAAGCCAATCCGCCGTTTCAGGAAGAGAAGGTACATGATGGAGAAGCGTGGTTGTGAATGAAAGACCCTTTCGTCTGCGTTCAGGGTCAGAGAGTCACTCACAGTCAGCACCACGTCAGAAGGAGAGCTAAGTAGTTTGTTGTAACATCAGAGCTGCTAATCGGTTCATAGCAGTCCCTGCGACGATGAAGCACACAGAAAAGGCAATTATCGCCAAATATCCTAGGAGTACAATGTCCGTGATGAGTAGAAGGGGAAGTGAAACCAGACCTAGGGAGACCCCTAGATAGAACATTACTATGACTCTACCATGCGACCCTACAGCTCTGAGGATCACAAAGGTCGCAAGGCAGGATGCGCTAGCTGCCCAGAGTATGGAAACTAAGCGCAATGACTCAGGAAACAGTCCTGTTAGTACAAAGGCAACAAACCATACAATCCCAATCAGGGGACCGTGTTTGGTGTCTGTGGACTCTTCTTCAGGTTGACCTCCCGCTGTCTTCCAAGTTTCAAAGAATGCATAGATGATGTATCCCATACTAAGAACGAAAGCCATCACATTGGCAAGAAGTGAAACAAGACCAGCATCCAATCCGATAGCATTAGCGACAAGGACCGCATTCATGTTGACGAGAGCACCTAGAGGAAACACTATTCCAATGACTATCA
>JASFEF010000230.1:0-4244 GCA_050124975.1 Candidatus Thorarchaeota archaeon | reverse complement strand
GTCCGAGAGGCCAATGAGAATAAGAGAAATCCAATTGATGCCTTCCTAGATGTCATGGGAGGACAAGTACTAGCGAAAGGCAAGGTCGAAGAGATCAAGGGTGAGGATCGCGCAGGACATTGGCATGTGTTGGTTCGTATCAAACCAGAGAACCTCAAAGGTCGCTTCGAAGTTGTCGTGAAGAACGAGTACATGATGGCTATGAGTGATGGTGAACCTATTGTTATGTTCCCAGATCTCATCTGTATGCACTATCCAGATACTGGTCATGGAGTGATGAGTGCAGACCTCAAAGAAGGAATGGATGTGGTCGTCACTGCTGTTCCTGCACATGAACGCTTACGCTATGCAGGCAGTACTGAGATTGGGAAGAAGGCATTTTCTCCTGAGAGGTATGGTCATCCAGAGCTTGATTACAAACCAATGGAAGAGATAATAGGGCGGCTACACTAGTTCACAGAGTCAGCAAATCCAGTTTATTCAATTGCATAGGAGAAGGTGTCATATGACGAGACTGGCTCTCATTGGTGCAACAGGTGTTGATTGGTGGAAAGACCCGAAGAAAAAGTCCTTTGTTGAACAACATACTCCCCCTGGATGCGAGATTGGGAATTTCACACCTAGAAGTGGCACACATAGTGTTGAATCCATGACTGATGAAGCGTATAATGCTCCATTCATCCTCGAACAGATTGTTCGAGCGAACAAAGAGGGTTATGATGCAATCGTCATTGATTGTGCCTGTGATCCAGTTCTCGATGCTGCACGTGAGGTGTCGAACATACCTGTTGTTGGACCCCGGAATACCGCTTTCCATCTAGCCCTGACACTTGGGACCCGTTTTGGTGTTGTAACAGTCCAGGGCGAGTCACTGAAGAAGTGCATGGAACATGGTGTTCGAAAGGAGGGTCTAGAGTCCCTCTGTGCTGGTGTTCGCTATCTGAAAATGCCTGTCCTGGATATCTCAAAGAAACCTGAGCAGGCGCAAAAGGCAATTCTCAAAGAGAGCAGAGAGCTCATTGAGAATCATGGTGCAGATGTCATTGTCCTCGGATGTACTGCACTCTCCCATGAGGTTGATCTCAAACCAATCATGGACGAACTGCAGGTTCCCATCATAGATCCTTGGATTGTAGCAGTGAAGTCTGCATTCATGCTCGTCGAGTCTGGACTATCTCATAGTAAGGTGGCATATCCCGCACCTCCAAAGAAAAAGATCAACGAAGCTCCCTGCATAAAGGGGGCATTCGATGACGTATTGAAGGAGTAGTAACCTAGTCCTGATTCTTATCCCTTCTTAATAGTAGTAGAATCAGAATTAGAACAACAAGGGCTAATATTGCATACATGATGTATGGAAGTGCCAATCCAATTTCCATTACCCATCCACCAACGATCGGTCCAAGGAACAGACCGACACCTCCCATACTCTCGACTAGTCCTGCATGTGCTCCTTTATCGATGTCTGTTGCTGAAACCACAAGATAGAGGGCACCTAGGTAGCTGAAACCAACTGCAACTCCAGAAAGCACCATTGCGATTGCGAATATCCAGATATCTATGAAGATGAACAACATGAAACCTGAAATAGCCGATAATACAGCACCTCCGATTATCGCCTGTTTCATGTGCTCTCCCGACAACCTCGCAATTACGATGAAGGTCACTGTTCTAGCTAGATTCCAAATTAGGAGTAGGTTACCGAAGTCTTCGATTACGAAAGGATATCCGAGGTCACCCAATATTTCGATGTAGGATGGAAATAGACCGAGGATTATGGTTGAAACGACTCCCCAGAGCATAATTGATAGATATGATGCGATGAATAGCGGTGAACTCTTACTCACTTTTTCAACTTGACCTGTTTCAGTCGGTAGAACACCTACATTTGATGATGAAGTTTCAGGCTTTCGTCTGTATCCTTGAAGAAATGCAGCCACGATTGTCAGAGCGAGAATCTCAACTCCAAGGACTACGAAAATCCCCGACGTATCTCCATAGATGCCAGAAAGATATGCTATGACCATAGGTGGGAGAATCATCGATGCACTCCAAGATGTAGAGAAGTTGCCCAGTGATGCCACTTGTGATTCTGGTTCAAGCTCACTCACCATTCCCTCGATAGTAGGCGCAACAAACCCGAATACAAAGCCCTCTATTGCCCGTATTGCAATGAGTTGCCAAGGGCTAACAAAAGGTAGGAGATAGAGGAGAATTACTGCGATATAGCCGCCGGTCGAAATGAGTAGTGTCTTCTTGCGACCGATATTGTCAGATAATTTGCCGCCTATAGCTGGTGAGAACATGTATACTAAGCCGAAGATCCCAAAGGCTAATCCTGATTCAAGTGGGGTTCCTCCCATTCTGGTCGAATACCAGGATGCAAAAATCTCAGTTGTTCCAAGGGTGAAAACTGTAAGAAATGCTGTTACATACCCTATCATTCTGTTTCTTTTCTTGACATTAGATGTGAGATCGGGTGTTCCATCTACATCTAGAATGAATGGTTCAAATGACTCGCCCATTTTCTCAAATCCTGTTACTTCAGTTGCGGGGTGAACTCTGCACCCAAAACCTTTGCATTGTCAATTGGTTCAGTTCCAGGAACTGGAAATGCCACTATGGTGTTAGCACCAGCATCAATCATTTGCTGTAATCTTTTGATGCAAGCCTCCTTGTCTCCAACTAAGCAGAGCTCCTTCACAAAGTCATCTGTGATGAGTTCGGATAGCAGTGCATCATCCCCTTGTTCTGCCGCCTTCGCCATTGCTTGTGTATCCTCAGGGTTGACACCTGCATGAGACATAAGCGGACCTCCTGGCTGAGAGTGTGGCAGATACAATTTCGAGAATTCACGTGCTGTGGCGATTGCCTTGTCTAGATCATCATCAATGACCATTGGCATGTACGCCACCATCTCATAGTCATCTAGCGACTTTCCAACCTTTTTCGCTCCTTCAGCTACTCTGTCCCAAGCGAATTTGACATAGGCCGGTGTACAGAAGATAGACAGAATAACTCCATCTCCAATCTCACCAGAAAGAGCCAATCCCATTGGTCCTTCAAAGGCCAGATAGATTGGTGCCCTCTTTCTTACCGGTTCGAAGACGAGTTTGATGTCCTTTGCAGTGAAGAACTTGTCCTCATGATTGATGTTCTCACCAGTCATGATTTTTCTCACAAGATCTACGCACGCCCTAGTTCTTGACAATGGTTTCTTATCATAGATACCCATCTGGTCCATCCAGAAGGGGACTCCAGAACCCAGTCCGAACACAGTTCTCATGTTGGACATCTCATCAAGAGTTGCGAACTCCATTGCAATGAGAGCTGGGTGTCTAGAGTAAGGATTAACAACTCCCAATCCAATCCTGAGCTTTTCTGTGGCCATAGCTGCTGCAGCCATATACGGTATTCCTCCACGGAAGAAGTAATCTTCAGCGAACCAGGCTGAACCCAGACCTGATTTTTCAGCAACCTTGGCTAACTCAACAGCTTCACTAACAGGAAATACGCCTGTCATCGCGACTCCTAGTTCTTTGAATCCTTTCATCATTTATCACACTCAGCAAAAATAACAGAGGAGGGGAGTTGTCCCCTCTACTCCTTTGGAAGCAGACCATGTTTCTCGAGGTGGTCTGCTACATCCTTGAGTTCCAGTTTCTCCAGAGTACTTCGATATGGCCAGCTGGTTTCTAAGTCCCACTCATGTAGAGTGTAGTACTGGTCTAGAGCGTTATCGAGTTCCTGTCGAGAGTTGGTTTCTCCCTTCAAGGGACCTGATGCAGCACCCTCGTTCATCAGTCGCCACGGTAGATCGTCATGTTCTCGAGTTGCACCTCTTGTTACATTGAATGCTTTCTCTAGGGTACAGACTCGTCGGCCTGTAAGCATCATCTCATCCTCTGACAACTCAATTCCTGTCGCTGCTGCATAGAGTCTGGCCATGTTGTCTGGATTGACTCCAAATGCTGCTGTTGATGTGAAGACACAGAATCCCAAAGCTTCGGTTATCTCGTAACAGTCTTCGTGCCAACGGACAATCTCCGCTCTGAACTCAGTGTAATGAGAGGATGCCCACTTCTTGTCTCCGGTGAGCTTCTCAATTAGTTCAACTGCCTCTGGGCTGGAACCGAACTCTGCGAAGGTTTCAGTCATGAGGTGATCATTGCCCCTTGGATTGACTGCGAATGCAAGCGCATAGGCTTTAGCAGATCTTGTTTCAACATTTGACTGTTCTAGAC
>JASFEF010000229.1:0-4245 GCA_050124975.1 Candidatus Thorarchaeota archaeon | reverse complement strand
GCACGCTTATTGGCAGCCTTATAGTGCTTAACCGCTTGATCATATTTCTGCAAGATATAATTCGCGTCACCAGCTAAGAACAATGTTAGCGTAAGGATTGTTTTCAATCCTGCACCTTCACTAAGTTCAATTACTTCACTATAGAGACGCAACGCTTCCTCAGTATCACCCTTGCGTAGAGCAACATCACCAAGATTGACTGTAGCTACTGTAATACCCCTCATGTATTCAGCTTCTTGACTGATTTCTAAGGCCCTTCGATTGTAGGTCTCCATCTGAGATATCTGATTGAGAGTTCTATCTATCTCACCCACATTGATGAGAGTAGCAGCCAATCCAACTTGATTGTTTAGCTGCTGCTGAAGTATCAGGAGTTCTTCGAACTGATCCCGAGCCTCCTGGAGTTGTCCCATATTGAGATTGATTACTCCCCGAAGGTTCCGAGCGTCAGAAACACCCTGAAGATAACCCATTCGCTGGTACGTTCTTAGAGCGCTTGTCACAAGGCTAAGGGCTCTGTCATGTTCGTGAAACTCTTCAAGCGTACGACTTCTATAGAATTTTATATCAGTAAGAGCCAACTGATGGTCAAGATGTGTTGCAGTGTCTTGTGCTGAGTCAAGTCGGATTAGTGCTTCTTCTTGGGACTCTGTTGAAACTGCGATATATGCTAGAATTATGCGGGCTCTGAGGAGTGCAGCCTGAACCATATTGCGAATTTCTGTGTCCTTCGCTGTGGCTTGTGTCACCTTCTCAATACTTTCAGAAGCTACATCCTTGGCATGATCGATATAGCCAAGATCAATCAGAACAGATGCTAATTGACCTGACAGCTCTGCAAATGCGATGTAATCTTTCGCCTGCCAAGTCTGGTTGGTAATATTACGGAGATTGTTCAACCATCGAGGATCAAGACTCTGACGACAGTATGCAGCTGCAGCATACCCTCTTGCAGTGAGGTTTGAGAGTTCTTTTGCTAGAATCTGATTGAATCCATACATACCTCGAAGGAAACTTGCCTTTGCACACATTGCTAGAAATGCAGGACTTCGGTTTCTCCATTCTCCACTTCCAATGTATTCAATCAGAACATCAGTGAAGAGCATGAAGCGGTCCTTCGGAGAACGGGAGTAAGCTGCGATTCGATTTCGCAGTTCATCAAGTTCAGAATCCTCTAATCCTGTCGTGTACATCATGAACTCGGGGATTATCGGGTCGTCCTGCAAGTTTCAAATCACCATTGTCTGGTGAGCCTGTCAGCTTCTGCTCCTCTATGTGTTTGCTGCCTAATGCTATCAAAAGGCTTCTAGTGGTTTTCTTCGCGAAAACTAGTGAAAGCGTGAAATATAGGTTTCGAGGATGTATAGAAATCAGTATAGAAGGGAAACATGTGTTGTTATTTCTGAAAAGTTAAAACGGGCAGTGCAATGAAAATGCTGGTGGTTTCTCATGCCAAAAACTCGAGTGAGCAGTGGTGTTCAAGGACTTGATGAGCTACTCATGGGTGGCTATGTTAAAGGAAGGTCAACACTCCTAGCAGGAGGTCCAGGGACTGGAAAAAGCATTCTAGCCTGGCACTTTCTATACGATGGAATAGCAAAGGGCGAAAATGGACTGCTCGTGTCTCTCGATCAAACCTCAGACATGATAGTTGAAGATATGTCAGACTTCGGTTGGAAACCACAAGATACAATGGATTCTGGGGCACTTACTATACTAAGTGGAACATTGAAGCTGGTTCCGACTGAAACAAGCTACGAGTATGTCATTGGTTTTGATCATCCATTGTTAAGAGAACAGCCTTTCACAGTTCCACGTCTAGCTGAACTAGTCCGTAAGAAGGCGGCAGAGGTCAACGCGACACGGATTGCAATTGATGGTCTTGGTCCATTGCTAGAACTAGCTGGAGACCGATCAGAGATACGTCAGTTGGTCTATGGTTTTGTGAGAGAGATTGTGGACTGGGAATCTACTATCATACTGACACATGAATTGAAGGCAAGTGAGACCGCACAGAATGATGAGATGCCATTTTTCATCTGTGATGGAGTGGTCAAGCTGAACATGTTATATTCAGCAGGGGATTACCTGCGTACTATTCGTGTCGTCAAGATGAGAGGTGCAAACCATGTCATGCGACCAGTGATGTTCAAGATTGATTCAAACGGCATAGTTGCATTCCCAGACGCACGACTACCAGAGTAGAAAATAATCAATAGATTGGCTTTACTTTCCTAACCGTATCAGTCATGTCATACATGCTGAAGGGCTTCTGAAGAAAAGCACGTGCCCCCGCTGCAAGAACCATTTCCCCAACACCATCTATTGGGTCTGAAATCACAATAACAGCGATGATTGGATCAATATCAAGGATGTCTTCTATGAGTCGAACAAGCTCTGTTTGCTTCATACTAAAATCAATGAGGACCACGGCAGGGTTTTTACATTGGCTAAGAACGAGAAGACTCTTGGCATCACCAGCCTCAGCCACAACTTCAAAACCACCATCTTCGAGAGCCATCTTGAGAAGTACTCGCAGTAATGGAACCTCTCCTGCAACAATGACGCCAGAATGAGGTATTTCTGTCAGGTCACGTCCTGCCCCCTAGAGTTCGTTGATAGCAGTCTCAAGAGACCTTCAGTCAGACACAGCACTCTCAACAAGGTCTAGCATGTGACGAATTGTCACTGGTTTCAGACCAAAACTGACTGCACCCTTACCCATTGCTTGCTCCCTAACATTTGCATCAGCACTGATGAAAACGATCTTAGCTTTAGGGTCGATCTCTAGGATCTCCTTCATTGTCTGCATACCATCTTTATTGGGCATTCTATGGTCTAAAATTATGACCTCAGGTTTGGGTTCCAAGGCCATGAACTTGTCAACAGCCTCAGCTCCATCATAGGCATCAGCCACAACCTCATGTCCTTTGATGCTGAAGACATCTTTGTAGAGTCTATGAAGGATCGCCTCATCATCTACTATGAAGATCGTGACCATTTGCTCTTTCCAACCTTCGAGTGTGTCTAACTCAGAACAAAAACAATGTCAAGGACGCCATTAGGACGACCATTGGTGTGCGACACTGCTCTCTGTCCCTTGCGACGGCTGACTTGCACATGTCGTAACCGGTGATTTGGGATATAAATGATATGTGAATATGTATAGATTAGCGATTGTTTCTACTAGATTCATTAGAATGCAGTATAGGCTGATCTTCATTTTAGGCGTATTTTCGGTGCCTATAGCCCTATTTTCGAAAAATCGACAGGCATAAAAACCTGAGTGACGATTTATCGAAAGGTTAACCATACGTCTTATTCTTCAAATTATAGACATAGTAAATGTCTTTACTTCCTCTGAATTTTACAATGCTCTTTTTCAGGGGAAGTCTAGAGAAATACTTTGTATATTCTTGATCACATGCTTCTTCGGGATATCCATGTTATAATACTATCATGGTAGATAACAATAGAAGAAACCTACAGAGTACCAAAAACATTGTATTCAGTAATTGAATACAGACATATCCTACCAACCTGGGATATGCATACACTCATACTCGATATGCGTGTACTGCTACCTTTTGGCGTGAATAACCAGGCTTCTTTGCCATCTTTTTTACGAGATAAACCGTATGTTACGTAAATCGAGTATATGAGATTGATACGCTAACTGACTGAATGTGAGGATAGTATTTCATTGATCCAAAGTTATGTTGGTAACTCAACATCGATGTAATTTATTAACAATTCATTTAATAAAAAGAATTTCCTCATAATACCCAAAAATGGTACAATATGTACCATATAGAGGAATTCTTATATCTTCGTTATCTATTTGAAAAATACGTAAATTGTTTGATATAAATATTCGAAAAATCGACAGGTAATGAGTGATTGAATAAAGAATAAGTAACTATTGTTAATAAATAGTAAGATATCAATTTTACTATAGAAATCATTGTGAATCCGAATTAATACGAATCTCGGATAACAGTAATCTCTATTCTCTATCCTATTCCTCTTTGTTTGAATCATGATTTCCTTGTCCAGATCACTGCGACCACAATCAGGAAAACTGCTGCCCCCCACCAATGAACACCAACTCCATCGGAATTCCTTCAGTGGTGTCTGTTGGCGTATGAGTAGGTGTTGGTGTTAGGGTTTCACTAGTTTTGGGAGGCGTATAAAATCAACGCTTTGATTTGAAACTATAGACATAAACAATACTTACGAATATGA
>JASFEF010000228.1:0-4259 GCA_050124975.1 Candidatus Thorarchaeota archaeon | reverse complement strand
TGCTTTATGACCCAGGAACAACAGATAATGATGGAGTCTTCCTCCTCAACTGGACTGCTTCTATTGACGCTGATGGATTCATCGATCACTATGAGATTCTAGTGAGTAACGACAGTCAGTTCATTGAGATCTTGGACCTGATAACAGTGTACACGGATGACTATGAGATGACTGTGTTTGAGAATGACACTTACTACTTCAAAGTCCGTGCAGTTGATGATGATGGAACTGTGGGCTTCTGGTGTTTCCAGCAGTGGATCAATGTAGTCATCCTATTAGGTCCCACTATATCAACACCAGTCCTTTCACCTACAGAACCGAAACACGGGGACTCGGTGACGCTGAGTGTAGATGTGACAGACCAAGATGGTGTCAAGAATGTGACCTGTTACTACAGTGTCAACTCCGGACCTTGGCAGAATGTGAGTATGACAAACGGGACAGGTGACACATACAATTGTAGTCTTGGTACGTACTTCGTTGATGATTTCGTCGAATACTACATCCAAGCCTTCGACAACTCCACAAGTCACCATCCAACAACCACGAGCATCTATTCCTTTGAGGTGTTGAATCAGCCACCAACAGAACCCACTCTCTATGATCCTGGTAAGACAATCACGGTGTCAAACCTGTTAGTAAATTGGAGCGCTGGATACGACCTTGAGGGTGCGATTGACCACTACGAACTCCAGATGAGTTCCTCAGAAGATTTCAGTGTGATAATAGACACATGGTCTGTTCCTACAACAGATCAACTAGTACCTGGACTGTCTGATGGAACCTACTACTTCAGAGTGAAGACAGTGGATGACAAGGGGGCTATTAGTCCATGGAGTAATATCGAAAACATCACTGTTGACATGAGTGGGCCATCAATAACGGGTCTCGGTCATTCACCGGTCAACCCACTACATGGAGAAGAAGTGACGGTGAGTGCAAACATCACTGATCCAAGTGGCATCAAGAATGTGACATGCTACTACAGAGTAAACTCTGGACCTTGGCAGAACAAGAGTATGCTATTCATAACTGGTGACATGTATAGCTGTAATCTTGGTGCTTTTTCCGTTGAGGATGTCGTTGAATACTACCTCCTGAGCTTTGACAACACAGCAATGCACCACTGGGCGAACACAACAGTCCAGATGTTTGAGATCTTCAATCAACCTCCTTCTGATCCCACACTTGCAGATCCTGGTTCAGTGACCTATGCCTCTTATGTCTATGTAACCTGGACACCAAGTACTGACTTGGAAGGCGCTATAGATCACTATCACATCCAGATCAGCAGGTTCGATGATTTTTCAGTAATCTTGGGCGAATGGAATGAAACTACAACAGGTTTCAACATTACAGACTTAGACTCTGGAATCTACTATATCAGAGTAAGAGCATTCGACCAACATAATGCATCCAGTCAATGGAGCAATGTGGAGTCTATTGAGGTAATCCTCACTATCCCAAGTCCTACCCCAACGCCAACACCTACTCCAACTCCGACCTCACCAACAAGTCCCACAACTGGTAGTCCCTTTGACCCAGACATCCTTAATCTGGTGTTTCTGATTACCACAATAGGATCGTTGGTCGTCATCATTATCATAGTTGTATCAATCATCAGACAGAGGTCTCGTGCCCAACGAAAGTATCAATTCTGAGCATCAGTTGTCACGTCTACCTACGTACTGGATTAACTGAGCCTCCCTATAGGGTTCTAGATCATTTCTTTACTGCAACCCTGTAGAGCTGAGGGATAAAGGACACTGGAATTGACCCAGCATTGATTATTGTGTCATGGAAAAGTTTTGGATTGAACCTGGATCCAAACTCATTCTCCAACTCTTTCCGTGCCTCCATTATCAGGTGTCTTCCTAGGAGGTACGAAAGTGGGTATCCTGGTGACGATGTGTACCGAGAGACCTCTATCTTTGCGTGGGTATCATCCATCCCTGCTTCATCTATCAACATTTTGACCGCCTCATCAAATGTCATCTCACCACGTGAGAGCTTGACATCGATGATGATTCTGGCTGCTCTCCAGAGAAGGCCCATGACCTGTGCGAATCGGGTTTCCAGAGTGTCATCATAGCCCATGTCTATCGTGGCTTGTTCACAGTAGAATGCCCAGCCCTCAATCAAGGTGAGCTCGAAAAGCATGAGGCGGGGCGAAGGAGCATTTCCTGCTCCCACGGTCTGTAGGAAGTGTCCTGGATATGCTTCATGAACGCAGGTTCTGGGAATATCAGCTGTATAATGCCTTCTCAGACCCCTATCGACCTCTGGTCTAGTGACAATATATTCACCGAACTTCGTAGTATCAAAGAGACCTGGTGTCATAAGAGCCGCTGTGGGAATGAGTGGCTTGAGATACTCAGGGGTCTCTATTACCTGTAGTTCGCCACCCAACATCGTTGCAAAGTCATTGTCGATTACCCATTGACGAACTTCTTCGACTCCTTTTCTATAGGCTTCGAGAACTTCATCAAAACTCTCAAGATGGTCGTCCTGAAGTCTTTCAAGGACTTCCTCTGGTGAGGTCCCTGGAGAAATCTTCTCAGCTAGACTTGCTCGCTCTTGTTTGAATTGTCGAAGATATTGTTCCCCAATCTTCAGAATCTCTTCAGATGTAAAGGGTATCTTTCTAACTTGAAGAAGCCGTTCAAATCTCTTAGGACCTAAACTCCATTCATCTGTGGCTGTTGGTAATATCTCTTCAAGCCAAGTCTTGGCTTCCTCCAATGTCTTTGTGGCGGTCTCCCCTGCTTGCTTTAGGCGATCATGTAACTCTTTGCTAATCTGGCTCTCACTCACTGCAATGATGAGCTGAATGAGACCTGGAATTCCCTGAATTGACTGAATAGCAAGCTGAGTCCAGAGCTTGACTGGACGGGTGACTGTTCTCTTGTACTGTTCGAAGGCTCTTGGCGCTTGTTCCAGCCTTGATGCAATACATCTCATGCGGTCTTCGAACGGGGCAAAGTCCCTCATGAATAAAGCGAAAAGTGCTCCTCCCACAAAGCTCCCAAAATCCGGATTGCGTTCATGTTGTGCAATCTCTTCTAGCTGGAACTTGAAGTAATCCAGGCTTGCTTCGTATATCTCACAATCGATTAGACCTAGTTCAGAATGTCCAGATTTGTCAATCTTCTCAAGATCCTCAATTGCTTCATTCAACAGAGCCTTTGACTCTTCAATGAATTCCGGACTCATGTCATCTAGTATATCATCATAGTCGTGCTTTCCCATATGTGTTGCAGTAACAGGGTTTCTACTGAGGAATGTATCAAATACCTCTTTTGCCATCGCTTCGAGTTGTTCATCACTACTACTCATTGGTTTCCGCCCGACAAACACCGATGTGTTCTGGTATTTCACTCTGCTGACGTAAGCAACTCATGTTTGTGATATAGGAAGTAGCTGTATCGGAAGTGGTATCCTCTGTCCAACGTTTGTTTTTATCCTTTGAATGATGATACAAAGTGACTAAGGTCGCTTGAAAGACTAAACTGTCAGTAAGTGGTGTTAGAATGGACGAATCCCGAACTTACCCATCAACCTCACGGTTCGATCCTCCAGAGGAGGGTATGTTGCCTGGTGAGCGTATTGTGTGGACTCGCAGGGCTGGGACTGGATTCTGGGTCATATTCTTTGGGTTCATAATTGTGATAGGCGGGCCGGTGGTGTTCTTTATGGGGTTCGAAGAATTTGGACCTTTGGTGACCTATTTCCTTCTTATACTAGTCATGGCTGGAATAATCGCAGTGATTGCCTCTCTTGTTCAAACGAGAAGGACCAGATACTATTTGACAACTGATAGAATTCTTGAGGTTAGAGGGGCACAAGTGATCAAAGAGATTCCACTGCATCACTTTGCTGGTACGCCTATTGGACAATTTCTTGAGTCTCGCGTCACTCATCGGTCCAACAACCGACCGGTCTATACTATACGAATCTACGACCCTAAAACGGATGAGGTGTTTGAGATTAAGGGCATGGACTACCATTCTACATCTACCTTCGAGAGGATCGGTGATGTGAAAGAATGCCCGTACTGTAACTTTGACAATCCTGCGATGAGTGCACAATGCCGAAACTGTGATGCGGTCCTCTAGACTTACTATCCTCAAATCCATGAGTTGCTGTTGAAACCGTGGATATTCGAATTGTTTTTATCGCGCCCTCCATTTGGTTGTTCAGCGTGGTGATACAATGACAAAAGTGCTTGCTATCAATGGGAGTGCCCGTATGGAGAAGGG
>JASFEF010000227.1:0-4292 GCA_050124975.1 Candidatus Thorarchaeota archaeon | reverse complement strand
AGCAACTATCTCTGTCTAACTCTAAAAGCTCAGTTTCCTCAACTTCCGTCTCCTTGACTTTGACTGGTGGCTTTCTGCTTGCTAATACGCCAACACAACATGATAGGTTTGAGAGGAAAATAGTCCAAAGTTCTGATTCATTGATTTTTCTCCTCTTATACTTCCATAGGGCTTTCTCATCATCTACATGTTCAAAATGATCAAAAAAGAGAAGTAACGGACTGCTTGGATTATCTCTATTATTAATATCCTCCAAAAATGCTGAAAGATACAAGAATTCAGCCCTTCGCGGCTCTTTCCACAGGATCTCTAGAAGCCTCTCAACGTGATTCTTTCCAAGCTGCTCTTGAAGCCATTTCCCTATTGTACTGTATTTCCCCTTCAACTTAGGAGTGACTTTTGAACCAACTGCAGTGATTGCATTTCCTATAGAAGCTAGAGAAC
This sequence comes from Candidatus Thorarchaeota archaeon, assembly GCA_050124975.1. Taxonomy (GTDB): domain Archaea; phylum Asgardarchaeota; class Thorarchaeia; order Thorarchaeales; family Thorarchaeaceae; genus SMTZ1-45. The sequence continues at coordinate 3,848 of JASFEF010000227.1, read as the reverse complement.
CAATGAATGGAATTGCCATGACCACTTCTTTTGCCCAAGCTCTTCCCTCTTCTTTTACAGGTTCAACTCCCTCAACAAATCGTTGGCGTATCTGCCAGAGGATGTCGAATCTTTGTAGTTTGACTCCTTGGAGCACTGCACCTTTTGCTAGAATATTCAAACGCTGAAAGAAGTCTGAATATTGATAGCAATCCAAACGAATTGATTTTTCATGTGTGTTAATCCAGTAATTTAGTAACGATGATTTTCCAATACCACCTATCCCCTTGAGATGGAGCACAACACACTCCTTCATGCATCTCTCAAGAGCATCGTTCATCCATTCGATCTGTTCTTCTCGATCCACGAATACATCGTCGGATGTTTCGTAGTGTCTGTACACACTCCTGACCTCTCACACGTAATGCATAACAAATGTAGAGGTTTTAGATAAGCTAGTCGGTTGATTTCCAATAGAGGTTTTTTGAATCAAATCAGCCATCAGTTACACTGAATGGAACATTTTTATAGGGGCGATGTATATAGTGACGCTAGGTATTAGCTCTACGCGAGGGAGGAAATAACATTGGGTCTTCGTGAGTATGTCATTCGAAGATGCGTCTACATGTTTATGCTGATAATAGCAGTAATCTGTTTCAACTTCTTCTTGTTTCGAATGCCAACTTTTCTGTTTGGTGTTGACCCAATCAGCATGATGATTAGCGACGACCTTCGTCAGAGAATGACTACGGAGTTTCTGGAGCGTATATATGCCAGCTTCGGGCTTGTGATGAACCCAGACATCTTTGATTGGATCTACATGTTCTGGCGATACCTTGTGAATATGCTGACTGGGAATTTTGGAGTGTCATTTCTGAGTCAACGACCAGTAATGGATACTATCGTTGAACGACTCCCCAACACCCTCCTGCTGATGAGCACCTCCATTATGATTGCAATTCTCTTAGGCATGTGGGTTGGGATACGAGTTGCATCAGATCCTGGTTCCAAGAAAGACATTGGAGCAGTCACAGTAGCTATGTTCACGTGGTCCTTACCCTTGTTTTGGATTGGGATGATGCTACTAATGATATTTGGATTCATGCTCCCCGACTGGACTCAGAACACATTTGGTGTTGAAATTGGACTTCCACAATTTGGGACCATCAGCTACGAGGTCTGGGAGGCGGCAAGAGCAAATCCCATGGGGGCGTTTATGGTGGCTGGCGATGTATTACTCCATTTGCTTCTCCCAATGCTGACAATAGGGATTGGAGCTTTTGGCGGCTGGTTCCTCTATATGCGGAACAATCTAGTCACTGTTATGACTGAAGACTACATTCTGACTGCACGTGCAAAGGGTCTTGATGAGAATCAAGTGCTCTACAAACATGGATTGAAGAACGCAATGTTACCGATGGTCACCCTCTTCGCACTAGCCTTTGGTGGTGTAATCACAGGGACTGTCTTGGTCGAAACTGTCTTCAACTGGCGGGGCTTAGGGCGGTATATCTTTGAAAGTCTGATATCATTGGACTATCCAGTTGTTCAGGCAATCTTCCTGATAATCGCTATAGTGAAAATCTTGGCAAACTTTGTAGCAGATATGCTATATGGGGTTTTGGATCCGAGGATCAAGTATGGATGAAATAGTCGGAATTGACAGTAGGAATTCAGGATGCTAAGAAGTACCTTTCATGATATCAGCTATATTGCCAAAGAAGTGGTCAAGTGTCCTACTCTTCTCCATATAGTTCTCTATCTTTGAGATCAAGGTTTCATCTTCCTCATATCCACCTATGGAATCAGTGGCGACAAGTGAGTGTATCTCTTCATTCAAGTCAAGAATGTTCTTTGAGGTTCGGAGAATGTGGGAGAGCATTCTCACAAGAATTCTTGAGTTATCGATACTCCGGATGTTTAACACCTGACTATAGAACAGGAACTGTAGCCTATCAAGAAGTTCCATCTTGGCTACAAGGTCGACCAGAGGCTTAGGTTCCCCCTCTTCAACCAACTTCTCATGTACAGCTTGCCAGTAGTATTGATCTTCGAGAAGGTTAACAAGATAAGTCTGCACAGTTTCGAAATAGGGTGTAGACTCATCAATCTCCTCGAGCTCCATCTCAGTGAACTTGATGGCAACCTTGAGCGAGAACTCGTCGAGATATCGCTTGATTGAAGCCTTGTCCTGTGAGAGAACCAGCGCAAGCAGAATGCCATAGATACAGGAGGCACAATCTACAGTTATTTCTGTAGGACCAAGAGCGTAGAGTCTTATGGACTGCAACAACATGGTTGATGTTATATCTTCTCTGTGAATTCGAATCTTCCAGCCTTGTGAGGAACAATACACACATCCATCATGTGTATAGATGGATGAATAGCAGGTCCGTCCATCACCCACTTCAAACTGCTTTACTAGATCCAGTGATGCATCTTGATTGAGGATGTCTGCTGCAAAGATTGAGTGTTCGATGTCACTGAGACTGTCATCATTGAGACAGATTAATTCACCCTCAAAGTCCTTGAAGCAAGGACAGAAGTTGTATATTGTGACTTCTTTCTCTAATGTCATGTCCTTCCACGTAGATCTGCTGTTTAAACGCATATGGAGTATATCATCAAAGCATAAGACCGTTATTTGTGTCTATTATCATTAAAGACGACAAAGTACTCTTCCTAAACTCCTCTGATTTCGTAGTAGTCAGTGTAGATTCTCCACTCAGCGACGCGTCCATCTCGAATGCCAGCTGTCCATAGAATTGTCCAACTCTCATCAACCTCTGGACCTGCATGAGATCCAGTTGTTCTCCCGATGACAGCAACCCCGTTTCCACTAGTTATAAGCTTGTCAACATGAATCTTGTAGTCTGGATATGAAGTGAAGTAGTTCTCCCAGCTGTCCTTCCCAATATGGACATCGCCTGAGAGGTCGATGAATGTGAAGTCCTCTGTCTGGAGATCCATGAGACCTTTCCAGTCTCCTGAGTTGATGCACTCGATGAATTTTAGAGCAGTGTCCTTGGCTTGACTTCTAATCATCTTCGACTCTTCATCAGCCATTGCAATCTCCCGATTATTGGTGTGCGCTCCTCTGATTTAGCATTTACCACTCTTGATATGAGATTATTATAGTTCTCAAAGAACACAATAAACGAATAAGGAGTATGGGGGTTTTACTCGTTTGCAGTATGATACTGACAAAATCAGGTATGTATCACTCATCAAAATGGAAGGAGGCACTCCTGTTGCTACAGTGTCCAATCGTGAGACTACAGTAGATCCTGATCTTATCGATGGTTTTGTGACTGCAGTCATCATCTTTGCCAAGACTCCAATTCGGACAATCAGAAAAGCTGCATACGATATCATCATTGAGGTTGGAGAATCCTATCTGTTGCTCTGTGTTCTTGATCCCGTACCAGATGAAGCACCATATAGGGAGCCAATGAAAAAGGTCCTTGAATTTGCCGAGATGTTCTCTCGTGGTTGGGTTAAACCTCCTCACGTGCATGAAATCGCTTCACAACTTGCATCACAGAATCCCAAATGGATGCATTATCACCTACTTCAATGCATTCTCTCGTCCTTAGACATGTCGTGGATGGGTTTCCTGGATGGTAATCCCAATGAACACCTTGGTTTTATTCTACCCCGACTTGAACAACCTCAAGGCCGCGATGAAATCTATGATTATGTGACGGAGAAGATTTGTGAGCAGATTGATGCTGGTGGGACATCAATTGGTATTGATATCGATCAAATGATTCAACACGCAGATTTAGCAGTAAGAGTTGAAAAGGTGCTTAATCAAAGACGACGTGAAGTCGAGAATGCAGAGATCGTGGTCAATGGTAATTCTGTGA
>JASFEF010000226.1:0-4372 GCA_050124975.1 Candidatus Thorarchaeota archaeon | reverse complement strand
CGGAGTGTGCCAAGCTACGAAGCATCTCTTTCGTGTTTGCAGGGATCATGATTCTCAACACAATTCTATGGGTCTGGTTCCCGGTACCTGAGCTCGCCTGGGTCCTCAACCCGGATCCCCTGTTTGGAATGATTATAGGCTTGATCATTGCCGTGCCCTGTTTCATCATCTTGATGATTGCGATGCGAGATGCTGGCAAAGAGATGCATGCACCTCAGAAAGGGATTCAACTACACGGTGGAATCTACAAGAGGATCAGACATCCCGGTGCTGTAGGCGAGATGCCGCTCTATGTAGTGATTGCGTTATTTATCAACTCACTTTTCCTCTCTGTCTGGATGATTGTCTTCGTCTTTGTCTTTACACCAATTCACATCTACTATGAAGAGAAGGATCTCCTGAAACGGTTTGGTGAAGTCTACGCGGAGTATCGAAGGACAACACCTGCAGTGTTTCCTGGGTTTAAGCGTCGTAGGTCTGAAGAAAAATGAATAGAGGTGCAAAAAGGTGACACGAGCAATCGTAGAGGTTGAAATTAGGATTCTTGCTGATGGGAATGTTCAGATGGGTCGAGTCGTCGGTGAGGCTGGTTTTGCTGCTTTGGTCAAGGTTGTTTACGATGACAGAAATGAGTTTCAGTTTCTTTTTGATGCAGCCGGGGGGACTCCTGCATTAGAACACAATGTGGAATTTCTAAAAGACTCTGAGAAACGTGATTTGTCCCCTATTGAGATGATTATTCTCAGCCATGGACATTGGGATCATGTGGCTGGAGTAATGAAGGTGTTTACTATTGCTGGTAAGACCGTTCCTGTCTTGTGTCACCCACATGCACTGCTACACAAGATCTTCACATCGAAAGATGGGAAGCGTCATGAGATTGGAATTCATAGGTACTTCAGTGCGTCTGAACTCGAATCCAAGACCGAGGTAATTACCACAACGGAGCCTTATCGGGTCGCTGATGGTATCATGACCACTGGTGTTGTGCCTCGGACAAATGATTTCGAGAAGTTGACCGGAAACCTGCGAAAGATAACTACTGAAAAGGATGGTAAAGAAATTCCCGATAATATTGAGGATGACCTATCGGTCTTCTTCCACATGAAGGATGGCTCTGTTGTGATTCTCACTGGTTGTTGCCACTCTGGGGTTGTTAACACTGTGGATCGTGTTGTGAGTTTGACTAGTTCATCATCTGTGCTCGGAATTGTGGGGGGATTACATCTTCATGATGCATCTAAGACTCGCTTGGAGGAAACAGTTGAGAGTTTGAAGAAATACCCACTCACGACGCTTGCACCTTGTCACTGCACAGGACTTCGGGGACGCGCTGCTTTGATGTATGCATTTGACAATAGTTTCAAAGACATTGGAGCTGGTTCAACACTCCGGTTTGCTGTTGAGTAGTGTTTCAACACTATACACGATTCTGAGATAGAATGCGTTCTCTCTCCGCTTTGAGTGTGTCTTTACAATCTTCGATTGATGAGGTTGTGAAAGAACTCCATACATCATTCAATCTGTCACATGGGTACATCGAACAGATAGAGCAAACACGATGTCCATTTTGAATTGCACACGCTCTTGCCTCACATTCAGCGCAAAACGCATGCACGCGATCGCTGAAGCACCCATCGCATACAATGTCCTCTCCCTGATAGTGTTGGTCTTCTGTTGACCACTGTTCAGCAATCTCCTGAAGTTTCTCTTGATTGTTCGACTGTGTTGCCAGGAATGCAGGACAATCTGTACAAACGATACCACATGGAGCCACGATTCTTTCTGTCATGTGCATGAGCCAACTTCAAGACTAGATTAGGTTTATACCGGCGTGTGTCGGTACATCGAACATAGTGATGAACATGCCTGAGGAATATATCCAAGATCTGTGGCCTGAAGAAGGGACTTTTTGCTGGGGTTGTGGGAAAAACAACAAACATGGGCTCCAGTTAAAGAGCCATTGGGAGGATGATGAAACCGTTGCTGTTTGGGAACCCAAGGAATATCATATGGCTTTCCCAGGGGTTCTGAATGGAGGAATCATCGCAACTCTGATTGATTGTCATGGGACTGGAACTGCAAACGCAGCGGCTCACAAGGCGGCTCCAGATTTTAACGAACACTTCTTGCACGTCACTACAGGAATTTCAGTGAAATATCTCCGACCTACTCCCATGGACAAACCAGTAACACTTCGGGCAAAAGTAACAGACATGAATGAGAAACGAATCAAGGTTTCTTGCGTGCTCTACTCAGGTGATTTGAAGTGCGCAACAGGTGAGGTTGAAACTGTCCGAGTAGATAAAGGACTCTTCCTGAGGCGTGAATGATATCAAGCTGCAATATGGAAATCGCCGCTTAATGTTTGTTCAACAAGACCATCAGATACAAGTCTGTTTAATATTCTCTCAAGCTCAGACAGTTCAACATCACAGTCCAAACTTGATCTGAGATCACTGATGCTGACCTTCTCTGATTGCGTCAATAGCCGAATGAGCTCTCCGCGAATCTGTCGCGATGAGCCATTGTAGCACGGCTGTTTGGATGTTGGAGCGATTCCTGTGATACTTGATGTCATGACTGCAGATCCATAGTCCATGAGTGCATTGTGCCAGTCCCGAGACCTCCCCTTCAACAATATTCTATTAGCAACATCCTGCAAGTCCTTCTCTTTCATGCTCTCATCTGCAAAGCCAGATGCAATCAGGACACGTCGAATGTTTGTGTCCACTGCTGCTAAATCATTGTTGAAAGCGAAAATTAGAATTGAACGAGATGTGTAAGGTCCTATTCCCTTCAGTTCTTTCAGCTCATTCACTGAACGAGGAAACTCTCCTCTCTCCAAAATCTGCCTGGCTGCCTCTTTCAACCAGAGCGCACGACGGTTATATCCCAATCCACTCCAGACCTGAAGAAGATGTTTGGTTTCTGCTTTGGCTAACGACTCGATTGTTGGAAACGTTTCCAAGAACTCATTATATTTCGGAATTACACGACTGACCTGAGTCTGTTGTAGCATAACCTCAGAAACTAAGACGTTGTAGGGGCTAGGGTCTCTTCTCCATGGCAGATCACGTCCATTTTCTTTCCACCAAGCCATAATCTTGGTCTGGAATGCAGCTACCTCATTTTGCTTTAGTTCCATCGTGACAAATCCACACCTGTATCGTGTTCCTTTGGAATCTACCTCCTTATATCATCTGGAAGTGGCCATTTCATTGGATACACAAGACTCATCTTATGAGGAAAGAACTGAAGGGTTATGTCCAGAGAAGGGATACTTCGAACTCCTGATGAACGATTTCAGAATCTGCCTGACTACGATTTTCAACCAAATTATGTTGACATCAAGGGACTGCGTATTCATTACGTAGATGAAGGTCCGAAAGAGGCGCCTCCAATCCTCTTGATGCATGGAGAACCATCTTGGAGTTATCTCTACAGAAAGATGATTCCACCAATTGTTGCGTCTGGATATCGTACTATTGCTCCAGACCTCATGGGATTTGGGAAATCTGACAAACCCTCCAGAACAAAGGATCATAGTCATCAGAAACACGTTGACATAATGCTGGAGTTCGTTAGACTACTGGATCTTGAGAACACCACATTGTTCTGCCAAGACTGGGGCGGATTAATCGGTCTCCGTGTGGTTGGAGAAGACCCAGATAGATTTGCCAGGATAATAGCCGCAAACACGGGTCTTCCTTCTGCAAGGGGTATCAAAGCAAAGATTGGATATCCTCTTTTCAAGCTCAGAATCAGACGTTTGAGGGGAATCACACTAGAAGAATTCCAAAAGAACACCAATCTGATGACTTGGGTAGCATACTCACAATCAGTCCCTGAGCTTCAAATCGGCGATATAGTTCAATCAGGAACAATGACAAATCTCTCCCCAGAGGTTGTGAAAGCCTACGATGCTCCTTTCCCTGATTCATCATTCAAAGCGGGAGCTCGAATCATGCCATACCTGGTTCCCTCACAGCTCTCAGAGAATCGCAAGGTATGGGACAATGTTCTGACAAAGTGGAAGAAGCCATTCCTCACAGCTTTCAGTGACAAGGATCCAGTCACCAGAGGCGGCGAAAGATACTTTCAGAGGATGATTCCTGGAGCACAGAATCGTGAGCATGTTACGATAGATGATGCAGGACACTTTCTTCAGGAGGATAAGGGAGAAGAGCTAGCAGAGATCATACTGAACTTCTGTAAAACTTCATAGATACTTCGGGATGGTCTTAATCAACTCATCCTTCTGTAATATCATCAACCTCTTGGTTGATTTCTCGCTTGAACGAATCATACCAGTTGTACTTCTCGAAGAAGTCACTGAACAGCGAATTACCGATAATCCCAGGAATGTGAG
>JASFEF010000225.1:0-4396 GCA_050124975.1 Candidatus Thorarchaeota archaeon | reverse complement strand
CGATGGTGTTGCCAGGTCCGCCGCACTTCAACGAAGCAGTGGAAATCTGCAGTACTGGGTCAATGAGACATGGGGAGAGTATTGGGATCAAGTTCATGGAGACATCATAGCACCTGATCAGGAGTTCATGGATACCTTTCCAGGATACATTACACTTGTTGAGGGTCAGTTCCCTACTACCAATAGCTCACAGATTGCAATCATCAATTATCTAGTAGAGTATTATAATTTCGACATTGGAGATGTCCTCAATTTTTCCACATACTGGGAGGGCCCCTACCAAGAAGTGGAAATCATAGGAATCTACAGGCAGGGTGGAGATGAGTCTTTCAATGACTATTATTGGGCATTCGAAAGTATTGCGATTGTAGTTCCAAGTCTCATGGAGTATGTCGACTACAAGTTCTATATCGATATTGATAGAACAAGAATAAGTCCATTTGATGCTGCAGGCTCACTTGCTTTTGTCACAGGGATAGATCAAGCAATCCGAGAGCTCGACCCAAATTATGACCCCCAGTATCCATGGTCATCGAGGTTTTGGGTGTCAAATCGTGTTGCAGACGCAATCAACTCATACATGTATTGGGTTCAAGCAGCGAGATTCAGTCAGCTGTTCAGGTCTTCTGGAATTATAATTCTAATCGTGCTTGTTAACTTCTTAGCAATCCGTCACAATGTAAACGAAAGAAGATTCGAAACAACCATGTTATTTTCGAGGGGTGCTTCTTCGGGAGACCTAGACAAGATTGTAAATCGCGAGGTCATTGTACTCTCAATTCTGTCATGCATTCTAGGTCTCGGGGTTGGGATTGGGATCAGCAGAGTGGCAATATCAGCAACAGGTTTCTTCCAATTTGACTTCACCCTAATGTTTACTGAACCACTTCTAGTATCTCTTCAGTCTTTGATTCTTTCCGTCGTTGTTGGAATCGCCGTGCCGGATGTAACACTTTTAGGATATCGCGTTATCTACTCGACCAAGCGATCTGTTGATGAAAACACAGGCAAGATTGCGAAACTAGTGAGAGGTTTCAATTTCATTAGATGGGATCTACTAGTTGTCTTTGTAGCAGGTCTTCTACTATTGACTCTGACTACAGGTGGGGCTATAGTATCTAGCGATCCAATTCTTAGTCTAATTATGCCAATTGTACCGCTACCTCTCTTTCTTGGGATGGCCAGTCTGTCAATCAAGATGCTTCGACGGGGTGCGACTGCAATCTCTAGATTTATGGCTAGAGTAGTAGGACCAATCTCAGCATCCATTGGTATACGGAGGATTGGAAAGGGAGCTTCATCTGGAGGGGCTGCTGCCATGGTACTCGTTCTGGCAATCTGCCTTTCATGGAACAGTGCCATTATTGATGCTTCATTACCTGTGACTAGTGACTACCAATCCAGACTCAGTGTAGGTTCAGATCTCACCTTTGTACTAGACGAGGAGCAATTCTCCCTCTGGGACGAATTCTTCACCAATGTTTCAAATCATGATCAAGTAGAGGCTGGAACTATAGTTTCAGAGATTGGTTTGTATCTGACCAGTGGCTATGAGGGATACAACACCTTCCTTGCTGTGAACCCAGTAGAATATGCAGACATAGGTTATCATTACTTAGGTAGTCGACTGAATGAATCTGAGATGGCAGGGATGTTAGAGTCTCTTGCGTCTGTTCCGGATGGTGCTATTGTATCATCAGACATAGCAAATGACTACAACCTTGAGGTTGGAGATGTCCTACGCGCTACAGAGATTGACGAAGACGCAATCCCAATATCCTTCAGAATCTTGGGGATTGTCACTTCGATTCCAGAGATGCCTGAGAGAGAAGAGGGGGTTTACTATGACTATATGATGATGCCTCCACCAAGTCCGTACTATCCTGGATTCTATCAGATTGTGGGGCAACAGAGGGTCATAGTGAATCGTGAGTTTCTTAGCACTCAACTTGACATTGTAAATGAAACGTATTCCTTCCTCTGTGTTCAGACTGCAGATGGAGCGAATGGAACCCAGATTGCGAATGAACTTCTAGACCAAGGGGGTATGCAAGTACTCTTTGATGGTAAGTGGGACTCTGTCAGTACAAGGACTGATGAGTATCTGGGGCAGGTAGCATATCACATGGACCGAGCAATTGACACAATGATAACGGTACTAACCACTGGGACGATACTCGGTGCATTTGCAGTTTATGCCTTAGAGGGTGTGCGAGCTCGGAGAAGGGAGATTGCATTGCTCCGTTCAAATGGAGCAGATGTAGGTATGATCATAAAGGCACAAGGGGCTGAGATGCTTGTGCTAATGCTGTTCAGCCTTGTACTCCTTTTTGGTTATGCACCGTTATACCTAACACCATCGATTAATTCAGCCTCCACGGGCATAGCATCCTGGTATGCAATCTATCCTGTGTCGATATTCCCAATGATACCTTGGATCACCATTATAGCGGTTCTAGCCTTTTTTGTTGTATCTGTAGTTATTTTCATTGGAATTGTAGCAGTTCTAGGATCTAGAATCAATCTTGCGGTAACATTGAACGCTACCTGGGCGGAGGCTGCACCATATGGAGGTGACATGTAGATGTTCCTATTCGCACGTCTATCAGCAAGAGCTCCAGAAGTACTAACAACTCTGTTGATATTCTCACTATCGAGTGGAGTGCTAGGAGGTATCTTGTTCTATATGGATTCAACCGCACCAACGGTCCTCAATGATATGACAGCTGATGTGCCAATAGACATGGAGGTGTCATTCAGCTATCCATTCTATTTCCAGAACTTAACTACTGCAGAGGATATCAGAGATATTGTGGAATCGCAAGAATATGTAGTCACGACAGAACCTCTCACATTCGTAAATATCTATGACTGGTATGTTGAAGACTATCGGTACAGCAGAAAGGGATTCCTGGGAATAAATAACACAGCTTTTGAGAGTTTTCCAGAAGCCATTGAACTGGACAGCGGCGACCTTGTATATGATAACGATTCATGTCTGGTTGAAAAGAGTCTATTCCTCGCAGAAGGTCTAGAGATAGGTGAGAATTACACAGTATCTGTTACAACCGAAGATTGGATTAACGACACATGGTCAATAAATACTATCGAGAGAAACTACACAGTTGTGGGGACCTTCATATCGAATATCTATATGTTCGAGCCTTATTGGGATCAACCAGAAATAACATACCTCCAAGTAATCACGACTCCCGAATCACTCAATGAAACATTTGGTTTTCTGCCACATGATGAGTGGTATGGAATTCAAAACCGAATCTGGGTCAAGTTCGACAGGACAGGGATAGTTCAAAATGATGCAGAAACGATGATAGAAATACTTGACAACGCTAAGAAGCAGATTGAGCAGGAGACTCTGCCCTATGGAATCATCGGTTATGACTCATTCAAACTCCAAGAAGCCGTATTTGAGTTTGCAATTTGGTCCTTGAGTGTACGTGCAGTCGCAATTGCTTTCTCAATACCTTCAATCATCATGGGAGTAATGCTAATCCAGTACAACTCCAAACTTCTGTCTGACGAACAACGTCGTGATGTTGGTACAATCAAGACAAGAGGTTCATCAGGTATTCAGGCATTCACTTGGGTGTTGAGTAGCGCAGTAACTACTGGTATCATTGGGAGTATTGGAGCTGTATTAACAGGGATTCTGAGTGCAGTTCTCTCAGGTTCAGTCAGAGAATTACTGGTGTTTAATCTTGATCAGCTATCTGGTTTCACACTTCTCCTCCAACCGACAGCGATAATTATTGTGTTCTCATTTTCATTCGTAGTGGGATTGATAGTAGCTCTACCTTCTGCAGTGAAAGCTCTACTCATGACACCAACAGAGGCTCATGCTGTCCTAGAAGGAGAGATACTTACTGAGTCAGAGGAAATGGGTAGCCCAGCAATTGATATGCTCATCGTTGGAATTTTCGGATATCTCCTATTGCTGTTGATGGTCGTGTTTTCATTTGGAGGTCTGACTGCAATGGCATCTACATTCTTCGCAGCGACTATTATTCCAGTGATGGCTATCTTCCTGTATTTCTTCACGCGTTTGCTCTCAAGAAAAACTGCTGGCATCAAATCCAGAATCCTAGCACGGATTAGAAGACCATCTTTGGTTGTTGGTGCTCGTTTGATTTCAAGGACAACGAGGATGTTCAAAAAATCTGAAGCATTAGGGACAATGTTCATTGCAATGGTTTTTACAGCTGGTCTTTTTGCGGCGTTGTCAGCAACCACTGGCAACACCCACATGAAACATGTGTTCTACTTCGAAACCGGTGCAGACATAGCTGTAGAAGTGGATCCAACACTCAGCAATGTCACTATAGACTTAATTCAAAACATTACTGCAGTTGAAGGAGTTTCCCTAGTCAGCCCAATG
>JASFEF010000224.1:0-4410 GCA_050124975.1 Candidatus Thorarchaeota archaeon | reverse complement strand
TTCCAGACCGAATCGATACAGGGTCCGTGGACTGACTCTTTGACTGTGAATGGAATGACATCACCCTCCTTTGTGTGAATGTCCTCCTGATGGATGGTGAAGTTTCTCCACTCATCATTGTACTTGTACTGGTCAGGATTGGAAGGGTTGAGCTCTTCAACGAAGACATCGTTGACATCAGCACCTACATTGGTGAAGCTGTATGCTATGTGGTCATTGTGACCGATGAGAACTGCAGGAAGTCCAGGAAATGTTGTTCCAGTCACATCAAGAATCCCGGGTACAACGATGTGTGCCTCATACCATACCGATGGTGCTTGATGTCCGAGATGTGGGTCTCCAGCCACAATTGGCATTCCCGTTGATGACTTCGAACCGTTGATTGCCCAATTATTACTTCCAACGAACTCGAGATCACCAAATGGTTTGACGACATCATTCATCATCTTGATCACAGCCTCTAACTTGTCTTGAGGGATTGTTGCTTCTTCAGCTAATGTAGTGATAGAGGACTTTTCAGGAATGGCTGATACTGGTACTTTACCGGGACCAAGTGGATACTCTGCTAGACTGAGGTTGACCTGTTCCTGAATTATCGGTACTGTATTGGGCATAACATCAGGCAGAAGATCATTATACAAAGTATCATTGTCGAGTGTTTGTCGAATCCACTGACGTCGGAAGTCTTCCAATCCTCCAGCAAGTCCCCAAGCAAGCATCTTGGCATTAACGAAACAATCGGTCAAGGTCCATGGCTCAGGAGTATGACCCAGGACTTTGAACTCCATCGGCATATTCGCACTAGTCAATGAGTTGATGTAGATATTAGCTCCTGCGACTAAGGCGTTCATGCCGGCTAATGCTCCCGCGACGTCAGGATCCGAAGCGGCATTTGCTTCGTACCAGTCAGCTGTTTCCTGCGCCGATCGAGCTAACCCAATTGATCGATAGTACATATCTGAACTAGCTGCATAACCACCCACAATCTCACTAACCCGTCCTGCTGCAAACGCATTCTGCATCACGACTTGAAACAACCGATCTCTCGCATGCATGTATCCTAACGCCATAGTAGCATCGGAAATCGATTCTGCGTAGATGTGGGGTATTCCCAGATGGTCGATAATGACTTCAACCTCGGCATCCAGACCGGTGAGTTTGATTGTCTGATCACCTGGTTCTGGTGCTCCATTGTCGAAGATTCCACCAACGGGTTGAATGATACCTAATCCACCAAACAAAGGACCAATAGGCATTGTCAGAATGATGATCAACGCGATTGGACCAATGAATGAGAGGACAAGGTTCACACCCTTTCTCTTCATTTTCTTTCCAACTCTTAATAATCCGATTCAGATGCTATGTGCGTGGTGCCCTTTAAGCATTAGGAGAGAGAGTTTGAATTTCAAGTCGTCTAAATTGTAACATCATCGTAGTCCAACACGCCAACCTGCGCTGTCATCTTCCATTCATCATGAACCTTTGAATAGATCTTGCAGGTTCTACCCATCCAGCGGTTGTCATTTCCTGATTTGTCACGCCAGTAGGTGTCAATATCAACAACTGCGAAAGCCCCATCATACTCATTGGAAACCTCAATCTTCCCGATGGTGCGTATGTTGTGCACAAGTTCATGTGTATCAAAGAGACCCTGCCATCCTTTTCGCCAACGCTCAGCATCATACCGACCCCACTCAATGACCCAGTCCATTGGGTCATGTGCCTTTGCATTCGGAGGCCAAGGCCATACCATGTCAGGATGAAAGACTGTCATCAAAAGATCAACATCTTGTGTATCCCATGCTCTGGTTTCTCTGTTGACTATCTCTTCAATCTCGGCAACAACTGATTCCACCAATATCACCAACTGAGTTCTCAAGAGATTATGGCACCTTATGTGATTATTCTATTGTCTTAGAAGAAGCCTTTGCACTGCAAGATCAATTGCTGGCACTACAATGAAAATGAGTCCAAACATCATCGTAATACCCCACACAAGAAATAGACTAACATCTAATTGGTTACTTTGCAAACTCCAGCTCCAATAGTATATGGACTCCAAGAGTACAACAATGATTATTCCGAGTAAACCAACGATGATTGCTCTCTTGCACCGATGATACCGACCTTCACCCTCATTGGCAAGTCTGACAAAGGCATAGATGAAGAGAAACACAAATCCCCAAGCTAGAATACCAAAAAGTGGATTCGGGGGAACGGGCGGAGATTGCTGCATGGTCATTCAGTACAAATCAATGTGACTTGAGTTTTCTGTTCTGAGTTGGTTAATGGGCAAACTTTGTCTGTAAGATACGTTGCGACTTAGAAGGTTGTGATAATCATGACAAAGACAGAGACCTTTCGAGGTAGGAACTGTAAAGGAAAAACGGATAGAGGACCTCGAGAATGAGCGATTGAAGAGAGAAGAAGAAGCGATGAGGGGCTGACTGAATAGTCCCCCCTCCATTCTTTTCCTACATTATAGCCGCCATTAGGGCTTTCTGTGCGTGCATTCTGTTTCCCGCTTCATCAAATACAATGCTCTGAGGTCCATCAATCACCTCATCAGTGACCTCCATGCCACGGTCTGCAGGAAGACAGTGCATATAGATTGCTTTTGATGTCAAGTCCATCTTGGCCTGATCACAGATCCACGGCTTATTCTTGCGTGCGTATTCTACGGCCAGTTTCTTGTCTGGCTCGGCAGGACCTCCCCATGGACCTGGCAATGCAGTTCTGGCGGTCCAGCTCTTGGGATAGACCACATGGGCTCCCTCGAATGCCTCTTCCATGTTGTCAGTTTCCTCGAAACTTCCACCATATCGGTCAGCATTTTCCTTGCAATAATCGATTATCTTGTCATCAAGCTCGTATCCCTTTGGTCGTGCGAAGACAACATCCATTCCCATCTTGGTGGCACTCAGAACACAGCTCTGTGGCACAGCAAGTGGTTTGAGACCTTCACTAAAAGCCCATGACATGACATACTTCTTACCCTGAAACTTACCTACATGCTCATCTACGGCTTGAATGTCAGCCAATGCTTGACATGGGTGATACACATCATCCTCCATATTAATCACAGGAATCTTGGCCCATTTGGCAAACTCCTGCAGTGTGCGATGTCCTCGTCCGTAATCCCACTTAGCGGCGTCTCCATAAAGCCTGATAGCAATCGCATCGCCCATTTCATCGAGGACTCGTGCAACATCCGCAATTCTCTCGGTCTTGTATGCCTCTTCATCCTCTGGGAGTGCGGGAACATAGATGTCCTGGGGGGATAGGAAGTGCGCATGACCCCCTAACTGTGTCATACCTCCCTCGAAGCTATTCCTTGTCCGTAGTGACCTATTGAAGAAAATCATGAAAAGCGTTCTATCACGAAGTATGTCCGAAGTGGATACTCTATCTTTGTACTTCTTCTTCAGATCCTTTGCTGCATCTATCAGCGTCTTGAGATCTTCTTGTGACCATGACTGGGTTTCTAGCCAGTCTCTGCCTTTGAATATACCAACATATGATGCCATGATTAATCACGCTGAGTAGTTGGAATCTGCAGTAGGATAAAAGATTGCCCCTTTCTAGTTGGTTGAGTCTGCAATTGGTAATATGATTCTTATAGAGGTCAATGAATAGCATTCAACTGGTGTGAATTTTGTGTGAGTGGTGTCTAAAGCATGGCGACGGTGGAAAATGGTACTTCAATGCTCGTAACTATCAGAGGGAACTTGCTGAGGAAACCAATGCTGTTGAGCACCTAGATGAGATACTCAAAGTCTTTGATAGATCTGGTGTCACACCTGTCTATGGTATGACATTCGCTGGTTCTGGATATAAGCTTCAGACGCCAATTATTGGTAGAGTAGTGAGGAGGATCATCAATGGTGTCTTGCATAACGAGGGACCAAAACGAAAGCACATAGGAGTTGATGGTCACTTTGGCCAAGTTTTACCAATTGAAGATGCATCTCACATCATAGAGAACCTTGCTGCAGAACCACTCACGTTGAACTATTGTGTGTGTCGATACATGTGCAGAGGAGAGAAGGAGGCATGTTGCCTCATATTCGGTGTCATGAGTGAGATTGCGGATAAACTACCTCGTTACATTCCTGAGAACGTAAAGCGACCAATGGATCGTGAAGAAGCAACTCGGATACTGGAGAGCTTTTCAGAAGAAGGTCTAGTTTCCACGGTTTGGTTTCATCCGGTTCCCTACATAACAGCTATTTGTTCTTGCGAGGACCCCAATTGTATGGGCATACGAATGCGGCGAGATTACGATATTGGACTTCTCTACAAAGCAGAATATGTAATTCAATTAAATCCAGATCTCTGCGAGGGACAAAGAGATTGTGTGAGTGCATGTCAATTTGGAGCCTTGAGCTTTGGTCCAACAAAGAACATGGT
>JASFEF010000223.1:0-4411 GCA_050124975.1 Candidatus Thorarchaeota archaeon | reverse complement strand
GAACCTTGTATTCGATGCTCATCCATGTTCAGAATATCCGAAGAGAGTAGGCTCTCCACCAGTGCGATGGAATAAGGTACGTTGTGTGATGAGGATTACCAACCTAATAGGCTGAGGACAATCACCGATTGAGAAGACACATATCAACAGAATGTACTAACTAAGGCAACGGTTACAAAAACCATTCGCGGAGAGATTTGTGGAGGAAAATGAATTGATTCGAGCCGTTAATGTCACTAAGCAATTCGAGGATATAGTTGCTGTTGACAACATTTCTCTTGAGGTTCTTCAAGGAACGATTCTGGGTATGGTGGGACCCAACGGGGCAGGAAAGACAACTCTAGTGCGAATGATGATTGGCATTCTTAACCCGACAAATGGAACCTGCTACATAGGAGAAACGCAATCGAATCGTCTTTCTACTGAAGAGCGTGCCCGTACCGGATACATGACGCAGCTTAAATCGCTCTACCCAGATTTGACAGCGCGAGAAAATCTAGATTTCTTCACAGCAAGTTATGGCGTCGAGGACCCAAAAAGAAGAATGGAGTTGGTCGAGCAAGCTGCCAGTTTTGCTCGGATTACGGAATCACTAGATCGTACTGTTGAGGTGCTTAGCGGAGGAACAATTCAACGATTGAGTCTTGCCTGTGCAGTAGCTCATGATCCAGAATTAATATTCCTTGACGAGCCAACAGTCGGGGTCAGTCCAGACTTGCGAATGGAATTCTGGGATCACTTCCACAGACTAGCTGATGAGGGCAAAACGATTGTCATGACAACACACTATCTCGATGAGGCGACTAGATGTGACAATGTTGCCATGATCTTTGAAGGAAAACTAATTGCCCATGGTCCCCCAGAGGAGCTGATTGGTTCACTCCCTCTAGAAAGTACAATTACTGGTAGTATTGATCCTGATGATTCTACTCAACTCAGAAACATCTTGGAGAGCATAGCTCCTGTTGAAATCAGAGGGAAACGGTTCATAGTGACATCAGCTAGCAGTGATGTCAAATTCAGGATATTTCAGGCTTTGACAAAAGCGAATTTTCAGGTAAACGACATCGTTGTGAAACAGCCCGGGCTTGAGGAGGCTTTCGCTCATCATGTCAGGAGGGCTCAACAATGAGTCACTCTCACCGTATTGGTACGATGATACGGAGAATCTTCCGTCAGATTCGTCGAGACCGACCTACCCTTGGTCTACTGATAGTTGCACCACTCCTAATCACGTTCCTATGGTCATTCATACTTTCAGGAGAGGTTGTGAATGTCCCAACAGCTGTGTGTATCCAAGACACTCCCATTGAAGAGAACCTCGGAATCGCTGCATCATCTCTGTTCGAAGAAAATGAGAATGTCACTGTCTTTGAAAGAGCTCGTGCAGATGCTTTCGAAGATATTGGAGAATCAATTCAAGCCGTTCTTTTCCTGCCTTTCAATTTCACAGAGGGTCTACTAAAGGGGGGAAATGTCACACTCGAATTGCATGTCAATGTAACTAGTGAGATGGAAGCCAACTACATTCTGGCGATGATAGGAAATGTGAGTACACAGGCTGCCAGTGAAGTATTCGGAAGTAGAGGTGTTGAGATGCAGCAAAACATATCATTCTCAGTACCACTTCCACCAAATCCATTTGACCTCTCATTCAACCTTTCTCTCGTAAATGAAGATGTTGGATATACAACTACGATTGGTGCGATTTTAGAGAACACCTTGTCTGAAAATGGCAATGTGTCTGTCACCATGTGTGGTAGCCGTGAGGAAGTTGTTGAGTTACTCGAAAGCAGATCAGTAGTTGCAGGAATCTATGTGGGGTCTAATTTCACACAAGCCACGATCAATGGTGAAGACCAACCCATTGAGCTATTCGTAAATGGCATACAAACTGCAGAAGCTGCTTCAGCATTAACGGCAATTCAGTTGTCAATCTCTGAATCAATCGCACAAGCTTTCGGGCGAGAGAGTGAAACCAGTATGGAGCTTACATATGTTTATGGAGAAGCAGGAATGTCAATGATTGAAATCATGGGTCCAGCTATTATTGGTTTCATGAGTGTATTCTTCGGTTTTCTGATTCCAGGAATTTTCTTCTTACGCGAGAGGCAACAAGGAACACTGGAGAGAATGCTAAGTACACCTTTATCGGATTTCGAGATTGTACTCGGGTATTCAGTTGCGTTCATCGGAGTCCTTCTAGTTCAGACAACAGTCATTAGCGCTGTGTTAATCTACATCTCTCCACGACTACTTTCGTCCATCTTATTGTTGATTCCATTAGTTGTTCTCTTAGCTATCGGATCTGTCACACTTGCACTCGCAATTTCTGTTCGGATGAAGAATGAACTGCAGGTAATACAGCTCATGCTCGTATTCATTCTCCCCCAGATGTTCCTATCCGGGCTCTTGTTCCCCTTGAGTCAAATGCCATCTTATATCGCCATGCTCCCATACCTCTTTCCTCTCACCTATTATGTGGAGGCAGCTAGAGCAGTAGCATTCTACAATGCATCCATTCTGGATGAAATAGTACCTGTGATAATCATGATACTGTATTGCCTACTTGGAATCTTAGCATCTGTAGTCAAGCGATCAGAAAAATGAATCTGATTGGTAAAAAATAGGGATGAGTGAAAATAATGAATGAGAAAACTCAGACATCACATATCGAATACACAGCCCCACGAGGGACCCTCTATGAGAATACATTCTGCATAATCTGCGGATTAATTGGGATTGGAATGTTCATCATAGGATGGCTCTATGTCACGTTGTTTCCAATCAGCTGATAACGTTCTATTTGTGCCCAAGTTCGGGATATGTGAACAGAGCAAGCTCACCCCCGGTGTGGTAGAACAATGTGGACGCCTCCGGAGTAATATCACCAGCCAAAGCCATCCTGATGAGTGCGAGTCCAGCCTTTCCAGTATAGACTGGGTCAAGAAAGATACCTTCCATCTTGGAAAACATCTCGATTGCACTGACCACTCCGTCCTCAAGTATTGCATAGCCTTTCCCAATGAAACTGTCATCCACCGTGATTTTGGGTTTGAAAGGCTCAATATCAGGATAGGTCTTGATGGTCCTTTCAATGAGGTCCTTCACTTCATCCTTAACTTCGTCTGCAGACTTACTCACAGTTATGCCGATTATATCCATGTCGAGGTCTAACATCTGTGCGCCTAGTATCATCCCAGCAAGAGTTCCTCCAGTTCCAACAGAAACAATGAGCTTATCTGGATGGAAGTCATTCTCTTTGAACTGATTGTTTAACTCATCCATTGCCACAGCATATGGAATGACTCCTACAGGCATAGCAGCACCAGCAGGGATTGCATATGGAGTCAGTCCAAATTCAACAAGGGTCTCCATTACTCCATCAAGTCGTTTGTTCAGAGTGAAGACTGATTCATCAGGAAAGAACTTCATCTCCGCACCCAACATCTTGTCGAGAAGAAGGTTCCCAGTGTACTCCTCGGGTTCCTCACCACCGAGAAGAAGAATGCATCTCATACCTGAGACCGCAGCAACAGCAGCAGTCTGGCGACAATGGTTGCTTTGAATCCCACCCACAGTCACAAGAGTGTCACACTTGTTTGACTTCGCATCGCCGACGACAAACTCGAGTTTTCTTGTCTTGTTTCCCCCAAAGGAGATTCCAGTCTGGTCATCCCTTTTGATCCAGAGTTGGTCAATTCCAATAGACTCTCCAAGATTCTTCATTCGATGAAGTGGAGTGGGAAGGAAAGCAAGACGCTCTCGAGGAAGGTCGTCGAACATAGTCTATCCAACTGCTCCTGTGAAATGAGATATAATGAACATCAGAATGGCGGTCAGAATTCCTGCAAAGAGTGTCTTCGCCCCATATGACCACATATTCTTCTTCGAAACAGCACCGAGGAACAGTCCAAGTGCAAAGAGTAGAGCCATACAGATCGCGATTGCACAGTAGAACGCAACCCGATACCCAAGATAACCACCTGGGACAAAGAAGAGCGGGATGATTATGAGAAACGCCGCAACTGCAGGTGATGCTCCGTCAACAATAGCCACAACTAATGACGTGGTCCTTGTTGCCTTCGCATACAATGTGTCGCTCATATCACTGAGCATAGCCTTTCCTAGTTCATCCACCTCTCGATCTCGCTCTGCACTCTCCGTGAGATAAGACCCACTGAATCCCGAGATTGCCATAGCAATACTCGTCCCTGCTGCAGCAAGTAGAATGGCACTGAATTGAAGGCTAGCTTCTTCGGGGATTGCAGGATTGATAGTAATGAGACCACCAAGAATGAGACCTAGCATCGTAAGAGCCCCGTCAAAGGCGTTCATTGCAAGATACCTTCGTGCAATCTCAACTCCCTTTGTGAGCTCAAGAGCTCTCATAACTCGTTGAATTCGCCCA
>JASFEF010000222.1:0-4415 GCA_050124975.1 Candidatus Thorarchaeota archaeon | reverse complement strand
TAAGAAAGTAATAGGCGGGACGGCAACCAATAGCTCTGAAGACCTAAATTTCCTTAGAGAACTTATCGAGGCTGGAAAGATAAAATCAGTTATAGACCGACGCTACCCCTTAGAACAAACTGCCCAAGCTCATAGGTATGTTGAAGCAGGAGAAAAAATCGGTAATGTAGTCATTACTGTGACCAACTCGTAAGAATCTAAGAAAATTCGCAGGAACATTTATGATAGAGCCTGAGTGGACCAAGTAATGTTACAACCTGTAACACACAATTTGAGAGAGAAACTAAATGGATTCAGATAATAAGAATGCAAGAATAGCTGGAATCTCATTCCTGATCAGCTACTTGGGTCTCATTGTGGGTAACCTCATCATGGCCCCGATAATTGAAGCTCCTGTTGATCTTGCTAATGTTGAACCAAACGCAATTCAATTAGGGATAGGTGTACTCCTTGAATCAATCAATGGTATAGCTGTCATCGGAATTGCAGTAATGATGTACACAATTCTGAAACGGGTAAATGAGGGAGTGGCTCTCGGGTACCTTGGATTCAGGGGTGTCGAGGGATTCCTTTCGATTCTAGGGAGTACTAAGACAGCGTCACTCATTGAATTGAGTCATGCATACAACTTGGGAGGGCCATCACCCTACTTCGATACACTAGCGGAACTAATTCTAGCGGATCGTCATTGGACCATGGAGATGCTAACAGTATTCTTCCTCCTTGGTGCTTTCATATTCTATCTTCTTTTGTACAAGTCAGAGATTCTGCCACGATATGTCGCACTCTGGGGATTCATTGCAGTTATTCTTGTAACAGCTATGAACATGATAGTCTACACTGGTTTTGATATTGGAACCATTGGAATTGTCTTCGCTCTTCCTATAATAGCGAATGAGTTCTTCGTTGCATTTTGGTTGATTGCCAAGGGAGTCGATACTTCGAAAATCTCGTCTTAATCAGACAACGAATTGAATGCAAATACAAGAGCCCCCAGATAGTTGGGGGCTTCGTCTTTTCTTTTACATTTGCACTACTACTCTGGTTTGGGCCATTTCCAAGCATACCAAATTATCAATACACAAAATACAATATACCCAATTCCCAGAATGTTCTCATATGCTGGTCTCAGTATGATGAAGCCTATACCATCGAGGACAATGAAGAATATTGCAACAATGATGTTTGCCCAACGGTTCGGTTTGTATGGCAATTCCACAGACAGGAATACCATGAAAATAGGAATCATCATCATTACAGCCATCAATGCCAACATTTCCTCAGTTAGTGGAATATCAAGAGTTCCGTCAATTATGGACTCAAGCATCCCCGGTTCCAGATATCGAATCACGTCTCCTTGAAGACCAGTCAGCATTCGTGCTACCCATAGGATTGATAGTTTGAGTTTCACATCTTCCATGTAGATGCACCTACAAATCTCCTCTCGATATTATGGCTATTTATAGGGGTTATGTCACTGTCTGTTTGAAATGATTCCAGATTAATAATCAGAGGTGTGACTGTCATGAATGAGGATACAACTTGGAAAGGAGTTATCAAAACAGGTGGTTTCGCTTTACTTGCAGGAGGTATAATCTTCTTCATATTCATCCTTTCAGTCTTCATCTTTCAAGTACCATTACCACTGACTGCACAAGGATTTCTTGATAATCCCCTACCCCCAGCTCTTCTATTCTCATTAGCCGCCCTAGGAGAGTTCTTGCTGTTGCCAGGAGTTTTGGGAATCTATTTCTCTCTAAAGGAGATCAACGAAAGTCAAATGCTTCTGGGAACTGCAGTATGGATTTCATCAATTCCAATGTTCCTAGTTTCTAGAGGACAAGTAATATCCCTTGTCACGATTGCTGGTAACTACGCAGCTTCAGCAGACGCGACTCTTAGAACAGCTTACTTTGTAGCAGTTCAGCTTGCATTGGACTTGTCTGGTGTCTTTGTAACGATGGCTCTCATTCTATTAGGTGTCGGAGGAATCATCCTAGGCTTGGTCATGTTGAGGGGAGTTTTTGGTAAACCCACCGGTTACTTGGTCATATTGGCTGGCGCCTTGACCGCCATTGGCACGTTCGGAGTCATATTAGAGCCTCTGACGATAGGAACACTCTTTGGACTAATTCTGAACGGTGTTTGGCAAGTCCTTATTGGTTTCAAACTCATCAGATTGGGAGGAGAGAAAGAATCCTAGTATACGAACAGAATGACAACCTAAGGTGATATGAAATGAAAGCAGTTGTATTCGAAAAATATGGACCTCCTGAGGTCCTCCAGATGAAAGAAATCGAGAAGCCAATTCCAAAGGAGAATGAGGTTCTCATCAAAATTTATGCGACATCAGTCACAGCTGCTGATTGGCGTATGCGAAAGCCCGATCCCTTTTTGGCAAGAATGATGAATGGTGTGTTTAGGCCGAAGAAGTTCAACATTCTGGGTATTGAACTGGCCGGAGTGGTCGAAGCAGTAGGTGATAGAGTTACAAAGTTCAAACCGGGTGACGAGGTATTCGGAGGTACGGGCTTTGGTTTTGGTGCATATGCTGAATATGTATGCATCTCAGAAGATAGCGATGGCCATGATGGCTCAATCACACATAAACCAACCAACCTGACCTTTGGTGAAGCAGCGGTCATACCTGTTGGTGCAGACACAGCATTGTTCTTCCTTAGAACTCAAGGAAATATTCAACCCGGACAAAAAGTCTTGATCTATGGTGCTTCAAGTAGTGTTGGCTCCTATGCAGTTCAGCTTGCCAAGCACTTTGGAGCTGAGGTCACTGCAGTCTGCAGTGCCTCGAATCATGAATGGGTGAAGGAGCTTGGAGCTGACAAAATGATAGACTATAGGACTGAAGATTTCACACAGAGCAGCGAGACCTATGATGCGATATTTGACGCGGTGGGCAAGCTATCAATATCTGGTTCTATGAAAGCATTGAAGGATGGAGGAGTCTTCCTTGACGCTGTTCACATGATGCGACGAAGTGTTCAAGCGAAATTCGCGCCGAAGAAAAGCAACAAGAGAATTCTTGGTGACACAGCAACAGGACTAGTCGAGGACTTAGTATACTTCAAGGAACTCATCGAGGCTGGACATCTAAAGCCGGTTATTGATAGGACATATCCTCTGGAGGAAATCGTAGAAGCCACGAAGTATGTCGAAACCGGACGGAAGAAAGGAAATGTGGTCATAACGGTTGTGGAGACTTAAATGAAACCAAGACGCATAGGGTGAGGGGATAACCATGTTTGTCGAAATATCTGGGTTTCTCTTTCTGTTGATCATTGTAGTACTAGTCACTGCAACCTCGAGATACGGTTACGAAATATTCAGTGAATTGGACTCGGACGCTAAACTCCAAGAGATTAGCGAGGATCCAAAGAAATTCAGAACAGGCACTATGCTAGTTGTCTTTGAGCATGTTGTTATCATTACTCTAGCAGTAACGATGTTTATTGCGTTCAGTCCATTCAACCTGATTCTAGGAATAGTTTGGGTCTGTGCTCGTGGAGGAGAAGGGTTGATCCAAATCTACAACAAGAGGAACTACTGGGGTCTTCTCAATATTGCAACGCAATACTCAGAAGCTAGCGGTACTGAAAAAGATGCATTAGCTGATTCAGCTCTTACCATTCTCAAGTCAAAGAACTCTACTTTCTCATTTGCACAAATCCTGTTCTCCATAGGTACACTTGCGTACTCGATCGTGTTTGTTATCTATGGTGTTCTTGATATCTTTGGTTTTATTGGATGGTTTGGAATTGTTGCCGGCATGATCTATGGCCTAGGTAACGGTGTAACACGTGTAAGGCCTAACGCGAAAGCACTATGGAACTTGGGGGGTCTCTTGATTTGGATTTTCGAATTGGTCTTGGGAGTATGGCTATTGTTCCCACCATCTCGTCCTGCTCCAATTCCAGCATTATAACACACGAGAATGGATGCTCATGAAAGCAATAGTAATTACGAAATATGGCGGTCCAGAAGTTCTTCAGTATAGAGATGTGGACAAGCCTTCTCCTACTGACAATCAGGTTCTTGTGAAAGTTCATGCAGCTTCTCTGAATGCATCCGACTTTGAAATTATGAGGGGCTCATGGGCGGGCCGGCTCGGGGGACCCATGAGGACAAAACACAAGATTCTCGGAACCGATATAGCAGGAATAGTGGAGGCGGTTGGTAGTAACGTCACGAGATTTCAGCCAGGTGATGAAGTTCTTGGCGATCTTTTGTACCCGAATGGTTATGGAGCATTCGCGGAATATGCATGTGCATTGGAAAAGGTACTAGCACTGAAACCAGCCAGCATGACCTTTGAACAGGCATCTACCTACCCTGAAGCAGGCATCATCGCTCTTCAGAGTCTACGGGGGAAGAGAGAGATTCAACCAGGACAAAAGATC
>JASFEF010000221.1:0-4450 GCA_050124975.1 Candidatus Thorarchaeota archaeon | reverse complement strand
CTGTGATCACAATCACACCTATAGACTGACCAAATTCATTAACTGCCCGAGTCTGGAGGTATCCTCGAAACAGAACCTCTTGCCAGAAGCTGTTCAAGACATAGAATGTTATCGATGCAATTAACGTAGTCAAGAGAGACCACTGACTGAAATCGGGGTAGAAAGGCAATTCAATTGTGTTTAGAAACACTCCAACCAGAGCGGCTCCAAGAAAAAGAGCACATCCAATGATTAATCCTAACCCTACAAGAGGCAAAGTATTACGTTGTAGATTCAAGCCGAGGTCATTTAGGTGGAACTCTCGTTTCTCAATACGAGTGACCAGGAGGAAAACAAGTAGGAGTATCAACACGAGATCCAGTGCACTTGCTATTGCTTGACCCTCTGATGATTCGGACACAAAGATCTGTGCATTTTGAGAAGCAACATTAAGAGTCATACCTTGTAGAATGAAGATCTGTTGGACTACAAGTATCAGTAGAATCCTGCTGATGACTATTAGCATGATTGTCAAGATGAGAGCTAGAGTAATCCTCCAAAAATAACGGACTTCCCCTGTGTCTGTTCTGAGTGTCCTTTCCATGTGAATAAACCGGATAGTCTACATACTAGTGATTTAATAGACAAGATGATTGAAGCAAGATTTGAAAAGTGGCGGGCCAGGAGGAAATTGAATCGTCTACATTGATCCAATCTCGTGTCCACTATTTTGGTACATATTCTAGAAGTAGTGTGTTTCAAGCGACTACTTCTTCTTCATCTCATACAGACCCTTCAACGAGAGAACTTCTTCCCAAACTTCACCGAAGCGATCTTCGTCGACATTTGGTTTCTTAATACATCTCAGAAGTATCTCCTGCTGTTTTTCTGTACTGCTTGGCTTCGAATGAAGTTTCAGCGCGTATGATGAGAAATCGCGTACAATGTAGTCGAATATCTGATCGAGTAGTGAATCACCAATGTCGAATTTCTTTGCGTTTTCGATGACGAGCTGTCCATATACAACTAAGGTGAAGAGTTCTCCAGCATTGAGGATGAAATCGAGGTCCTCTCCTTGCTTTTCATCAGGTGTCGCCTCGGCCATGAACTCGTTGAAGACCTGAATCTGTTCCTTGAAGATATCCAAATTTGGTAAACTGATAGTTTCGAACGTTTTACGGTAATCATGAAACCGAATCAGACTCATTCCCTTTGTAGGACCTTGTTTGAACATGAATTCATCATGTTTTGACTCGTCCAAAGTTGGAACCTCAGGGCACTCATCGCTCATGAAGAAATAGGCTGGCATGAACTTGATTATTTGAGCCATGTTGACATGGACTGTTCCCTCTAATTTGGGCAACGCTCGAATGTCCCTTGTAGCTGCGGAAAAATACGTTTCAGCCTCAAACCCTCTCGCGGCAATCACATCCCACAGCAGGTCAATGACTCTCTCTCCTTCACTAGTGACTTTCATCTTTACCATGCTGTTATAGAGGATGTAGCGTCGATCTTCAAGAGAGGCTGTTCGCATGTAGTCCCCTGCTCGTGTGGCAAACAGTTTCATCGCGACAAGGCGCACGTAGGCATCAACCAAAAGATGGCGAATATGTGAGAAGTCAGTGACCCATTTCCCATATAGATTCCGATTAGCAGCGTGATTGATGGCCTCATAGAGCGCATGAGTACAAATCCCGATTGAAGCCCAGCCTAGGTTGTACTTGCACAGATTGACTGTATTCAGCGTACAATCCCATGCATCACGTGCTGTGGAAAGAATATCTGCATCAGTTATTGGATAGTCGTTGAGTTTGTATTCGGCCACATATGACTGGACTGCAACTAGATTTCTGACGCACTCATATTTCTCATGTTGTGAATCAGCAACAAAGAACACGTAGCTACCGTACTTTTCATCATCTGGATCTGTAGGTTTGTCCGTCTTTGCGAAGATAGAAACCAGGCTTGCAATATTGCCATTCCCTATGTAGTACTTACTACCCCTTGCCTCGTACTTGTTGTTATCCAACTTTTTGAGAAGCATTTCAGTTGAGTAGATATCAGCCCCATGCTCTTTCTCACTCAATCCGAACGCGAAAACTCCACCATCCTTCAACAATTGAGCTGTCTTTTTCTTCACATCTTCATTCTTACTCATCCATATTGGTCCCAATCCAAGGGCTGTCACCTGCCAAGTGTACCAGTAATGAAGTCCATAGAAAGCAAGAATCTCATTGAATTCCATGTTCCGCCACGTGTCCCAACGACAACCTTTCTCTCCATATTCTGGCGGTGTCAACATCTTGTAGAATATCTCTTCATTCTTGATATAATCGAGAAAATCTTGATACCAGACTAGCGCATGATCGTCATTCTTGAGCTTGATCTTTCCCTTATTCTCAAAGAACTGGATTGTCCGTTCCATAATCTGTTTTGATTCCTTGTCTGGGTACTCTCGAGTGAGTTTTTTAGGATTTAGCAGTATCATATCAGTCAGCCCGCTCGAAACCAGATGTTCAGTGGCTTGTAAAATGTGTTCTGGATAGATTTGATTCATATCGAGGAAGTAGATGGCGGGCCAGGAGGGATTTGAACCCTCGAATATTTATTTCCAAGAGTATTTTCGAGTCAACAGGTATGGAGTTGATGTAAATGGACAAATGGAAGTATTATGATATTACACACAAGCATCATATACTCTGTAATCCAATGAGTGAAGAGAAATTCGAGAGATTCTGTCAACTTCTCAACCTACCAAAAGATACTCGAATTCTTGATATCGCATGTGGAAAGGGAGAGGTCTTAGTCAGACTAGCAGAGAAATATGGGATTTCAGGGGTGGGAGTTGATCTATCTCCATTTTGTATCAATGATTGTAAGAAGAAACATCTCGAGAGAGTTCCTGAATCCGATTTAACCTTCATTGAATTGGATGGTGCTAAGTATCGACCTGAACCTGGAGAACTATTTGATGTTGCAATGTGTTTGGGAGCAAGCTGGGTCTTTGAAGATCATGCTGGAACATTGAAAGCACTCAAGCAGATGACAAAATCTGGAGGTTTCGTGATTGTTGGTGAACCTTTTTGGTTGAAGGAGCCTGATACTGAATATCTTGAAACTACAAAAATGACCCGTGATTCTTTCCGTTCACATGAGGAGAATGTGTATCAAGGTGAACAAATGGGACTGTTTTGTCTCTACACAATTGTATCAAACAAAGATGATTGGGACCATTATGAAACTCTTCAATGGTGGGCTGTTGATAGATATATTCAATCACATAGTGATGATCCAGACAATCAGGAGCTTATTGAAAAAACAAAGATTGCGGAAGAAATTTACCTAAAATGGGGACGAGATACTATCAACTGGGGAATTTACATCTTTAGAAATCCGTAGATAGATGGCGGGCCAGGAGGGATTTGTTCGGTGCAAAGGCATGCTTTATACCATTGAACCCTCGACCAGTCCTTGAACTTGGGGAATTCCCAAGATCTACAAGTTGCTCCTGCTCTTAGACTCTCTCTAAGAGAATTAAGAGCCTGTCGCTATACCTGGCTTAGCCACTGGCCCACGAACCGCCATCTGTTCGTCTTCAGTTTATAGAGATTGTGGTGCCAACGAAGGACAATATCTCACTTTATGCCACGGATTCGAAGTGTGCAAAAGACGAGCTTTTCAATGAGGATAGCAAGATGTAATACTAAGAACTGTGTATATGACTGAGGGCGTTTGATGTGACTAGATCGGCTCTCACCAAGGGTGTAATTGCAGTTATTCTCTCTGCGCTCATCATCTCGGTTGGAGTTCTATTCTTCCTAGGTGCACAAGAACAACCTACGGACCTAAGCAATGTGAATGTTGCGTATTACAATGGAGAGGGGGCATTGGGAACAGCAGAAATAGTTCTGTCGAATATGACGAAATGGATGGGTTGTTCCTTCACAACAGTGAGAGGACAGGACATCCAAGACGGATGCCTTGACGATTATGATTTGCTAATGTTTCCAGGAGGTCACTATCCAGCATATTGGAACGAGGTGGGTCTTGAAGGCAAGGCAAAGATACAGGAGTTTGTTTCTGGCGGTGGCGGGTATATGGGAATGTGCGCTGGGGCGTACTATGCTGCGGACTATATGGTCTGGATGGATGATGGTGCTTTTCCAGCACCTGAGTATAAGGTGGAGGGAGATGAATTGAACTTGGACCTCTTTCCTGGCGTAGCTTGGGGACCTATCTTCGAAATCATGAACGTAACTGATCAAAGTTGGGCAATGACTGAGATCAACCTTGTTGACCAGACTCACCCCATTACTGAGTCCATGCCAAATCCGATGACAATGTTCTATTCCTTTGGACCCTATTTTGAACCCTATGATAATGCTAGCGTTTCCATTCTGGGAGAGTATGATGTCACAGGAACAACTGCAATAGTAGCCTGTGAGTACGGGGAGGGCAGAGTGTTTCTTAT
>JASFEF010000220.1:0-4459 GCA_050124975.1 Candidatus Thorarchaeota archaeon | reverse complement strand
TATGCAAATATCTATGTGTCGCCACATCCGAGTGTTGGCTCAGCATCTCTAGAGTGATGGTTGTTCCCGCTCTTGCCAATCCAGTGACATAGATAGGTCTGTCAACATTTACGGTCTCGAGACTCTTCTTCCTCCTTGAGAATTCCAGCGTATGAAGAGTGTCCCCCACTGCTGGAGCAGTTCTTGCCAGCTTGGCTATGTAGTACATAGGAGCTGGGAAGTCGAACTGTGCTTTACCGCTCTCGGACCTCTTGATTTTCATCTACTTGTCAACCTACCTGATTGCCACCTCATATTCGTCATCAGTCAATAAACCAATCGAATGAATCTTGGCCAGAATTGTGTTCACAGATTCTGCAACGGTTTGTTTGTCTGTCTCTACAACTACATCTGGTTCCAGTGGTTCTTCATATGGGTCATCAATCCCTGTGAATTGCTTGATTTCTCCAGCAAGAGCTTTCTTGTAGAGACCCTTGGGATCCCGCTCAATGCATACCTCTAGTGGTGCCTTCACAAAGACCTCGACGGTATTTGGTATCTGCTCCTTTGCATATGCTCGAGTTTCTCGATAAGGAGAAATCAATGCTACAATTACAATGACACCATTTCTTGCCATTAACTTCGAGCAGAAAATGACTCTCCTATTGTGTTCGTTCCGATCTTCCTTTGAGAAGCCAAGGTCTCTACTCAATCCTTTTCGGATCTCGTCACCGTCCATCACTTCGATATATCTTGTGTCGTTGAGTCTTTTGACTAGTTCTTGGGCAAGAGTAGTCTTGCCACTTCCAGACAGACCTGTGAGCCAGATGCAAAATCCTTGTTCCATTGAAATCAATCCTG
Organism: Candidatus Thorarchaeota archaeon; assembly: GCA_050124975.1. GTDB lineage: Archaea > Asgardarchaeota > Thorarchaeia > Thorarchaeales > Thorarchaeaceae > SMTZ1-45. The sequence continues at coordinate 3,619 of JASFEF010000220.1, read as the reverse complement.
TGTGTCGTCACTTGATAAAAGGATTCTCAAAATTCAGTATCGTTTTTGCTACCTCCTTCCTCATCATGTCTAACGGTGGAGGTTGTCCGTTGGATAGCAACTCTCTGATTTTCTTACCAGCGAAATTGACAATGTCATCTCCCCCGTGGGGGCAGACCTTGTCATTAGCGATACTGCCGCACTTCTTACAATAGAAGAATGATCTGAACTTGATTGGTTCAATTCCAAGATTCGGATATTCCTCAAAGATTTCATGCGCGTCAAAAGGACCATAGTAGTCTCCGACACCTGCGTGATCGCGACCAACTATGAAATGAGTACACCCAAAGTTCTTCCGCATGATGGCGTGGTGTATCGCTTCTTTCGGTCCTCCATAGCGCATCTCAGTGTGCAGAACTGACATTGTGGCAGATTCTCTAGGATAGTAATTGTCCATAAGAGCCTTGTAACTCTCAAGAATTACCTCGTCCTTGAAATCACCACTCTTCTTCTTCCCAATCAACGGATTGATGAATATCCCATCAACCATTGACAATGCAGTCTTCTGTACATATTCATGACCAAGATGAGGGGGATTCCTTGTCTGAAATGCAACGACTGATTTCCATCCCATCTTCTTGAAGAACTCTCGTGTTTCTTTCGGACTGCGAGTATAATCCGGATATGGATTGCCAATCTGATTGAGGAAGACGATTCCTCCACCAATCAGTTTGTCTTTCATATGGTTGATCTTTGCGACTCCCGGATGTTCAGAGTCAGTAGTTCTAAAGACAGACTTTGCAAACTCCTTTTTGTCATATGAGTACATGTCATCAATTGTCATGACTGCGATCGGGTCGCCGTTAAGACTGATGCCTATGTCATCTCCGACACTGACTCCATCCTTCTCAGATTCACTGATGTCGAACACGATCGGAATTGTCCAAGGAACATCGGATGCCAACCGTCCTCGACTCAGGACGCTCTCAAAGTCATTCCTCGTGAGAAAGCCTTCTAGAGGGCTAAAGACACCCTTTGCGATGTTGTCAATTTCCTGTGCCAGTTCCTTGTTGATGACAAAAGACTGTAGTTCGGAGAACTCAACAAGCAAGTCCTCTTTCCTTTTTTCAGATGCTGTTAGATCGATTAGTTTACCACCGTGGGGATCTATCACGAAATCAATTCCTATCAGGACTGATATCTAATCAGCCACCTGAATAAGCTCGAACCAGAGTAGCTGGTTAATAATCATTGCGCATCTCTAACTAAAACAAGACATGGGGGATAGGATAATCCCCCAGTTTAGAACTGCGATAATGCACCCTTTGATCTGACATATCTTTCTGCTCGTCTGAACAAGAGTGTCCCAAGTACAATGAAGATTATGTCAAGCACGATGAGGACACCCACTGTTGTGAGAAGAGCAGGACCTGTCAAAGAGCCCATCAGAAATCCTCTGAAGCCCTCGACACTCCATGTCATTGGAGATGCGTATGAGATATACTGCAGCATTGGTGGCAGAACCGCGATCGGATAGGTCAGCGGCGCTACCAAGAACAATATGCTGGAGAGAAACTCCACAACCATCCAGGCCTGCTTTGCAAGCAATACGATACACACAATCGCGAACACCAAACCTTGGAGTCCGATTATTGAGAGCGCTATGATACCCAGAGCAGGCATAACTCCCCAGAGGTTCAGGTTGACTCCAAACAATATCACTGATGCACCCAATTGCAGAACAACTCCGAGACCGCCATGCTGTATGTTGTGAAGTGTTGATCCCCAGACAAGAGTGTCTCTCCTCATTGGGGTGGTCATGAGAGTTTCTAGTGTTCCAACGTTCTGCTCTCTCCTTAGAGCAAATCCGGTTCCCCACATCAGACTAATGGCAAGTCCTGTGAATGCACTACCAACAGCGATATAGGTCAACCAGTCAGTCGTCCCCGCAACCTCTGCAAGGTATGCTGACTCTGAACCTCCAGCTACGGCTGTTCCCAGAATGAGGGATGGGATGAACCAGAGGAAAGGCATAATGATGAACCACAGGACTGAGAGTGGATAGCTGAACTCTACCTGCCACTGTTTCACTGCAAGTGCATTAGCGGCCCTAATCTCCGCTCGAAGTCCTCTCCGCTTCCACATCTTCTCAAAGATAGATTCCTCTGTCACCTCAGAAACCTCCCATATGTCCTCTCTGCTTGGTCCACTTCTCTGCATATCTGAAGACAGCCATTCCAACAATCCAGAAACAGACTGCTAGAATCCCCAGACCTAGAATGGACTGTGTGAAGGAGAGTAGATTCACTGCTCCGTTGATGGCAATCTCACGGATTGTGACAATCCCGATTGTTGTCGGAATCAGGTATGAGATGAACTGAACTGATCGGGGAAGAGCTTGGACTGGGTAGTTGATGGGTGAAACCATGAAGGTCATCTCTGAAATCATCTGCGTCAGAACACTCGGATCCTTGAACACAAGAATCAGTCCAGCCAGCATGAAGCTGAACCCATAGAGTGCAATCACCATCAACGTAAGGATGATGATGGTTGGCAGTATTGCGACTATCGAGTAATCAAGTCCAAAGAGCACCATACAGACGCTCAGCAAGATACCAGCCTGCATTGTCCCCTGAATTGTGTCAGATATGGCTGCGCCTAAGAGGATGCTTATTCTCGGAACAGGAGTGCTGAAGAGCGGCTCCAGTGTTCCAGACATCTGTTCCCATCGGAAGTTGTTCCCAATGGCCCAGATTGAGTTGTCCAGATACATAAAGACAAACCAGCCTATGACGACAAACTGGATGTAGTTGTCGAAGCCTGAGATGTCCGTGAAGTGAGCACTGGTTCCGGGTCCTGCGATCGCAGTCGCCATCAGGATAAAGGGAGCGAACCAGAAGATCGGCAAGACTCCCCAGACGAGGAAGTTAGCTGGGTATCTGATAGCTATCCTCAAATTCTTCACTGCGAAGGTCCTGGCAGCAGTCCAGTCCATTGAACGAGGCTTGAAGCTCTCGAGATACTCACTGGTTTCATGGACGACCTCTTCTTGAGTTTCTTGAACTAGCTCAGTCAATCCTCAATCCTCCGTCCAGTCAATTGTAGGAACACATCGTCGAGAGTGGGCTCCTTCACTTCGAAGTGCTCAACTTTCACTCCTTCTTTGGAATGCATGTAGTTGAGTAGCTTATGGGCCATGTCGTACCCATTCTGTGCGGTCACGATTAGGTCAGAGTGTCCATTACGTGCCTTCATTGATGCTGACATGACCATCTCCATCTTCATGATAGCCTCGATGTCTGGGATCCCAACCACCTTCATGTGGAGACTGTCGTAGTCCCTCACACCTTCCTTCAACTCATGCGGGGTTCCAAAGCTCTTGATCTCCCCCTCATTGATGAGGGCAATCTTATCACAGAGCAGATCCGCTTCGTGCATGTAGTGAGTGGTCAACAGGATTGTCTTGTCACTCAGTTTTTCACTGATGTACTTGCGCAGGTCTGAAGCGAAGGTCGGATCTAGGCCTTGCGTAGGCTCGTCTAGTAAGAGAACTGGTGGATCATGGATAAGTGCTCGTGCGAAAACGATCTTCAACCTCATACCGTGACTCAGGTTCTCTGCCTTCTCGTCATCCTTCTCG
>JASFEF010000219.1:0-4501 GCA_050124975.1 Candidatus Thorarchaeota archaeon | reverse complement strand
TGTTCAAGTGATCCAACACGGTCATCGATGTTAAGCATCTCCGCGGGATTTATAGTGACGCACTTGAGAGCGTCTTCTTTGCTCATCCCTTCCTTGATGACATTCATTGGAAGGAGTGGGAAGTAGTTCATGGGAGTCAGGGAATCAGTCTGAAGGGCAACCTTCACACCAGCCTCATTCAATTCAACAGCAGTCCTAAATCCTCTCTCTCTAGTTTCAGGTTTGCTTGTCCAGAACATAGTAGGACCAATGACTGCTGGAAACTTGGACTTGGCAATTGTTTTCTTGATCTTGTGACCTTCAGTGCAATGAATTAGAACGACATCAATGTCAAACTCCTTAGCGATTCTGATTACCGTAGCGATATCATCAGCTCTGTGAGCGTGAGCATGGATTGGTATCTTTTTGTTCAGCACTTTGATGACGGTCTCTAGACCAATATCTCTAGGAGGCGGATTAAGGGGTGGTGCTTCACCTTTCTTCTTTGCTTCCTCTGCTTTCTCTAAATAGGCTTGAGCTTTCAGCCTGTAGCTACGTGCATCCGCCAAAGTCCTCCTCAATAGGGCTGCTACACCCATTCGTGTAGAGGGGATTCTTTTCTCAGCACCATGTATCCGTTTTGGATTCTCACCAAATGCCACCTTGAGACCGGAAGGTGACAATATAATCATCTCATCAACAATTGATGCCCCAGTCGGTTTGATTACAAATGCCTCGCCTGAAATCACATTACCTGAACCAGGTCCTGTATTGAGACAAGTCACACCTCCAAAGAGGACTTCCTTCAAGGATGGTTCATCAGGGTTGAAAGAATCAATGCCTCTCATTTCAGGTGTAATTGGTTGGGTCATCTCATTTCCATCCATTCCTGCCCAACCAATCGACCCATCGAATAGACCCTGGTGAGTGTGAGCATCGATGAATCCTGGAACAACGTATTTTCCTTCAGCATCAATCGTTTTAGTTCCACTCGGAATTTCGATATTCTTACCAACAGCCTTGATTTTGCCATTATACAAGATTGTACCTTTCTTGATGAGTCCATTTACTGGACAAAGAATTGTAGCATTGATGATCGCTTTCATTGTGCATTCTCAGCTTTGTCACTCCGCTACCCTTTTTGAAAAGTCTTCTTGTTCGACTGCTCCAAAATATGTGCCATCCAACCAGCAGATCTTGAAATTGCAAACAGAGATGTGTTCAACTCTGGCGGAAAACCGAATGTGAAATTGACAGCAGCATTGTAAAGGTCAATGTTAGGAAACGTCTGAATCCCTTTGTGTTCTGCGAGAAGTGAACATCCCTCTTCTGCAACAGCATCCGAAACTGACAGAAGCCATTTGTCATCAGTTTCTAAGGTTCTTCGCTCTAGTGTTTCTCGTAGGACAACAGCTCGGGGATCAACTCCAGTATAGATTCGATGACCGAGTCCAAAGATTTTCCTACCTGAATTAAGACGATCAGTAAGACACTCTCTGGTTTTCTCAGGAGTCTGGATTTCTTCAAACATTAACATAGCCTGTGTTCCTGCGCCGTGGTGCAGTAGTCCCACATGCTCTTTGAGTGCTGCAAGTAGAGCTTCAGTGATATTGTCTTGTTCAAGAGCTTGAGTGAGTTTTGTGAGTGATGGATTGTCTGGGTCATCCATGGGCAAAATCAGAGATGTCTGGAAGTCTGTTATGTCTGTCCGACTTGGTGTTTTTCCCTGAACCATCCAGAGGAAGTTAGCGGCATGGCCTAAATCCTTGTTTGGAGATTCAGCTTGACCCCCCTCAGTTTTAACAAACTGATTTGCAATCACAATTGGACACAATGTTACAAATGTGAGTAGAGTTTCATAGAGGTTCAATCCATGTTTCTCTTTAATCGCATCAAGATTCGCGACCAAGATCTCCAGAGAGTGAAAGTCCTCTCGGAACAGACCTCGAAGTTCGACCATTTGCTTGTTCAGGTCTTCAAGTTGGTTAGCATTTGGAAGTGTTCCATGAACCAAGAGATAAAGAACGGATTCGAAATCAGAAGTGCGTGCAAGTTCTGTTGCATTAAGACCTCTGAAGAAGAGTTGATTGATTGAGGGATCAATCCTGCTTATTGGTTCCATAGGAATGACAAATCCTTTGGTCAAGAAGAGAAGGAGAGTTCCTGACTTGGAACTCCAACGATCTTCTCTACAATTTCTTTCCAATCACTGCTGCTAGGTCTGCTAAGCGATGGCTATAACCTGCTTCGTTGTCATACCACCCAACCACCTTGACAAGGTTACCAATCACCTTGGTTAGAAGTGAGTCAAAGCTGCATGAATGGGGGTCTCCAATGAAGTCAGATGATACTAATGGGTCTTCGAGATATGCCATGTATGGAGCAAGGCTACCAGTCTTGGAGGCTTTCTTGAATGCTTCATTCACGCTATCCGCTGATACATCCTTCGATACTATTACATTCATGTCGACAACGGAAGCATCCATCACTGGAACTCGGAATGCCATTCCATCTAATTTTCCTGCAGCCTTTGGATAGACTAACCCTATAGCTGTTGCAGCACCTGTCGAGGTTGGAATGATATTCCAGCATGCTGCACGGGCTCGCCTCATGTCTTTGTGAGGTCCATCTAGCATGACTTGGTCATTAGTCACAGCATGGATTGTGGTCATCAGTCCTCGCTCAATTCCAAAGGCTTCGTCAACAACTTTGACAAGAGGCGCCAGGCAGTTCGTTGTGCATGACGCATTAGAAATCACATTGTGCTTCGCAGGGTCATAATCATCATCATTGACACCTGGAACAACAGTAAGCATTTCTCCGCCTTTCCCTGGGGCACTAAGGATGACTTTCTTAGCTCCTGCTGTGATGTGCTTGTCAGCAGCCTCTCTTGTTCTGAAGAAACCAGTTGATTCAATGACGATATCTACACCAAGATCTTTCCACGGGAGTTTAGCAGGGTCTCTCTCAGAGAGAATCTTGATTTCATCTCCATTGACAGTGATGCTACCTTTTCCAGCTGTAACAGTACCATCAAAACGTCCCATCACAGTGTCGTATTTCATCAGATGAGCAAGAGCAACCTCACTTGTGAGATCGTTCGCCGCTATAATGTCAAATCCTTTCTTCTCTAAGGCCGCACGAAGAAATCCGCGACCTATTCTTCCAAAACCGTTGATACCAACACGAATTGCCATATGATTGCCACCTCTCTGGTGTGACTGTACGAGATGGGATGACCCCGCTTTGATATATCTTTGTCCCTATGATTCCTGAAAACCTTCCTGCTGCTGGATTGCTTGCTCGTAATTCTTCATTCCATATGCATAGATTGGAACTAGGATGAAACCTGAAAGACCGACAAGGATGAATGGAGCAGTAGGATTTAGGAAGTCCCAAAGAATTCCTCCAACAAGCGGTGCTAAAAATCGTGAGAATCCCATAACTGACTCAAACAAACCAAATCCCTCACTTGCTCGTCCTGCATATGCAGTGCCGAAAACTGATGACATCACAGTGTAAGCGAGAATTGCGGTCAAACTGCTAGTGGCGAAGAGTCCTGCAACAAGTAATAGGTCGTATGGTGGTGTAACAAATGCTGGAATAAAGACCAATCCGAGTGTACTCACTGCACCGACTATGACCGCACCAGAAACAATTCCTATCTTGCTTGCATGGTCAGCAAACCTCCCCATGTATCCTCCCAGCGCTCCTGCAAGAATTCCCCCAGGAAGATAGACCAAAGCAACCAGTTGGATATCTGTAGTGAAAACTTCCAGAATATACAATTCAACAAAGGGTGACAGTAAAGCCGTAATGAAGGTGTCAATCGCAGCTGCAATAACCAATGCAGCGAGTCCTATTCCGATAGCACTCTTTACCAACACCTCAGTTGAAACTTCTCGCAATTTCTCGAGTGGAGGTCTCTTCCATATGACAACTATGCCACCGATGATGTTTGTAGCAGCATAGAATATGAAGACCGGAATTGCATTGCCCTCAAAGCTGAAAAGAATCGTAAATCCGATGAAAGCACCAATGACACTACCACGTCCATTTGCGGCTGCCCTTCGACCAAATGCTTCAGCACGATTCTCAGTCAAGACACGTTCAGATATCTCAGCATCACTGCCCACTAAGTAGAAAGCTGCTCCCATCCCCCAAACCAGGCTATTGAGAATCAACAAGAGGACACTGTTGAACCATATAGCAGAAGCCATACCAATATAGGCTAATGCTCGAACCGTTGCTCCGAGGAGTATTGACTCACGCCTCCTCCCTCGTTTCGCAAATTTACCCGCAACTGGAGAAAAGACTGCTGAACCCAGAGTGAGTAGTGAGAACACAAGAGCAACCTCAGTTGCGCTTGCCCCCATGTACGAATAAGCAATAATTGGAATCAGAAATCGAACAATGAAGAATCCAAGACTACAGAAGAATGCAGAATCGTAGACAGATTTCAGAGATCTCCAGTCGCTTGTGCTATTTGCGTCCTCGAGCATCTCTCTCAAGTCTAGGCAGA
>JASFEF010000218.1:0-4513 GCA_050124975.1 Candidatus Thorarchaeota archaeon | reverse complement strand
AGACTCATCCACACCTTCTGCTAACCTCTCAAGTTCAGAATCAGAGAGGACAGCTCCTTTGAGAGCCTCATCAAGTGCGTCCTTTTCCTTGTCGGTGAGTTTTTTTCCTGACATCGTTTTTTCCCCTGCAACCAAGGTAATTGTGTACAACGCTTCGCTCTGTATAAGGTTTGCGAGAAATTACGTCTGTTTGTATTATTGCTCGCCTATGATTCTATCCTTGATGTATTATTCCCTGATGAATACCAAGAAAGTGTAGTGCCCTAGACGACTCATTGTCTGTGGCTCTGTATGCCTCTCTAAGGCTTTGACAGAACCATCTGCTAGATTGATATCCTGCCCGTCTAAATACTGAAAACCAAGCGACTCGAGAACCTTCACATTATCTACTATATACAGTGAACAAGGCATCGTGACCACAAGAAGAGCGCCTTTCTTTAACACCTTGTGTACTTTCTGAAGGCTTACTGCAGCATCACTATATTCCTTGTAGTATTCATGTAGATATCCAACAACATCATTATTCAGAATCCCGACATCGAATGTTTCCTGCGGAATAAACTTCTTCACTTTCAAATGATGATCAAGTTGAATCATAGTATCTGGGTCGTTTTCAAGATGAGTAATCATATCAGGTCTAAACTTTGCGTCATCGTCCATTCTTTCCAGTTTCGCATGCACTACTCTCACATGATCAAGAAGGTCTGATTCCTCGAGCTTTCCCAATAGACTGTCAAGTCGCAAAGAATGCAAATCTGTACAATATACTACAATTCGAGTAGGATGAGATTGGTTGATCTCAGGAAGCAGTTTTACAAAAAAAGAAGGAACGCGATCATATTCACCTGAGGCAAAGTCTGCAACCAAGAATTCTTCTTTTGATGCTTTTGAAGACACATAGTCGAGGAAGACCTGACTTTTAGCAATCCATGCAATTGGATAAAGGTTATAGATCTCTTCAATCAGCAGGAGTCGCTCCTTGTCGTTACATCACCAGTGAGTGTATATTTTCATAACCGAAAGACCTTATCAGGGCTACTACATCCGCCTTGACATGGTTTCAATACAGTCTCCTCTCAAAGGTAAGCGTGTAGGAATCATTGGGTTTAATGCACGACCGATTGCTTGCTCTGCAAAGAAGGCTGGAGCGAATGTATTTGTTTCAGATTATTGGGGAGACGATGACCTCTCAGATTGCAGTGATGATTGGATTGCAATCTTAACTCCCACTCCAGGAGACCGCCAAAGACAACCGCTGGATGTACCACTCTACGAGGGTCTTGTCGATAATCTATTGCATCTCACGAAAGACCATGAGTTGGACCATGTCATTGTGGGTAGTGGGTTTGATGACCATGTTGATGCCCTTGCACCTTTGCATGAGAGTGGAATACTCATCGGATGTTCACCTGACCAGATGAAAAGAGCACGAGACTTCTCTGCTCTTGCCAAGATTGCAAAATCTCTTGATGTTAAAACACCAAGACGTTTGATTGTAGATAGCCCTGAAAATGCGCTTAAAGAATCAGCGGCAATCGACTTCCCCTATCTGGTACGACCTACTCATTCAGGGGGAGGTAGTGGTATAAGGTTAGCGAGATATTCAGTTGATGTGGTCAAGTATTTCGGAGACCCCGTGAATGGTGAGTATGAGCCACGTGTAGTTCAAGAGTATGTTCGTGGAGCCGACATCAGCTGTAGTGTTCTTGCTGCAGGAAACCGAGCTCTTACAGTTTCAGTGCAAGGACAACTTATTGGGATGCCATCAGCGGGAAGGAACTGTGACTTCGCGTATTGTGGTAATTACCATCCAAGTGGTCTTGATGCAGAAACTGTTTCTCGAATTGCAGAGGTTTCGGAAACCATCAGCAAAAGACTGAAACTGAACGGATCATTTGGATTAGACTATATTGTTGATCAGTCAAATCAGATCTGGTTGATGGAGGTCAATCCGAGAATACAAGGAACCCTCGAGTTGATAGAGGCCGCTGGAGATATTTCAATAACCAGTCTTCATGCTCTTGCTTCTCAGGGAGTACTTCCTGAAACAATCCCGAAGATAAAACCTGGAGTGAAGATGATAGTATATTCAAGATGTGATGGTGCAGTTCCCGACTTGTTTCAGTACCCTAATACAGTTGATAGGACTCCTGAGGGCGTGAGGGTGAATATGAGAGACCCCATTTGTACAGTTATTGAAGTAGGGTCTTCGATGAAGGAATGCTACAAAACAGCCTGTGAAACAGCACTTGCCATTCAGGAAACCGTTTCGTAGGATTCGACATTGTTGATTGAGCATCCTGAGTTAGTAAAAGCCTTAAGAAATCAGGATTCTGCGATGCCCATGGAAGGATGGGAGCGCAGATGGATAAGTTGGGGATTTCTGATAGTATCCATTGTCTTCCATATAGGATTCATCTTGTCACTTTGGACGGGAGCGTTAAACTCACTCTTCTATGACACGCAATACTTGCTTGGCCAAGGCGCAGACTTCTTCTCATACTATCAGGAGGGATACAATGTTCTGAATGGTCTAGATTGCTATGCTGAACCAGATATCCAGGTTGTTCCCTATCTGTACCCCTATAGATACCTGCCATACTTTGCCTATACTTTCGGTGCTATTCTGAACTTAGTACCTCCTCTTCTCGCTTACTGGCTTTGGGTAGGAATCCTACTAGTCGTTCTATGGTTGGCTGTGATACGTACTAGACAACTCACCAAAGCCCTACATCGACCAGACTGGGAAGGAAGAGTTGCGATGGCGATGTGGTTCATTTTCTCGCCAGTGTACATTGAGCTCTTTCTAGGGCAAGTGACTCTCTTCGCTGCAGTCCTGATGTTCTTTGCATTGACCAATTCTTCCTTTGTCAATGGTCAGAAAACAAGAGGGACTATGACAGTCTTTTGGACAGCAAGCGGGCTCACAAAATTGATCCCATTTTTCATTACACCAGTTCTGTTAGGAGCTGGAAAGGTTCGGTCTGTTTTGGTTGCAGTTATAGTGATGGTTGTAGCGATTGTTGCAGTACCAGCAGGCTTGGAGTCTTTTCAATACTTCATCAACTTCAATACTGCCCGGACAATGTACCTAGGACCCTATGTAGGAAGTCATTCGCTAAAGATGCTTCTCTATTACTTATTTGGAGAGTCTACTGGTGATTTTCGGATGGTTACTGGTCTACTTGTTGGAGTTTTTTTCATACTGTCAATCATTGCCACATTGTACTCCCGAGATCTATGGTCCTGTACTGGGCTGTTCTCACTGACCTATTTCTTCATAATGACGGATGTTTGGGAACACCATTATACATTCATTTTACCACTGCTAGTGCTTGCTTGGGTACGTGGTCAACCAGAAGACAAGGCACGGTGGATTCCTTTGGCACTACTTCTATTGATGAGCTTGCCTATGTTGCCAATTGTTGCGTTTCTATCAGGTCTTAGTCCTGGAGCGCACCCTATAATTATGAGTTCAGTATGGCAAATTGTCTACCACAGTTCCAAAGTTGTACCTGCTCTCTTATTTTTCGGCTGGCTCTTTGTGACGGCATTTCGATCGCCACGGGAAAGCAGTTTTCTCAAGGGTGTACGGAGCGCATTCCGGAATGTATGGAAAGGTTTCATCAAAGGGAGTAACCTTCCAGCAGAAGCTGGTGTCCTAGTACACACTAAGCTCGATGATTCCAAACACATCTAAGATGAATCATAATCTATCTTTGGGCTGTGCTCAATTCTTCTTAGTTCCAACTCGAATTCGGTTTTGATTCCGAATCTTTCAGCAAATCCGAGGATGTAACTCCGTCTCCTCCCTTCTGTTGCACCTACCAGTATTATTGCTGGAATCACCCATAGAGTCACTACTAATGGAAGGATGAACAAGAATAGAACTGCTGACCAATGAACCAGACTGCCATATGTACCAAGAAATTCGAACGTGAACTGATACAACGCGATGATAACACCAATTCCAGCATAACCTTTCAAGAGGGCCAAAAACCACTTGCCCGCCGCTTGAAGTTCAGCTGTGCCATGTTTGCTTACAAATAGTATTCCAGATTCATCGATTATCCATGCGGCTGAAAAGAGGGCAAATGCTGGTGCTTGCAACAGTCCACCTAAAATAAACAACAGAAAGATGATGGTGTTCCATTGGAGATAGTAATCTTGGAACAATGGGAGATTCATGATTGTTGGCTCGAATATCAGAAAAAGGGTAAAATTCATCGCCATCAAGGCGGGGAAGAATCCCATAAGCATTCCATGTGACTTTTCCATTGTATCTGGGTCTTGAATGGCAAATAGGTGATTTCGTCCCATGTACTTCTTATAGACCCAGAGGAAAAGAGGAGCAAGAACAAAACCAATCAAGGTCCCAATAATAGCAGACACAGGGAACAGTAAAATTACCCAACCGGCGTTACTTGTCACACTGAATAAAATTACCATAGGTATAATCACTAACAGTGACACGATAACAGGTCTAGTATACTTCACTTCAAACACCCGCAAC
>JASFEF010000217.1:0-4579 GCA_050124975.1 Candidatus Thorarchaeota archaeon | reverse complement strand
TGGTTGGTTTTGGCTTGCCTCCATAGAATATCTCTGATTTCGATTGAAATGTAAGTGGAGCCTTGTCACGTAATGAGTAGTCATAAATGACTCCTAGCTTAAGGTCAGTATTCCCACATCTAAGACATGTTCCTTTAGACACAGATCTCCCTCATGCTAACAAAGACCGGATAGCATTAAATTCTTCGTTGGTTTGTTTTGTACATACGTTCTCCAGCCAGAAGGTTTTAATGGAGTTCACAAGGTGCCATGGCAAGGCGAGTGAAATTGTCTGGGGCAAAGAAAGCTGTTGACAGCACACTAAGAAGAATCCTGAACTATACAGCAGAGATCATATTGTCCATCATTCTGCTTGTAATTATCTGCATACCATTGGCGTTTGTTATTCCAATGTGGTTTCAGCACATAGCGCTAGGTTTGCCTAGACCTGAGCTTGCGTTAGACCCAGTACACTGGTTTGGTTTGGATGGCGCAGTCTGGTTGACTCTACTTCTTGGTCTTGTAAGTTTTGCAATTGGGTATGCATTCATCCTTAGATTGAAACCTGGCACAATAGCTGAAGATGAACCCGAGGAAGAAGAGCCAGAGCCTGATGAGGAAGAACTAGAAGAAGAAGAAATAGAAGAGGAACTTGAAGAGGAAGTTGAGGAACTCATAGAAGAAGAGGAAGAGGAATCAGCTTCAAATGAAGAACCTGAAGAAGACGAGTGAATCAATCCTCTCCTTCATCATACTACTAGTCCATCTGGGTCTTTTTGGCCAGTTTGTCTACAAGAGCAGAGAAGGCTTGAGCGGCTTTCGACTCTGGTTCTTTGATCACAAACGGAGTTCCTTCATCACTGAGTGTGATAACACGAGGATCTAGAGGCAAGGTTCCAAGATGATCGATGTGATACTCTTCAGAAGCTCTCTTAGCCGCACCCTCTCCAAAGAGCTTGTGAGACTCGCCGCATGAGGGACACACAAATTCTGACATATTCTCTACTATGCCAAGGACTGGTACTCCCATTTTCCCCACTAATTGGATTGCCCTCCTTGCATCAAGAACCGCCACTTCCTGCGGCGTCGATACAATTACAACTCCATCAATTTCTGGGATTAGCTGAAGAATACTGAGGATTTCATCACCAGTACCAGGAGGGAGGTCCACGACCAACACATCAAGTTCGCCCCATCGAACATTGGCTAGGAACTGACTGATTGCCTTTGCGACCAAGGGTCCACGCCAAGCTACTGCATCATCATCCTTCCTGAGAAGAAATCCCATACTCATGACTTTGACATTCTGAGGACCAATAATGGGCTCTATGAATTCTCCATCAGAAGTGGGGTGTTGACCTTCTAACCCAAGTAGCTTCGGAACATTGGGACCATAGATATCAATGTCAACAATTCCTGCGTCCTTACCTCTCTTCGCGAAGGACACTGCAAGATTGGAGGCAACAGTTGTCTTTCCAACTCCACCCTTGCCAGAGAGAACGACAATCTTGTGTTTAATTCCCTTCATATTCTCAACAATCTCAGTTGGTATTGGAGGTTTTGACATAGTCATCAAATCCGTCGCGTTTGGGAGATTCTAATAAAACATCGCATATACCTGAAATGTTAGCTTCCGTTGAATTTAGCTAAGATCTGACGGGCTAAGTTTTCATTGGATGCTGCTACGAAATTCATCATCCTCTCTGGCTCAAGAGGACTGCAGTAGCGATTTCCATTTTGATCGAGTACAAACCCCCCTGCTTCAAAGACCATATGTGTTCCACATAGGTGAATGATTGGAAGCATATCTCTGAGGTCTACCATTCCATCGAGCGCTCCTGATGCAGTCCAACATAGATCGAGGAGGTTACTCGCAGATCTTCTTGTGTCATGAATTGCACTGATTATTCTCAGCGAACGTTCTAAGAAGTCTGCGTCCCAGGTCTTTTTCGTATCATATGATATGATGGCATTCTTGAGTTCAACAGGAGCTGCAGGTTTTACACTTACTCCATTTCTTGTCACCCCTTTCCCTGTCATTGCGACGTAAGTTTCATCGGTGAATACAGATTCAATTACACTGATTTCTGCGTCATCTGATGTCATCAATTCGTTGAAGGGTACAATGGAGATGCCAATTGAAATCAGTGGGATTCCTCTCTCAAGATTTGCTGATCCATCAATAGGATCAATCAATGCAAGATATTCTGGATTGTTCTCATTCTTGATGAAACCCTTTTCCTCTGTTAGAATCTCAAAATTAGTACTAGAACTGGATAGCACACTGATTATCGCATCTTCGGCCTTGACATCCAAGAGGAGTGTTTTGTCTCCATAAGGATTCAACTCCCCCGTTCGCTCTCTTGCAATGTCTAGGTTCTCAATTATGGTCTTCTTGGCAGTCTCAACTGCATCATGCATTAACCTAAGCAGAGTCATACCGACACCAATCTGTTGGTATCTCTCATCTCTATATCACTTGTTGGGTAGTGATTACAATACCTTAAATGCGTCAAGACAGGAGATAGAATTGTAAGGCCAAACCTGGTGGAACAAATGGGCTTTCTGAGCGGTAAGAAAAAGGTAGACGCGGAGCGTGGAATCCTTGAGATGAAGGGTACAATGAATGCCCTGACATTAAGGATACGCAGACTTGAAACTAGAATGACCGAGGAGCAGAAGTCTGCGAAGGATGCTATGTCTCAAGGAAATCGTTCACAAGCACGCGCTCATTTAGGTATCGTCGTGGATCTTGAGAATAGAAGGTCTCGTTATCAACAGCAGTTCCTCACTTTGGAAACTGCCCTCCTAAACTTGGAGGAGGCAAAGACCCAGGCTGAAGTATTGCGTGCTTTCACGATTGCAAATGATGCTCTCACTGAAGCTCGTTCAATGTTGAGACCTGAAGAGATCCAAACCCAACTTGACAAGCTCTCTGAGTCTTTCGAACACATCTCCATTGCTGGTGAATTACTCTCTGAAGATCTGTCCGGAGCCGACTCAACCGTTGAGGATGAGGAGCGTATAGATAGGCAGCTGGAAGCTATGGAGGCTGAAGTCCTACTTGAAAAGGAGGGTGTTCTTCCGCCACTCGAAGCTGAAGGAGCGATAACTACAAAGACCAGTAAGACAGAAACCTCTGATGAGAAACGAATCGATGAGCTACTTGCAGATTTGGAGAAAGAGGCCCGCGAAGAAAGAGCACGGGAGAAAGAGAGCTAGACAGCGATTTCCTCAAGCAATTTTCAGGTGTAGTTGAGATTGGATATTCGATTAGTTGTATTTGATGTGGATGGTACTCTAACAAAACACAGCAGTGTATGGTGGCGATTGCATGAACACTTTGGAACAACAGTTGAAGGCAAGCTTTACTATGATCAGTATTTTGCAGGGGAAATCAACTATGACCAGTGGGCTGATCTTGATGCTGGTCTTTGGAAGGGTAAAACACTAGATGAAGTAATGGAGGTTGTACATGCAACACGACTTGCTCCAGGAGCTAAGGAAACAATCCAGACTCTGCAGAATCACGACATGAAGACTGCGATTCTTTCAGGAGGTCTGGACATTATGGCCAATGACATTGGTCGGAGAGTTGGCATTGATTACGTTCTGACTAACAGACTTTACCATCAAAATGGTGTACTTACTGGTGAAGTCGAGAACCTAGTAGCTTGGGGTGGGAAATCAGAGGTTATCTCTCAAATAAACAACCATTTTGATATTCCACTAAGAGAAACTGCATTTGTTGGGGATGGACGAAATGATATGAGTGTCTTCAAAATCGTAGGGTTCTCCATAGCGTACAATCCTGAAGATCAAGAGGTGGCTGATACTGCTGATGTCGTCGTCGAAAAGGATGACCTTCGAGCCATCCTTCCATACCTCATATCGGAGTTCCAGCGATGAGAAGTACAAACACATAAGCCTGAAGAAGAATAATCATTGCACCTTCGAAGAAGTCAAGTTTGTGGTCATCCGTTATTGCTTGTTTTAAGAACCATAGACTTCCCGCAATCACCATGATCTGGAATAGGACATATCTATCAAGTGGTATTGGAACAAAGATCCCTATTCCTCCCATGACTAGTAACACTATCTGTAGCACTCCGCCTATTAGATTCCCTACTGCAAGTCCAACCTTTCCTTTTGCAGCTGCAATTACTGCAATTCCATGTTCAGGCAAAGCTCCAGCTGCGCCAAGAATCAAAGCTGCAATTGCTACCTGATTGCCAATCAACCCTATGACACTACTATAATCGTGAAGCAGCATCTCAACGGAATGTGTGAGTATCTCACCTGCAAAGAAGATCCCTATGAATCCAATTATTGCCAGAATGGTTGCAGTTCTCTTAGAATGACTAGCTTTAGCCCTGGGCTTTATTTGGTCATCCACTACATCTCCAGTAGTCAATGCACCTGCATAGATTATGTAGGATAGGAACAGGACAAAAGAAGCAGCAGGAGGAAATCGTGGGTTCGCTGGTGCGTCTGGCGAAACCATATCCATGACTCCAAGAGCAAACATGCTCAAAAGAGCCACGAATGTCCATCTGATCAAGACTGAATCCTTCTTGATTGCCTCCTCTGGAACATCCAT
>JASFEF010000216.1:0-4666 GCA_050124975.1 Candidatus Thorarchaeota archaeon | reverse complement strand
GATTGGTTTAGGCTAGAATGGGACACTCCGCTCAATCCCGATGTTACAATGGACTATTCGTTCTTTGGTGGACGATACAACACCTTTGTCGTTGATCCAAGCGCTCACCAGTGGTATCTGAAATGGTGTCGAATTTGGTGGAATGAGGATATTGTTACCGAGTATGATTTTTGGACTCAGGATTTGGAGGACAAAGTAGGTTCTCTTGATCTCGGAATTCCTGCTGATATTGACGCACTCAATGTCTACCTGAGAGAATGTATTTGGGACCCAATCACCCACCTATTCTACCCCTATCAACATCAACCGGCATCCTATGTCGACTTTGGAACAGTCAAAGCACTGGTCTTCTGTATGGATGTTGCAAATGGAACATCTGTTGAAAGCTTAGAGTGGGTGACAAATGCAGAAAAGCAGAAAGCTCATCTTGAGGAGCTATTTCCGTTCATTCCATGGACGGTGGATGTTGAATACCTCGATATTGACCAAGAGCCGGTGTGGGACTCTCTCTTCTGGACCTATGCCGATATAGATGGTAATGGTACAACCCATGTGGAGGGGAATCCAATGTTCAGTGCCATCTATAATTTAATGCGTCCTTCGTATGTAGCTGATGACGATAACATCAATGTCTTCGGAGTTATATTCATCAAGAAGCAAATGGTGATGCATGCTGATGGGGGAACATATACTGGATTGGGATGGCAGGGTCAGACTGTAATCTGGAAAACATGGGAGCGTTACTATCGCCCAGACGGTGTCACTCCGAAGGATGGTATCTCGTCCATTCAACTCCATGAAACGATGCATGCAATTGGATTCCACCACACCTGGCAAGATGAGCACTATGCAGGTGATTTCTCGTATGGGCCTATGGGCTACTTTGCATTTCACAACGGTACATCGACATTCGACAAGAACTGGGTTCAAGGGACATACTTGGACCAGATGGAGGGAAAGCTCTGGAGTGAGTTCGTTGGAGTTCAGGAGGATCTTGGAGACCATGAACAATATAATACCCTTCTTGCAGAACAACGAGCTCTTGCCCTTTTTGAATCTGCTAGAGCCTCTTACAACGAGATGAATTGGATGGAGGCATTTGATGCTCTCAAAGATGCGCGAGATTGGGTCACTCGAATGGCATTTTCCTTGATTGACACCACCGCACCTGCAATCCTATCATGGGGAACTATCCCTGTTGAAGACAGGTTTGACGGTTTCCTCTACTGGGCACACGTATATGATCCTGTTGCAGGTGTTGAGAATGTCACACTCTTCGTGCAGATTGACGAAGGTGATATCTGGGAGTTTCCATGCTCGTTTGACAATGGTAATTGGACTGCAACAGTTCCGGCGGTTGGTCAAGCATCAAATATCACAATGTGGATTGTTGCTTGGGACTGGGCGATGAATGTAGCAGAGGGAGGATACATATCCGACTACATCACACCTGAACCGATACCTCCTGATTTGTTACTCACCATCACTGTTGGAGCTGTCGTGGCTATTAGTGTCATTGTAATTGGTTCCTTCTTGATGAAACGAGAACGTAGAGCTCATGCCGCATGAAACGAACGTTGGTCACTATTGACGAGAAGCATGACTATCTTTTCTCGTTGTATCATCTAGGTGACACTAGCTCTAATCTTGAGTGGCTGCAAATGGTAGTTGTGGCATTTATGACTACCACGGATGACAATGCAGCACGAATGACCCTTCGGATAGCTGGAGTACTGCAGGAAATTCGAGATATCTGGGCGAAAAGGTTGGATGTCTATTTCACACAGATAGAATCATTGGTTGATGGACAGTGGCTAGATCCCGAGGATGTAATTGGTATCATCCGCGAAGCTAGGATGGCGTCACGTGAAGCCTTGGATGGGTTGGGTAATGACCTAAGTGCTGAATTGGTCCATGCCTCCAATGGAGTTGTTGCTAGATATGAATCAGAACGATTATCCTTCATAGAAGAGGCCAATGATCTGAGGAACGAGATAAGTCGGTTGCTTTCAGGTGATGAGAATGCAATGCGACGTGAGAATGAGTCACTGCGAACAGTAATAGACTTAATCCCTGAGTTCAAACTTCTGAAGGTCATCCAAAAGAATCAGAGGACTAACTACAAACAGTTGTCAGAACTAACAGGCGAAAAGAAGTCAGCAGTACGCAAACTGGTGAAGGAGTTACTGAGGAAAGGATATGTCAATGTCGACAAGAAGTCCCGTCCTCATGCGATCATATATCTGACTGCTCCATGGAATCAGAAAGACGCTCCATCTCAGACATCATTTGAGAGTCCAAAGGCTGAACCGTTCCTACGTGCTGGAATTGAACGTCATTAGCACCCATTGTTTTTGCTATTCTCTGTATCGTAGGACCTGTCCATCGGATTGTAAGCTCATTCAGTATGATAATAGGCAGGACAAACGCCATCACCAGGATAGGTAGTCCGATAGACCATCCTATACTAACTAGAACGTTAGCTGGAGTGAGAGCTACTGTGTGGACAACGAACTTCTGATAGAAATATCGGTTGAACATCGCAATGGGGAATGCCAGTAGCCCGAATCCGCCCAGGAGGTTTGAATACCAACGCCCCACACCCTCAGTGTCTGGACATCGTCTCAGCTCGAGATGTTTAGGCTTCACATGTACAATAATTCCTGAATCATTGAGAAGCCACGTCGGAGCAAAGAACGCAATACTGGCTGCAAGTGCGATTAGACTTCCAAATAATGTGAGCAGTGGATGCAGCGTTGGAACTATTGTACGAGCCTCTCCCTCTGTCATTGGTGGTATCCAAAAGATGACGCCATGGAGAAGACTGACTACTAGCTCTCCCAATGACAATGCGAAGAATGCGGGGATCACTGACCGCTTCATGATTCTGATCCAGTCAAAGCCCTGTCCAATTCTCATCACATCTATGTTATAGGTGGCAACACGAAAAGCCTTGGCGATTACTAGCATGAAGAATGCAATTGGTAGGCTTAGAATCAGAAACTCTAGGAAAAACACTGGGATGAGAATCATCAGAATGAAATTTACGTCTAAGTTCACGGTGCCATCTACAGCTGCGACAAGGTCGTACCCTGGTCTAATGAATAGTATCACAGACGCCAACCACTGAATAATCTGGAATGTGACTATCATTCCTACAATCGAGAACGCAATTGGTACAATGAATCTCTTGAAATCATCAGCCATCTCTGCCACCCGTTCAACCTCTCTCTTCTTCATTTCTAAGCATATCGGTGCTATACCATCACTCCTGCCGAAGGTTTATATGTAGACCTCTACATACTATAGGTAGAGCTCTACATAAGTAGGTGTCTACATATGACTTTCAGTGGTATGGGCAGACATAAGCCCCACGGGACAAGACTCAGTCCAGTCCAATTACTCATTCTAGCGATTCTAAAAGAGAAACCAGCGCATGGATACGTAATAATCCAGAAGTTGGGTAAACGTTTAGGACCACGCAGAGTGAAAAGTGGGACTGTCTACCCAGCTCTCCATCGGCTTGTTGAGAAGAAGCTGATCCTTGGAACTCATGTTCTCCAGGAAGATGGACCAGATACCGTTGAGTATCAGCTCACTCAAAAGGGAAGAAAGGTGCTAACAACAGCTCTTCAGAACCTAGATGCTGAGTGGGGTGCTCAAGGGAGAATCTGGCGTTTCTTGGTCAGTCAAGCTGGTGAGAGGGTGGCTGCGCCTCTATTGGAGCGAACCGTCCGTGAACGTAGCCCAATTGGATTTGCAGCCATGAAGGCCAGATGTGAAGGTGGTCGTTGTTCTCAGAAACACCTCGAGTTCCTAAAACAGTATCGTTCGTACTTGAATCATGAACTTGAGTGGGTCAACAAGCAACTTGACGAGATGAAGAGCTCAGACAAGGAGGACGGAGGTGAAAAGTAGGAGATGTGTAGAGAACACAGAGGCCGAGGATACTATGGTCATTTTATGGGTCCTTTCATGCATTCAATGTGTGGTTGCGAGTCCTATGGGCAAAGCAAGGAAACCAGGATCAAGAGTCTGGAGGCCTTCAAGTCAAGACTTGAGGATCATATCAAGCACATAGATGAGAAGATTGCAGACATCCAGAAGGAAGATGCTCAAGAAGCATAGATCTCTGGCTGTAATCTTTGAAAACAAAGCGACGTCGCAATCTCTTTCTTGACTTGATTGTGTTGAAATCTCTGTTGAAACGAAATTTAATCTTCAATACTTATATGCTTGAGAGTATAGTTGATTCCTGAAGAGAGCGAATCGGAGGGAGCTTCACGAAAGCTGAACACAACCGTGACTATCGGAAAAGTCGTACGACTCTTCCATATTGGAAATCGGAAGCACCATTTGCAGGTAAAACTAGAATTTCTGAATATTCTGAACTAGCTGTTATAAGTCCAAAGAGAAAACTGAAACGAGTCAGTAGATTGAATCGATACTTACCTAGCCGCAAATTAATTATCCCATGGAGTTATGTGATTCGCTCGAGAATCTCAAACCGTTTCAGAAAGACGGAGTAATTGGTAATCGGTTGTGCATGTACATTGCACAAACGTTTTAAGTTGCCTTTAGACTATGTCTAATATACAAACAGGTCAGAGGATTTTCTACAATGGAACCAGAGAAGCTAGGAATTGTTGGTGTCATACTAGTTGTT
>JASFEF010000215.1:0-4680 GCA_050124975.1 Candidatus Thorarchaeota archaeon | reverse complement strand
TAACTCCGTCCTGAAGACTGTCACAAAAGAACTACTCACTCCATTTGGTCTTCGCACTCTTGCACCTTCTGACAAACGATATGCACGAGCGTACACTGGTGGTCCAAAGAGTCGGGCTGCGGCTACACACCAAGGTACAGTACATCCCTGGCTCATCGGTCCATACATCACTGCTTGGCTCAATGTGAATGGTCGGACTGAAGCTAATAAAACAAAGGCTGAGAAGAGCATTTTCAGGCCTGTTTTGAATGCAGTTCGAAGGGGATGCTTAGGGACCGTTTCTGGGATGTTCGATGGATCCAAACCACACAGAGACCGTGGTACTGTTTCACGAGCCAGAAGTGTGGCTGAGCTTCTTCGAGTGTACTTTGACGAGCTATAGATGATTCGTACATAACACATTATATTCAAAATTGTAGGATATTATTTGCAGTTAGTCGGTTTTTCCATCAGAGGTTACTAGGAAAGAACCTTTGATGATCGCGCCAACAAATCAAGAACCCGCATTTACAATCTGTTTATTCCACGTGAAATGCGGCACGCTAGGTTTTTGGTGAGGTGTAAAAAATGAAAAAAACACAAACAATATTCATTGCGGCTCTTCTACTTCTGAGCTTTGCTGCCACAGCCAGTTTCGTGAGTGCTCAAGCTACTGGAGAGCCATTCTTATACGTGGCCTGGGAAGTCACAAACGAACAGGACACGTTCGAGCACACTGAGGAGCACTCTCAGTGGGTCTTTGGTCCGCAGCCATCGGTGGATATTAGTTATTCAGACAATGGGACTTCCATTTCTGAGAACTATTATAGAGTTGAACCCAATACGGATCTTCTTGTCGATATCACGATTCCAAAATCCTTCCTTGGTGAAGGGATTGCTCTCGACGTTGTCCAATTCTGGGGATCATCTGGCGAGGAAGGAGAAAGTGGTACATTCTTTGTGCTAGAGTACAACATCACATCTGACACTTGGAATAAACTGAACTTTCATGCTGTTGCTGGAGCTGAGGTTCCAGTATCATCTGACTTTGTCGCACTTGATGCTGCTAATTGCGAATACACTGTGGCATTGGACAGATTTGAGGTGACCTTTGCATTTATGTTCACAACTCGAATTGTAAGGCGGATATTTTGGACTGGCATGCAGGCAATTGACACATTGGGTCGACCTGCAACACCTTCCTGGCTTGCCTCCGTCAATGCTGGAGGATTCGCTGTTCCACCAATTGGTCTGGGTATTGATATCGCTAGCCATGTGTTTGAGTTGCCTAACTATTACTATGCTGAAGTCACAGATCTTGCTGGAAACATAATTCACTATGTCGATGCAGGAGATGAGTTCACTTTCAGTCTTGAGGCGAATGAAGCACTTGGGGCTGTTGTGATTCCTTTTGCTATGTCATATGGGGAACATTCTCGGGACTACAGTTGGTCAATGCCTACTAATATGTACCAACAGCTTTCTCCTATGTATCACTTCACGGAGATGCCAATAGTATTGTTCCTTGTCTTCAATGGAACAGACGCATACCCAATAATGGGTTATCTCGAGAATATCTCTTGGGAATGGAATAGCGACTTCTTAGTGCAAGTTGTCGATTTTGACATTAACTTCAATACTTCATTTGATGTATCACAATACTATGCACTAAGCGGAGTGACAATCGAGAATGGTGGAGCAAAGATAACTTGGACTGGGTCATTCACTGATAAACTCGATCTTAATGAAGACGACTTCCTTGTTGGAGGAGAGATCAAGGCTCAACCTTTCTTCTGGTACGTCTTCAACCAAGATAATGAGAGACTTGAAGCGCATCCAGATATTGTGAAGCACAACACTGTGAGTCTTGTATACCACCAAGAGTTCATAGAAGCCTTCTTGAGAAATGATGGAGTGATTGCAGATAGGGCACTTCAAGGTGATATTCTCAATCTTACTCTGAACATCCATGCACCTGCAAGCATAGTGAATGGTACTTCATACATCGAAGTTAACGAGAACAATGTAACAGCTGACGATGCATTGCAGATAGACATAGCGGGTATGTACTTCCATGTTGACAGACACAACATTACTGTGGCGCTGGTGACTGGTGGCATTGAATCAAATGCAACACATTACTGGCGTCATGAAACTCACCATTTCCTCGTTGTTGACTTTGTGACAGACTTTGTCTGGTCAGTTTCAACAGTCACTAAATGGGTCTATCATCTCGATGGAACATGGGCAGGTGAAGAGGAACATCTGGATGTAGGTCTAATTATCATCCATGATTGGAGTTGGATGATTGGACCAACTGAGTCAATTCTTGACATAGGTCTTGAATTTGCTGCTGATACTCCATCTATGGTTGTAGATTCAGCGGTTATCGCCTCTGGCGGATTTGGTTGGTGGCAAATGAACGTTTCACTTGCAGGTCAGAACGACTGGGTTCTCTATCCTGCAGGACCTGAGCCTGGCAATAATACTGAAACATTCAACGATATCGCTACTAGTGTTATCTGGAGCCCAGCGCACTTCATCCTAGGTGAGGTAGACTTCTTCGAACCACAGAGATGGGTGGTTACTTCTGATGGAGCCATTGATCTTGATGGTAATGTGTTCACAACTGATGACCAATACTTCATCAAGCGAACAGGATACTGGCACGATTGGGGTAACACATCTGTCGACAAGATGGAGGTTGTAGTGGCCTTTGAGCCAACGCCTGGACGTGATGGCGATGAATTCTTCTCAGCCAACTGGATGGGTACCCTAGAGTTCGAGATGGAGTTTGAAGCCAATGAGACCTTCTATTGGTACCACACTGATATGACACCAGTGAGTCAAGGTGAGCTCGATCTAATTCGAGATGAACTTTGGGCTGACAGGGTTGATGTAATTGCTAGACCTGAATACAAGTATGTTGCCTGGATGACCGAGAATCGAACCATTGATCTAAGTGAAATAACTGGACTAGACAGTAACACTTGGACCAACACTTGGTTCTTCTGGGGAACCCATCAAGCATTCATGGTGGCAGTTTCAGAGAGTAGTCGCTTGGCTGCTCACTTCAGAGCCCAGTATGCTGGTCTACTTATCTTCAATGAACTAGGAGAAACTCCAAGTGCACCTGACTTCTACTTTGAAGAAGGTCAACTTGTGACGGACGAAGTCACGCATCTAATACTGATCGACTCAGTTGGCTCTGTCGAGTTCCGTCAACCATTCGGTGCCACGAACGGGTCCGGAGAAGTTATAGTATCTCCTGATACGGAGGTGACATTCGGAGTATCTATCTATGATGTAGATGTGACAATCTATCCTCTACAGATTGAACACAGTCGCGGCGTGCGAGGTCCATGGGCTTTCCGAGAATCCTATGAGGGTTCTCTAGATCTCAACCAGAATGACTTCGATTACGCTATCTCTCATGCAACTGTTGATGAGATGGCGTTCGACATATCGTTCAATGTTGATCTTGTCACATATGATCCTCTTGATGCAACAAAGTGGAATCATGCAGTGTCTTTCAAAGTCGATCAGAAAATAGGTGATTTCACCTTAGATTCGTTTGACCAGAGTGTTCTGACTGGTCGTAGCCTTGCCGTGAACTTCTTCGGAGTTCTTGGAACAACTGGTCGTACAGAACGTACTGCAGGCGAAAGGCCTCTGACGGACACCAATACTGATAGCATAGGTGCGGAGTACTATGAATTCGGTCATGCAAACAGTCCCTTTGCTAATGTGACGATGGGAGATCTACCATACACATGGGGCTACGATAATCATGCCAATGTCTATCGGTCAGGTTCTTCAACAGTTCCGATTGGTGCCTTCAGTGCGATGTATCAATCTAACTCTGGACAGACCGTGACTGATTGGACAGTCGATGCATCGATGCTGTTCATGACTTCGGGTTATGAGCACTGGGGTGGATATGAGATCATCTGTGATCCGGTCTTCGTAGCATACACAAGCGCTCACCAGACTACTGGACCAACTCCACCTGGTGATGGTGGCCCATTGACTCTCTATCTGATAGTCGGTGGTGTTGTCGCCATAGTTGTTGTCGTCTGCATGTTCTATCGACGAAGATAGTATATCTTGGAAGACCGGGCCATTGGTCCGGTTCTTCTCTCTTCTTTTATCAAAACTAATTCGAGTTACTATCCCGAGAGAGTGTCTAATACAGTTGTTGGCTCACTCAGGAAGCTATTGTCTGGAGGCATTATTACGCTCCATCCTCTGGAGTATTCATAGGATGCACATGACGCATGTCCCGTGGAATGGAATTCGCTTATATCGAATGGAGTAGCAGTCACATGAGAATAAAAGAGAAAAGCCATCAATGGTTCAACGACGACGGCAACTACATCATCCTGATGCTTTGCAATAATTCCTCCCATACAAGTTCCGAAACGATCACGAGCTTCAACAATCGATTCTCCATTGTCTGGTCTGAACTCCTCATCTTTCAACATCTCTTCGAGTGCTTTATCAGTATGAACAGCAAACTTTACCGAATCCAAGCAGTTCATTTTCTTGACCTTTGAATCAAATTCCTTGGCCAAGATGTCAGCTGACATTGAGGTAAGCTTGTCTGAAGCTGAGTATAGAGTCCTCACACCCGTTGCCACTCTAGATCTCGCCATCTCAAAGAGTTGATTCTTGCCACGTTCAGTGAGAGTCTGAGAGTTG
>JASFEF010000214.1:0-4699 GCA_050124975.1 Candidatus Thorarchaeota archaeon | reverse complement strand
TTGAGTATGACGGATTCAGTGGCATGTTCTGGAACTCTGATTGAGGCACCGTATCCTTCTATATCAATAATACGCATCATCATTCCACTCCAATCAACAGTGGTCCAATCCTGGAGATCATCCATGTAGTACCGAACAGGAATTTGCGGATCACAGAACCATTTGATTGTGGTAGCATTGGTTGCATAGTGGCTAACTAGTTCTACTATCGACGGAAAAACATCAATGGAAGTGTATGTCACCGACGACACACCAAGATCAAGCACACCATCCTTTACTTTCCAGAAATTAAATTTGACCGTTCCAACTGGTTCATAATTCCTCTCGAAGAGATGAAAGTGATTCCCTGTAATCATACGTTCTAGAGTTGATTTTGTATGGAAATTTCTCGATCCAAACCGACTCATACTTCGTTCCATTTCTTGAGCAGTCTTTGCCTCAGAGATATTTGTCAGTTCTCGATTTGTGACTCTCTCATCACTCTTGACAAGCCGCAGAAGAGTCCGAGGGAACTCATGCTTGACCCTATGTTCAGCAAGTGAGTATCCAAACCTCTCATAGTATGCCTTGTAGAAAGGGGCGAGTATTGAGAGGCTGATGCCCTTCTCCCTCATGCTCTTGAAGGACTCAATGAATAACTTTCGAATCAATCCCCTTCGTCTATGTTGTGGGAGTGTAGCAACACCCCAGACAGCTGAGAACGGAATCGAGTTTCCTCGGATGATGTTTTCGCTGTCCTCAAAGAATGACACATTTGCCACAACCTCCTTTCCTTCCATCGCAACGTATGACCAGTCTCTTTTCTCTGGTGAGTGCCAACCTTTTGCCCAAGGTTCCTTACGAATCTCTTCCAGATTTGCGGTCACTTCATGTGCTTTCCATAAAAGACGGATTGCAGAGTCTCGATCTTCATCCTTTGCTTCTCGTATCTCGTACATCTCAACCAAGCACTGACCTTAGTGTTCCTCTTTTCACTGTTCCGAACGACGAAATATTATATCGATGATTTTAGATGGAGGTCCAATCTCTTACTTCTGATGTGAAGGTGAATTGAAAGATGGTGTTTCCTTCAATAAGACCAAAAGCATTCTGCATAATCAGAAACGGTGCAAGACTGCTTCTGGAGTATTCAAAATGGCCTACTGAGCAGGATGTCTTCTACGTTCCTTTGGGGGGTCAAATCAAGTATGGAGAATATGGTGAGGAAACAATTCGTAGAGAAATCAAAGAAGAGATTCAGGCAGATATTGAAAACATCCGTTATCTTGGATCCATTGAGAACATCTTCGAGGTTCAAGACGATATAGGACATGAGATTGTGTTGGTATATGAAGCAGATTTTGTCGACAAGTCATTCTATGAGAAAGAGGTCATTGAGGGTCTAGAAACAGAGATAGATCCACCACTATCAATGGTTGTTTACTGGAAATCAATCCAAGAGATTGAAGAAGAAGGTGTTCCGTTGTACCCAGAACTGTTGAAGGAACTGCTAGGAGAGTAAACCGAGATGAAGAAAGAATTTGACATTATCATTCAGAATGGAGAATTAGTGGATGGTACTGGAGGTGAGGCTTTTTCAAGTGACATTGCGATAAAGGATGGGAGAATCGTCAAACTTGGCTTCGGATTTGATGTTGAGGCTGAGATCTTGGTTGATGCTGAAGGACTAGTGGTGAGTCCTGGTTTCATAGATATGCACAGCCACTCTGATACAGCATTACCATTCAGTAACCGGCTCGAGTCCACAATTAGACAAGGAATCACAACCTCAGTCATTGGAAGCTGTGGTTTCTCACTAGCTCCAGTGAACGAAGACCAGATTGATTTGGTCAGAAAGGAGTTCGATATGTTCTCACCACCAGGAGTGAGTTTCGATATTACCTGGAGAAGCTTTAATGAGTACCTCTCAGAGCTAGAAAAAGCCGGGGTTTCATCAAACATCATCCCTCTTGTTGGATTCGGTGCTATTCGTCTTGCTGGCGGTCCTGGTTATGAGGACAGAGCACCCACACCTGCAGAGGTGTGGAAAATGCAGAACTATGTCAAGGAAGCAATGGAAGCTGGAGTATTCGGGATGAGCACCGGGCTCATCTATCCGCCACAGGTCTATGCATCTACAGAGGAGATCATAGAGGTCGCTAAAGTTGTCGGTGAACATGGAGGCCTCTATTTCTCGCACATCAGAGGTGAGGGTGAAACGGTAGTAGATGCTGTTAAGGAAGTGATTGACATCGTTGAAAGATCTGGATGTGTAGGAGGACAGATTGCTCATCATAAGGCTGCAGGAAAGTCCAACTGGGGTGCAAGTGTGAAGACACTCAAACTCATGGCTGATGCAAACGCTAAAGGAATCAGTGTGACCTGTGACCAATATCCCTACAACCGTGGAAGTACATCGCTTGTTTCACTACTCCCTCCATGGGTACACGAGGGAGGGGTTGAGGAGCTCCTCAAACGCATCAGTGTTGCTGAGAACCAGAAACGAATCAAAAAACAAATCGAGGACGAGAGAGACTGGGAGAACATGGTTGAGGAGGCTGGATGGGGGAAGATCTTCATTTCCTCAGTGAAGACCGAGAAATGGAAAAATGTTGAGGGTTTCAGTATAGCTGAGATAGCTCGAGTCCGTGATTATCCAGATGCGTTTGCAGTACTCTTTGAGATTCTATTAGATGAAAGTGCAGAGGTATGGATGACCATGGAAACCATGGGACAGGAAGATATCGAGAGGATCATGAAGTCAGAGTTCACGATGATAGGGACAGATGGTTCTGGTGTTGCACCAACAGGCGTTCTGAGTCACGGAAAACCTCATCCTCGCCACTATGGGACATATCCTAGAGTCCTAGGCAGATATGTCAGAGAGAAGGGTCTCTTGAGTCTCGAGGAGGCGATCTACAAGATGACTGGGTTCCCAGCAAAGCGACTCGGACTAGATGACAGAGGTCTACTTCGTGAAGGCTACTGGGCGGACATAGTAATCTTCAATCCGCACACGATAATTGATAACGCAACATTCCTGGACCCGCACCAGTTTCCGACTGGTATTCACCTTGTGATTGTCAATGGAGAAGTCGTGGTGACAAAAGACCAACAACAGGATGTACTTCCTGGAAAAGTCCTAAGAAGAAATATTTCAAGATGAAACATTGACGCAAATACTCTGATAAGGTACGTATAGCAATAATCAAATACACTAAATTGTCGAGCCACAGGAGCTGTGCCACATGAGCTTCGGTGCCCCAGGTGATAGAACCTACAAACTGGTCCTCATCGGTGACGGGGCGGTAGGTAAGACAAGCATCAGGGAACGCTACTTGGGAAAAGGATTCAAGCGCAGTCAGCTCGCAACTATTGGTGTTGATTTTGCTCAGAAGTATACCTCCCACAAAGGAATCAATGTAAGACATATCATCTGGGATCTCGCAGGACAGCCTACATATGCAAGTGTCCGCAGACATTACTATCAGGGTAGCAGTGCAATCATATTGGTCTATTCTGTTGTAGAGCGTCAATCATTTGACAATGCAAGCAAGTGGCTTGTTGAGGCACATAGGCATCTTAGGGGTGCAGAATGGTATGGATGGCAGGGATTACCAACAGCTGTTATCGGGAACAAAATTGACCTGAGGGTGTCGGGACAGTTCGAGGACATTGTGTCTACAGAGGAGGGGCAGGCATTTGCAGACTACTTTGCTGAACGACTCGATGCTCCTGTATTGTACAAGGAGACCTCCGCATTAACAGGCGAGAACATAGATGAGGCATTCTACGAACTCACCGGTCTCATGTTTCAGGCAGATGAGAAGAGACCTCCACGACGGGTTGAAACATCAAACCCAAAGGACTGAATGCCAGAAGATAATGCTCCTACCATTTCATTTAGCTCAGGTGGATACTACAACATCCATGGTACAGCTGAAGCAGTTGATGGTTTTCCAACGACGTTGGATCCACTCCTTTCGGATGTCGAGGGTCCAGATGACATAGTATTCTGGTTAGACATATCGTCAGATGTGATTCAATGGAATGCCACATCGAGTTATCCATCACACTATGTAATCCTGATGAATGGTAGTAAATACCTGTCAGATACTTGGGATGGTGTATCTCCGATAGTCATTGAACTAGATGACCTAGCAGTTGGATACTACAACTTCTCAATCTATGTATTTGCCCTGGGGGGGTTCTTCAGCTCTGATTCGGTCATTGTGACTGTTTTGGAACAGGAACCAACGACGACAACACCAACAACAACTCCGGAACCCACAGAAACACCCACCACAGGGTCCACAACTCCAACATCAACTACGCCAGATGATGGACTAGGTTCCATGATTTTTGTTATAGCTGGAGGACTTGGAGCAGTGGTGTTCCTGCTGATTGTTGTGCTTCTTAATAAGAAGAAACAAAAATGAATGCGAGAGGGTGGCGAGCCCTCTCATTCTATTAATTCTTCCCTCTCTTTTTTTTTGACCTGTCATTCAATCGAACTGTTGAAGATCATCCAGATATTTTGAACATAAGCTCAATATCTAATGCTTCTTAAATCAAATCAATTATGTAAAGAAGCACAAAATTTGTGGAGGAGAGAATAGATTGAAGAAAAGAGTGAGTGTGCTCTTCCTATCTTTCTTGTTAGTAGTATCATTATTGCAGTGCTATGCATCTGCCGATAAACAAACAAGATTGGAAGAGA
>JASFEF010000213.1:0-4699 GCA_050124975.1 Candidatus Thorarchaeota archaeon | reverse complement strand
GACACTAGTTGTCCTAACTTCTTGTTATGCCTCATATGAAACACAACCCCTGATGGCTATTATCAAAGATATCAATGAGAATTGAATTGGTAATGACCAAGGGCAATTACTGACAATCATAATCCATGAGAGATGAATAGACTCTATATTTGGGCTTTTTAAGCATGCGTCAATAGGTAGTTTTCATCTTGATTTTCGAAATATTGAGATCGTAGAAATCTGATATCATCTTAATCATCTATCTCTTAGATCGTCATGGCTCGTGAGATAGTTGGACCTGGGTATCTGCCGTACAGGCAAGAGAAACAGATGTAGTTTCAAGTTTCAATTTGAGAGAGGGTCTTCCTCTCTCCTCTCTCTTTTTCTTTGGTAGTTAACAATCCTTATCACGGAAGCTGAGTTGCATTCATCATTGAAACCAGTGAGGAGAGGAAAATGCAGTTGGAAGAAGGAACCATGATTGGAATTGCAGTGGTTGTCTTCTTCATTTGGCGTTTTGCTCGAACTCATCAGCTCTACAGATACTCTCTCAGGGTAGCAAGAGGACAGATTGAGTCAACTCAGTTTAGACCATCCTTCTCCAGAAACTTCTTGAACGGAGCGCTCCTAGGAAACAGGAGTGTGGACTCGAACTCATTCTTTGTCAGAGGGCTTGTGTATGCAGTAGTCGCACTGATACTTCTTCCCTTCAGAGATTATGCACCTGAACTGTATTGGATAGTGACGATACTGATTATCTTCTATGTTCCATGGTGTTTTTGTCACGGATTTTTACTTGGGAGGAAAAGCTAGAGGACAGTCGTGGCACGCGAGATCTTTGGACCCGATTATCTGCTGATAGTTTAGTCCATTGTCCAGAGATGATTCTCTGTAGTTTCCTATTCACTCCAGGCCATGTTCGAGAACTCGATTGCCTGCATGACCTTCTGGCTAAACTCGTTTGTGTCACACTCAAAGGTATACATCACAAATCCATCGTAGGCAAAGAAATGCATCCTTCGCACATGATAGATGATATTTGGCTGCGCAATTTGCACTAGCTCAAGGAATTCGTTACGTTTAAATTTCACACGATAAGAACTTGATTGAGCTGCTGCCGCTGCTGCTGCTTCGCCTCCATAAGCCATCTTTAAACACCAAATGACAATCTGGATTTCTAGTATCTAAATCTAGCCCTCGAAGCACCATTTTGCAGTGAATTGCATACTAAAATCTTCATGCACGTAAGATCTTTGGACCTGACTATCTGCCCTACAGGCAAGAGAAGCAGATGTAGCCTTGAATTCGGAGAAGACCAGACGAGCACCCTAGCTGAGTCTTACATGGTGAGGGAACAGCTCCGCCAGATTCTGCACTTTGAGAGTTCTTCGTAGTACATGAACTAGAACAAGAGAAGGGGGCACGAGAATCAGGTTGAAAAACATGCTGAAGAGAGAATAGGCAACCATATACAATAGATTCCAATGCAGGATTGTTTCGTAGTAGATGGCCGTAGGAATCAGGATTCCAATGAAGCTCCAGAGAGCACCTACCGGCAACACGAGTAGCATGCTCTTGTTCCGCAAGATTGAGATGAGTAAACAGGCCAGCCCCCAGCCATTCAGTGCCAATATCACATTGACCAGCAGCTCTCCACCAGTCCCGTAGAGGATGCTCCATAAGACCTCGCCAAGAACCAACGCAGGAAAACAGATGGACATGACTATCCAGGGACGTACCATGAAACTGAATGAGTAGAGAAAAATGGGTGCGAGATACAAGTAGTAGATGGCAGTGGTCCAAGGAGTAGGAATCAGAATAGGAATGCGGAAAAAGATTGAGAGAATGACAGTCGCAGTGAGAAAGACAGCAACTAGCAGCCCGATCCTTGTCCACGTACCCTCCACGATGGTCTTGACTGAATCCTCTGATTCGTCTTGGACCGGCGGGCTATCAGACTCCTCAAACTTCAGCCCTCTCGCCTCCTGAGTTTGACTATCGCGATGAGAATCGAGCATGTTATGACAGAAGCAGCCAGAGCCATACCTGCAATATCAGCAGGGGCATCTGCAGGCGAGGGCGAGCCTGATTGCTGAGAAACTAGTCTCTCGATATCATACGAGTGCGCTTCTTTGGACAACTCCTCTGTGACGTTGAGTGTGGCCACGCTGTCATAGTCTGCCCGAGAGTAGAGATACAGGAGCCTGTTCGGTAGGTCTCCGATATATGAGAACATCGTGGACGAGAGCTGGACTGCCTCGAGGACTTCTGCGCATAACTCAATTGATGGTGTGTCCATGGAGTCCAACATGGATGAAGCCGTATCATAGCGCCAACTATGGTTTGGGTCATCTCCCTGAGCGGGGTTGACATTGTTGACAGTAATCATGTAATCTTCGGACTTGTTTGTCATCCATAACGCCCCGTTCAGATCCAGCCCAACCACTACCGCATCTCCATTCCTATCAGCAATGTGTCCCTGCTGCCAGTAGAGAAGGGGGAGGTCATAGGAGCGAAGCCAATCCTTGGCTTCTGCTACAGTTGCGCACTGTCTAAGCATGTCAATGAAGTACGACCCTGGGCAATCCGGCTTGCTGGGATCGAGAAGGATTTCTGTTTCGTCTACCATCGTTCCGTCAACACAGAGACCCTCAGCATTCATTCCACCAACAGGCACCATAAGATTTCGGTATATCCCATAACCAAAGAGCACAATTCCATGGTCCTCCTGGGATTCGGGGAGGAACCACACTCTCCCGTGACGGAGGCCTTCGTCTTCATTATTGCAGAAGAACGTACTACCATCACGAGATACTGTGAAGATTGTACAGGAACTTTGTGTGTTTCCTGTGATAGTATACGATAGAACAGGGAGAATGACAGCCAACTGGAGCAGCATGATAATCCCCAAAGCCAGACGGGGACCTGATGGTTTCTGCATGTGATTTTCCCCTCAATGAACTGGTTGGATGAATCAATAAAGAAGATGCGTTCTGAGCAAATTCTCTTTGCTTGGCGGGTAAGAGAAGCAGATGTAGTTTCAAAAATGACATCGAGAGCGGGTCTTCCTCTCTCCTCACTCTTTCTATCTCAGAAAGAAATTCCTTGTGATCCTCTTCTCCTTTGAGAATTTCATTTCAGCCTCATCAAGAACAGAACGAAAGCCTTCCTGTTCTTCACCCCTCATTTTTGCAGCTTTCAATTGACGCCTTTTGTCTTCCCAGAATTCCACAATCTCAGGATGATTTTCAAAATACTCCTCTAATCTGTCATGTATCTGCCTGAGGTAGCCCTTGGGATCGTACACAATTCTCGACAAGATAGTTGTGTACCAAAGAAATGGGTGAGTTTCAATAGACTGCAGAACCATACTCAGTGGTTCGAAGCTCATGTCGATTTTGATTCCTCTTCGATACTCCTCAACAAATTGATGTGTTTCAATGCTCTCTGAAATCACCCCAAGATCAATGTCAGAATCAGGTCTAATATCACCACTCACCAAACTTCCTGAAATTTCGATACCTACTACAGATGGGTCCTTCTTGAGTTCCTCGACGACATCTTCTGCAACCTTTTCTTGTAGGGTTTTCATCATCTACACAACTTTGGTGCATTCAACTCATTCAACTAGAACAAAAATCTTCGTCATGGCTCGTGAGATATTCGGGCTGAACAAGAACCGCTTTTATCTGAATGGGCATATCTAACCCAAAGCAGGCAACACTTAGAAGATGAAAACCAAAATGAGGTCAACCGGTTCCTACCAATGGCTTGTTGGATATGGTACATTCATTACTAGAGGAACTTGGCAGAGATTCCCAAGTTGTAGAATCTGCAGAGTGCCCAAACTCCGTCGAGTGTATAACCCTGAGATGACATGGTATCCATTTGCTATTGATGATGAAAAGGCTGAAACCATCGCCATCTGTTTTTCAGTCGATGAGAAACAGATAGATTATTTCGATAGATATGAGGGTGTGGAGCTGGATCTCTTTGAACGAGCAAAGAGAGAGGTATTGATTAAAGAGCACAATGGGACATGGATCGTTACAGAGGCTTGGATATACTTACCCACATCAAGGACAATGCAAAACCCAGATTTCCCATGGGACGATTCAGATGACAAATGGCTTCATGATGAAATCCAAAAACTAACCCAATTACGAGAGACCTTCCCTGAGTTCTTCTCTTGACAGACCTGAAGATTAGATTTGAAATTGAGCCATTATCAACTAATGGAGGTTTTTTATCAATCGTCAGGGCACGTGAAACATTCGGACGTGACTTTCTGCTCCTTAAGAAAAAGAAAGGGATAGAGAGGAGCTTGCACCTCCTCTCATCCCTGTTTGTACCTTGTTATGCTCTCTGTTTCAGATACGAGAAAACACCAAGGGCGAAAAGGACTGACATCACGATGTTTTCAAAGATCATCTCTGAAACCACTGCAGCTGAAAATGAAGCAAGATATACTGCAGTCACTGAAACCTCCATGATTATAGTGACCAGTATCAAAGAATACAGAACCAGAAAGGCCACTTTGACCTGTTCCCATTCCCAATCCTTCTTGAAGAGTATCAGAAAATCGAAAACTGCAATCACTAACAACACGCCCCCAAACATTCTTGGATGGAGGGGATTCGTCCAACCGGTCATGGGCGTTACGAAAGCATCAAGCAGGAAGATGTTCATAAAGCCAAACAGGAGACACACAAGTCCGTAA
>JASFEF010000212.1:0-4709 GCA_050124975.1 Candidatus Thorarchaeota archaeon | reverse complement strand
GCGAGAGTGGTGGAGGAAGAGAGATGATTGATGATCTTCCCAGAGAACAGCTTCTGAAGATAATAGATGTGTATGCAAAAGCATGGCAGGCTATGGATGGAGCATATTTCCTTGCCTTAGAGAAGAAGTATGGCATGGATGTAGCCATTGAGATGGACAAAGAGGCTTGGAAGATATTCTCACCCATTGAGGCACGCAGAATCATGAAGGAGTTTGACATCCCTTCCAATGGCGGTCTCAAGTCACTTGAAGAAGCTCTTGGATATCGAGTATATGCCCGATTGAACAAGCAGTCCACTGGATGGGTTGACAAGAACACTCTACATTTCACAATGAACGAGTGTCGAATACAGGTTGCTCGTAACAGGAAAGGGTTGCCAGATTTTCCATGCAGACAAGTGGGAGAGATTGAGTATAGCTTCTTTGCAGAAACAATTGATCCTCGTATCAAGACTCGGTGTGTCTTTTGTCCCCCAGGAGAACATCCTGATGATGCTTACTGTAAATGGGAGTTCACACTGGAGGAGTGATATTACTGAACAAAGTCCTCTTTGGTCCTGCAGGCTATCCAAGTGAAGCACGTGGAAATGTGAAACGTGTTTTTCAGATCTTAACAGAGGCGGGATTAGATGCTCTTGAATATGCAGCTGTACATGGTCTGAAGACTAAGGAAGACAAAGCTAGAACAATTGGGGAGCTAGCGAAGAAGTCTGGAATCTCTATGAGCATGCATGCTGCTTACTATATCAGCCTCGCTTCTAAATCACCACAGACCCGTGAAACATCAAAGAATCGCTTAGTGAAGGCTCTAAGGTTTGCCCCCCTAATGAATGTGAAACGTATCGTGTTTCACCCAGGATACTTAGGAGGTTTGAGTAAAGACGAGGCGCATGTAGTCATCAGAGATGCATTGAGGCATGTCTGGGAAACAGCTGGTGACCAAGGGAAAGGGGCGGTTCTAGCTCCTGAAATAGCAGGAAAACTGTCAGCATACGGTTCTATGGATCAAATCATTCAGTTATGTCAGGAAATAGATGGCTGCATCCCAACTATTGATTGGGCGCATCTCTATGCAAGGAGCCAAGGAGAGATAAACGACAGAGAGAGCTACCTCAAGGTCTTGACTCGTTTTGAGAATGATTTGGGAGAGTTATTCGTCAACAACATGCATTTTCACATTAGTGGAATCACGTTTACCGAAAAGGGGGAAGCAGCCCATCGACCTTTGGGAAAGGAGTGGGGTCCGGATATTCTGCCGCTACTTGAGTGTGTTAGAGAGGTGGGATATACTCCTACATTCATATCGGAATCTACAAATCCGCTTCAGGGGGCACTCTATGCTAGGTTCCTCTTTGAAGAACTGGAGAAAGGAAGTAAATGACAAAACTGGCATTCGTGCTTGGGTCAAACTGGTTACTCAGTATTGCTGAGCTTCTTGTCTATATGCAAGATAGAGGATTTGATGCAAAACTAATTGACCATTCAAGGAATGCCGCAATTGTTGATATCAAGCAACGGACAGATAGTGATCAGATTATAGATATGCAGTCAGCTCTTGGAGGGTGTTTCAAGACTGGGAAGGTCATATGGGAATATGATATTGACATTCCTTTGAGGGCATATCCTGCAAAGAAAGTTGCCAGTAAAGAAGACCTGAAGGAACTTAGAAAGTGTCCCTGGCTTAAGATTGTGTGGCCTCGGGTGAAGGGGAAAAAGATCAAGTTTGGTGTAAGCACATACCCAATTTTTGATGGGAGGTTTCCAATCAATTTTAGAAGATACACTCGGGGAATGGATGACCAAGTGAAGAAACTCCTGTTAGAGAATGGTGCTAAGAGGGCGGATTATTTCGCTTATGACGAGCCCGATAGACGGAAAGAGGGACGATTGAACATTGCACTTTGGCCAAAGACTATTGCTAAAAACTCACTTCTGGCCCCCCCTAATGCTGAGATTCTTGCAATATTCTCTGAAGAGAAATTATACATCGCTAGAACTAGAGTTGTCTATGACTCTATGCTACAACAATACAGAGATGAATCAAGACCATTCATCTCTACGGAGATTAGTACAAGCCCTAAGATCTGTAGAACACTGCTGAACCTCGCGGGAGCAAGACCCGGGGATACAATCCTCGACCCATTCTGTGGGACTGGCACTCTTCTTATGGAAGCAGCCATGTTGGGAATGAAGTGTATAGGAGTGGACATAGACGGTTTCCAAGTTCAAGGTGCTAGATCAAATCTGAAATGGCTTGAAAAAGACATGGGTGAGAAACTAGAGTATGATATTGTCAAAGGCGACTCCAGAGAGTTGACATCGATAATAAAGAAACAAGTCGATGCTGTTGCCTTTGAACCAATCCTAGGACCAATATACAAGAAACCACCTCATAGACATGAGGCTGAGAGGACTATCAAAGAGCTCACCACACTCTATCGTCAGGTGCTTACTGAGATTTCAAGTATACTTCGACCAGATGGGCGTGTCTCTATGACAATACCTGTGATAATAACTGAGGATGAACAGGTTTCAGTCAAGTTCAATGAATTAACAAAAGGCACAGGATTATCACTCTTTAGGATGCTTCCGAGTGATTCAATCAAGACCCGAAGAGATATTGATCCTCGTCTCAAAATCAGACCCAGTCGAGAGTTGATTCCAGAGAGAAAAAGGGGTCAGATTGTTCAGAGAGCTCTTATCGTTCTTGAGAAGTGATTAGAACAGATATCTAATGACATCATCCAGAATTGCGTAAGTCTGCAGCCTTTGGATGTCATGCTTTACATATGGCATAACGTGGTCGAACAACATGTCCCTGTAAGCTTTTGTGGAAGCTATCTCACGAACAGCTTTTCCAAGAAGTCGTAGTAGCTCCTCTAGTGAATCTCGAAGATGTTGATATGCCACGTTGTTGACGTCGATATCTAGGACCTCGATTCCTGCAACATCTATTGGAACCTGTGTGAGGAACGGATATCTGTCAAGCAGGGGCTCCACCCACCCATTCATTCGTTTGACTATGGCTTTCTTCTTCTGTTTTCCACCCTTCACTTTCATAATCCCTCTGAACAGATGGCTATAGACTTCAAGACAGTCCATGGACTTTCCAGCTACTAGGCTCTCATCTGTCACTTCGTACTGAGTCACTAACTCGTCAATGAAATTCCCAAATTTCTTGAATTTGGTTGGAGATCCAAGCCAGTTCTTCAATACAGCGGCGATGTCTGAGTTGGTAGGTACCTCTCTAGCCATGAACTCGTTAAGGGCGTACTCTAGCATGAAACGCATATGTCCAATGCGAGCTGCTTTGGAAACCACCATAACAAAGAGGAGATGTTCATTGGCTTCCCAGACATATCTGTTGGTTTCTGTGTCTACAGTCTTGAGGGTTTCATTCGATGCTTTGTCAATGAATGTGTGAGTCGCGGAGAGAAAGGGTGCAATCAGATCCATGTCCAGTTTGACTGCATCGGAGTAGCATCTTGACACAAGATTCCTACCACTGCCTCGCTCAATAAGCCAGACACCCAGTATGGACTGCTTGACGGACATAGTACCGCTCTCCGTCAATAGTGTTGGAACCTATCATGATAAGCCTATATACGACGAGCGAAATATGAGATTAAGCTCAAATTCTAACGCCTACGCCAACCAAATCTCTGATGTCTAAGCTCTGCGGCCCTTTGCTGTATTTCAGCTTCGGTTCTCTTTTGCTCCACCCGTCGAAGGTGTTCTTCTTGCGACTTTGGGTTATGATAAGACCTACCTCGTGATCTCGAGCTTAACCAATAGATGCCAACCACGAAAACCCCAACAAAGACCAACCAGATCAAGATGTTCCCACAATGAATAATCAGTTCTGAACGACAATAAACCTTCGGAGTCTGAAAAAGGGAAGAGAGAGGGGGGAAACCCCCCTCTGTTGCTCAAGTGGTCGAGATGCCTAGCTTCTCCACCATTTCCTTGTAGCGGTTACGCACAGTTACCTCAGTAACACGTGCGGTTCTAGCAATCTCAAGTTGGGTCCGTCTAGCACCCGTGAGGATGCTAGCAACATAGATTGCTGCAGCCGCCATTCCTTTTGGATCCTTGCCGATGGTAAGTCTTTGCTCCCTCGCTAACTCAAGGATGTCTATCGCCTTTTTCTTTGCGTCACCTGGTAATTCCAACTCTGTCCCAAATCTATGTACAAACTCAATTGGATTTGAGAAGGGTATTTTGAGATTCAGGTATCGAAGAATTAGGCGAACGCACAAACTGAGTTCCTTGCGTGTTATGTGAATCTGCTCCACGACCTCTTCCAGAGGGCGAGGAACTTTGTGAACACGACACGCGAGATATAGTGAGGCTGCAATCATCCCAAGAATGGTGCGACCACGGGTAAGCCTCTTTCGTAAGGCTTTCCTGTAAATCACGGCTGAGGTCTCTCGAATCGAGTACGGGATACTCAATTGAGAGCTTATTCTATGGAGCTCTGTCATCGCAACCGCAAGGTTGCGCTTGTCAGAGGAGTGCACCTTGGTACGAATCTGCCATTTCCTAAGTCTGTGAATTTCTGCTCTTCGTGTCGAAGTGAGTTTTCTTCCTGATGCGTCAACATTCTGTCGACCGATGGTTGTAGTAAGACCTTGGTCAAACTTACTCCAGTCTGTAGGACCTCCTACACGCTGTCGTGCATTTTGCTCATCAGCAGTAAAGGCTCTCCA
>JASFEF010000211.1:0-4737 GCA_050124975.1 Candidatus Thorarchaeota archaeon | reverse complement strand
ATGATACTGATACCTCTGACGGATATACTGGTGGTCTAGCTGGAGCATTTGCAACACCTGATAGTCTTCTCCGTGGTCCTACAATAACCGCGCCTCTCAATGTGACATTGTTGAATCTTGGAGGCGGGCTCTATCGAGTGCTCTTTGATACAATGGATTCAGCTATTGCAGCAGTAGTACATCCTGAAGCATATAGACTCTCGATCTTCATGGCTTTAGAAAATCGAACTACAGCCAGTATTATATTCAGTATTCAAGTTATCAGCATCCCAACAGAGTTAGTGATTGTTGACACTCCACCAACTCTAATGACCAATGGTGATACTGTTACCTTGGAGCTATTCTACCGCGACATATGGCATAATCTTGGAATTGCTGGCGCAACCTTCTCAGCCAATGTGAGTGCCGGTTCACCCTTCACAGCAAGCATTGAGCCAGGGTCAACAGCTGGAAAATACTTCTTGACACTGAGCACAGGCGGTATTATGCTCACTCCTGGATCAGGCACTGTCACCATAAATCTGAGTGCAGAGTCCTTCTCAATTAGTACAGACTCATTCTTCATTGAAGTTGTACAGAGTAACATAGACGTATTAGTCATGAACGGTGTAATCTATGGCTTACCGATAATCTTGATCGTTGCCATCATAGGTGGCGCCTACATAAGAGTCTGGAGTGTGCCAAAACGACTCCGTCAGATTAATGCTCAGATAAAGACTATCCGTAAGGGCAAAGTGCCTAAACCCGTCAGTGATGTGAAGAGTCGACAGGATCTCATTGCAGACCTATTCAATGACACTTTTGAGGACCTAGGAATAACTCGTGAACCAGAACAACTCCCTGAGGAGTCGATTCCTGTCGAGGTTCCAGAACTTGGTGAACTACTGATCCAGCTGTCAATTCTTACGAATCTCAATCAGCAAGAGCTTGACGAGTTCAAGGCGGACATTGCAAAGATGAAGATGAGCGAGCAAGCAGCCTTCGTGAAAGAGGTCATCATGCAGGAGGCAATTCGTGCAGCTCGTCGTGAGGGCAAGAGCGTTGATGACATAATTGAAGAGTTGCAGAAAGATGCAGCTCAGAGATTAGCTGGTGATGAGGGAAGAGAAGTTCCCGAGGGTGTTGAGGAACTCGAAGAGCCTGAAGTAGAACCTGTACTCCTAACACCTGAAGAAACTGAACCAGAGCCTGAGAGAGTCATCACTGAGCAACCGATTACACATACCGGGCCAACCGAGGATATCAGCTTCTCGAGTGACCAATTGAGTCCATTCGAAATCGAGGAACTCCGAAAGGATCTGATAGAGAAAGGTGTACCTCTAGCTGAGATTGATATCTTACTCAAACAGGCTGAAAATCTACCACGGGAGCTCGTAGAGGAGTTAGTCCGAAGTTTGGATGCTGAGAAACTCAGAGGTTAGTTGCCGCTGATCTTCCTAAGTGCTCTCATCACCTCTAAGGAAGTACGAGAGAGGTAGAGTGGATCCTGAGGAAACTGTCTTGGTCTTGTTTGTCCTCCTCACAGGATACTGTGGGTGCTTAGCCAGAGTGTAGGTGCGTCTTGACTTAGACTCTGACACCTTAATGTGCACCTGGGCAGATCCTGTGAGAGTCCTTCCACCCTCAGGATGGCTTGGGCTCTTTCTTGAAACTGGAGCAGAAACAAGCGTGAAGATTCCTCTTCGAAGAGTGACCGTAGATATCTTTGATGCCATGTGGGATATCTCTTGCATTCCCTCACCCTTGAGACCCTCCTCCAGATACAACAGAGGAAGTCCCGTCACCATGAGAACCTTTGCTGATATCATGTCAAGAAATCCCTCAAGCTGGTTCATGACAAGGTCATAGGTCTGTGATGAGTTGAACGCACGAGAGATGTAGATCCTGTCCATCACCGTTTCTGGTTCAAGGTCATACTCGTATGCTAAGTGTGTGAACTTCTCCAGCTTGATGATGTTTGCACTGTCGATGATGATTGTGGGGCTCTCAAGTCCTCCCCGTTTCTTTGGAGTCTGCACTTTCACTGCAATTCGGTGAAAATCATCATGTAGTGATCGTTGACCATAGAAGAGATGGACCAATCCTGATTCGATTCCTCCTCCAAGAAGACTATCAAGCGCCACAACTCCTGACTCGACCTTAATACTACTGAACTCGTCAGCTGTGTGGAAACCTGGTCGTAGTGGAGTTTCAGGCGATTTCATCTCAGATGTTTGTACCGTGCCAATCCGATATAATCACCCCCAGAAGGATAAAACATAGGTTTCCGAATCTGGTAATTGTTTTAAGGGACGACCGACGATGTACTGTATCCACGCCGGGAGGATGCATTGTGGCTGTGAGAAAAATCCGAGTCTGCCCCAAATGTGGCTCTGACAAGATAACTGATGCCAAGAGTTCTGTTAGTGGTTGGCTTGTTCCAAACACGTACTACTGTGAGGAGGAGGAGTGTGACTATTCAGGTACCCTCTATGTCGAAGTTGATGTGGAGGAAGTAGAACAACTGAAACGGGTCATGAACGGGAATTCTACTGAGAACGCATGAAAACACAGTGAAATAGTGCCAATTATCCAAAGAGCAAATGTCTTAAGTAGGCGTCAAACAGACAGAATCTAAGGTGACTACACCATGGTAAATTACGAGGGTTTCGATTTCCCCGATGATCTATACTATACTGAAGACCAGATCTGGGTCAAGAAAGAAGATGGCAAGGTCAGACTTGGCTTCACCTCCTTCGGCATGGACCTAGCTGGTAAAATCAAGTTCGTCAGATTAAGACCAGCTGGTAAGGCTATTGCTGCTGGACGCAGCATCGGCACGCTAGAGT
Source organism: Candidatus Thorarchaeota archaeon (assembly GCA_050124975.1). GTDB lineage: Archaea > Asgardarchaeota > Thorarchaeia > Thorarchaeales > Thorarchaeaceae > SMTZ1-45. The sequence continues at coordinate 1,909 of JASFEF010000211.1, read as the reverse complement.
CTGGAAAGTGGACAGGCCCGGTTAAGGCTCCCGTCGGTGGGACCATTGCTGAGGTCAATGATGCACTCAAGGACAATCCAGGACTTCTGAATGATGATCCATATGGAGCGGGTTGGGTTGCAGTTCTAGAGCCTGACAACTTAGACGCAGATCTCGCAAACATTCAAGGCGCAGATGGACTAGAAGACTGGGTCAAGAAAGAGTTTGCAGAGAAGAAAGCTGCATAATCAATGGAATGAGGGGCCGGGTATCCGGCCACCATCCATTCTTCTTTTACTTCCTACGAGCGAGTTCACGCCTCAGACCAATTGCTGCATCATAGATGATCTCAGGCGGTGCAAGTACATAGAGAAGATTTCGCGAGTATCCCGACTCAAAGATGATGCTCTGGAAGATTAAGGTCTGAAGACTCTTCTCGATGTCATCAGGCGCATAGCGGACCCCGAGCTCCTCTGACTTGACCTCCACCAGCTCATTCAGTGTCTGACGGTCGATGTAGGTCTCTGTCTTGTATCGCATCAGATGCTCACACATTGCTTCCAAGACCAAGAGTGTCATGTAGTCATTCATACTGATGGTTTCGATGAGATCCATGTAGTCATTGTCGTGGGCAAAGGATGTGATGTTCATTGTTGCACTCCTAATGGCATCTGAGTCAATCTCCTGACCGCGTGAGACCAGTGGCCATAGAGCCTTCAGTGCCTCAACGGTGGTTTTCGGTTTAGAGGCATCGAACTCTACCACAAGATCTGTGACATACCGTACAACTTCTTCTGTGAGCTGATGAGGGAAGGTGTCCTCGACTCGCATTCTGACGATGTCATAGAGCTGTGACTGTGTGTAGGTGTCAAGAGGAACCTCAAAATCATATGCCATATGAGTGGCTGGAAGTTTTGTGAGTAACCTATAGTCGTGACTATTGAGGACTCCAATAGTGCTGGCTTTGATCTCCTTTGAGAGCCTAGCCACCTTGGTGTACACATCCTCATTGGTTTCATCGATGTTGTCGATGACAAAGATTGTTCTCTTCTCAGTTGCAGAGGCAGTCCTCTTGAACTGCATCCAGAGAACATCAAGGTCGAAAGCTACAGTGATCGGCCTGTTAGTTTCTCTGTGTATCTTATCATTCAGTTCCGATACAATCTCGAGTGTATCTTTGTGCTTAGCATCCACATACACCGTGTGTGAGTTGAATTGCTCCGGTACAAGCTTTGTGAGGAAATACCGTGAGAAGACTGTCATCCCCACTCCGGAGATGCCATGCACTAGACAGTTGACTCCATAGTCCTCCTCTACGGAGTCGCGATACATCCCATTGACTGTGGAAAGTTCTCTGTCCCGGTGAAGAAGTCTCTCCGGGACATAGTAGGGGTCAAACAAACCCTTTGGACTGCGATTTGGGCGGACCATTCTAATCGTAGTGAAGTCCATTTAGTAGGTATATAAACCCCCTAAGAGACATGGCCGAAAGTATTCGGGCTCGGAAACGGCGTAAGAGTCAATTCTATTCAACTAGCGATTATTCATATGGTGTTTCGGAATGTACGACCGAAAGTATTCTGTCAGTTTTATACTCGATTCTTGAGAATATTGGACTGTGTGGTTATACACGCAGAAGGAAACCGTATATACCACAAATAGTGAGGGTTTCCAAGAGATGTGAAACTATTCGTCGTGAGAGAGAGGTATGACTTGGGACGAGAAGAGTGGATACGTTATAGAGAAACTCTGGGGAATTGGTCGGAAAACTTCAAAGAAATTAGGAAAACTCGGGATACGATCATTTGCAGATGTAGTCCAAATGGACATTGAATACATTGCAGAGAAAGTAGGTAGACCTACAAATGAACTAGAAATCTCCAAACGTATAGCTAGATCATACACTCATGATTTTCTCGCCATAGTCACT
>JASFEF010000210.1:0-4808 GCA_050124975.1 Candidatus Thorarchaeota archaeon | reverse complement strand
AGACAGACTAGTCGCTGGTAAATATAGAGTTAGCAAGAAGTATCTAAGGCAGTCAAAGAGAATTCAATGCATGAGTGAAACGAAGGACTCTGAAGGAGAAATTGAGTCATTCCATTTCGTTGTCCATTCACAGAAGTATGGCAGGTACAATGTCACCTATGACAGAGGATTCTACCATTGTAACTGCCCTTTCTTCAAACATCGCAAGATATGCAGTCACATCCTTGGAGTTTGCCAGCGCACGGGAATCTGGCCAAGTAAGGAGTCAATCTTCTCTTAGTCAAGTTGGGAAACTCGAGAGGTTTAGTATGCCCAATTCAAGATTTCACAATCTGGATTCTCCACGATATGGCTATAATCAGAGAGAGGTCGTACGGGTGGAGTCTTTCCGCGCGAATTAAATCATCACTGAATACGCCTTTATGGTCAGTTGCTTGACAGAATGACATGGCGAGAAAGACCTACAGAGACGCTCATGGGTACCTACGTTTCATTGACTCCGGCAAGCTTGTACATAGATGGAAGGCTGAAAGAAAGATAGGTCGTAGACTACGCCCCGGAGAAGTTGTCCATCATCAGAATAAGATTAAGACAGACAATCGATATGGAAATCTCAGGGTGTTCAGCTCTCGAAAAGCCCATCAAGCATTTCACATGAGAAAGGCGTGGACAAGAACCAGACGAAGACGAACTCTGAAGCGTTGGTGAAACACACATAATATTCGATTTATTTAAATATCGCAATTATTCGATAATTTTAATGAAACAATGCAGAATGTTGTGATAAGTCAGGGGATAGAGAAGTGTCGTCTGAGCAGCCAATTCTCAATCAACCAGAAATAAGAGGAGAACTGCCGGGAAAGGAATTAAGCACATTTGAAAAATACCTACCACTCTGGATAGCTATCTGTATGGTTTTGGGAATTATACTTTCACTGGTAGTTCCTGGAATTAGTGAAACCATTGATTCATGGCAGTTTGCAGGAATTTCTGTTCCTATAGGAATCTGCCTTTTCCTGATGATGTATCCAGCGATGTTAAACATCCAAGCCTCTGAGCTGAAGAAACTTCGAAGCAATCCAAAACCAATCATTCTCACATTGGTTTCAAATTGGATTGTGGCTCCAGTTGTAGGGTTTGTACTGGCATGGACTCTTCTTCCCGGGTACGAACAACTCATTATTGCTGTAATTCTACTATCTTCTAGTCCGTGTACAGCTATGGTGTTGGTGTGGGGATACCTTGCTGAGGGAAATCAAGAGCAGAATGTAGTCAATACAACTTTGAACACAATATCGATTCTTGTCCTTTTCGCTCCTCTTGTTGCATTGTTTACTGGAATATCGAACATTCCTATTGATCGTTTATTATTGGTCATCTCAGTTTTTGTGTTCATTGGAATACCTCTGGTATTGGGTGTTGTCACACGCCGAACACTGGTTGATTGGAAAGGAAGGGATTGGTTCGAAAACAAGTATCGTCCTGCAGTAGGCAACTTAGCTCTCCTAGCCCTTTTGACAACTCTGATTGTGCTATTTTCATTAAATGGGATGGTGATGCTGGAGAACCCTGACTTATTGGTACTTGTGTCAGTTCCACTCTTACTTGGATTTACAATAGTTGTTGGCTATAACCTCCTAGTAACTCGTATAGCCAATCTAGCCTATCGGGAAGCCACTATAACAGTAATAATTGGTTCATCTAGTCACTTCGAGATAGCAATAGCAACTGCAATCTCAATGTATGGCGTTGGTTCTGTCGCAGCTCTCGGAACAACGATGGGGCTTTTCTGGGAGGTCCCAATAATGCTTGGACTAGTTTACCTAGCCAGGTATTTGCGAAAGAAAGATTTCTGGAAAGGTGAACCCATGTAGAGGAGAGTAATCGGTTGACAACTAGAAAAATGGATGAGTGGAGGATAGAATTCCATAAAGCTATGGGGAATTCAGTGCGTTTACAGATTGTTGATTTTCTTGCTGCTGGTGAACAATGTCAGTGTGATATCTTTCCAAAGTTTGGACTTGCACAATCAACTGTTTCAGCCTATCTGACTAAAATGGTGAGAGCTGGCATTCTGAACTATAGAAAGGATGGGACTCGGAAATTGTACAGTATAGCAAGTTTAGAGATTATGAAGATTATTGAAGAGATTCGGAACATAGCAGACCGAGAGATATCCAAATAATAACCAGGGAAGTTACGAAGTCCCTTCCACCTCAGATTTCACGTAGGAAGTTTTAGCAAAGGCATTCCTGTCAGAATGTTCGTAAGCCTCCTGCACGCTCAATTCGCGCAGGTCATATCCATACTTCTCGCATGCCCAGTCGATCCAAGCCTCTCTGGCTTCACGGGCAACAATGCTTGCAGCAGCAACTGCAATCTCATCTTCAGCCTTTGGTCGTTGAACCAACTCAATCGAACCTAGGTCTATCTTCATCCTTAGGCGAGCCTCAGTCTTAACTCGAGCAAACTGGTCAATCACAATCTTGATAGGCTCATCTCGCGTCTTGATTCCTTCATAGACCTCTGTAATCACCTTGGCATGTGCCCATGCTAGCATATCATTGAGATTTTTCCCTTCCTTCCGAAACTCTTCGATCTGCGTGTTGAACTTGTCAGGAGAGATAAGCAATGACACCACTTTGAGGGCGTTCCGACGCACGGTCTTTGATAGTTCTGCTATTCGAACTACTGACATACTCTTGCTATCCATGACACCGAGGGCACGCATCATAGCATTTTGGTCGGGTGTTAAAGCAACGGCGGCAACAGTCATGGGACCAAGCCATTCACCTTTCCCAGCCTCGTCAGATCCAATGACTAAAGTTGTAATGGACTCAGGACCCATCTGCAAGATGGCATTTTGGATAGCAGCAGCCGAGTGAGGCCCATTGCTTACTATCTTGCCGCTTGTGTATCCAACGATTGCTTCTCCAGCAAACATTATCCTGAATGCTTCGTATTCGTTCGTTGTAGCGAGTTCAGCCGCATCCTTACTGTCAAGAAGTCTTCTATGAAGTTCTTCTAGCTGTGCTTGGTCGATCTTGACAACAGTGGGTTTCAAAAACACCTCTCCATGCTCTATCGTATCGTGTTCGTATTATGTCTTAAGGTGCGCTTCATTCCTTCGTTCGTAAGTGAGAAACATCACCCATTAATACATTGACAAGACCTTCCTCAGTTTCAACTATAAGGGATCCATCTACACCAATGTCCTTGGCAACCCCATCAGTTGTCTTCCCCTCCTCATGAATTCGAACTCTCACACCCAGAGTGGAACTCATTTCTCGCCACTCATCAAGAACTGTATTGAATGAGGAATCACGCTCCACGGTTTGAAGTCGTACGTCGATTTCATTCACAATGGAGCAAAGAAGAGATTCATTCGAGGTTTCTTTTCCCAACTCGTCGATAACTGAAGTTGTTGGCCATTCAAGACCATGGGGCATTTCTGATATAGGACAATTCTGATTCACACCAATCCCAATCACAATTCCAACGGTTTCCTTATCACTCGATATTGCCTCACTAAGGATACCGGCAATCTTACTTTCTCCAATCAAAACATCATTAGGCCATTTTAGCCTGACATTCCCAACCCCAAGTTTAGTAATCCCTCGAGCAACTGCGCATGCACTCAGAAGTCCCAGAAGTGGGGCATTCTCAGTGCCAAGTCGAGGCTTGAGAATAATAGAGAAGTAGAGACCTCCGTCTGGGGAGAGCCAAGATCTGTCCTTTCTTCCACGGCCAGCAGTCTGACTTTTTGCTACCACAATGAGTCCTTCTGTTTCTCCTTGTAAGAACAGGTTCTTAGTTTCTGTGTTTGTGGAACCCACGCTTTCCAGGAGTTTGACCCGTGGGTGAAGGACACTTGTTTTGAAGCAGTTGAAGAGATCACTCAATCTTAATCATTTGTAATAAGAAAGACAGCTATTTGAACTCGCGGGAAAGCTGTCTTTCAATTCAAACAAACACGAGTGGGACTCTACTGACTCTAAGAAAGACAACTGTTATCAGAACGATCCTTCATGCAGAAGAGAGGACAGTGTTGACAGTTAAACAGGGAAGGGCAGTGCTTGTCTATGTATTCATAGCATTCACCATTTTTCTACAAGGAACTCCCGTTTCAGCCCACGCACCTTTCATACATCACATAGGTTACACGTATGCATCTCATGAGTTGACATTGGATATCACTCACGAAGTAGATAATGTGACCACCCACTATATCCACCAGATTGTAATCGAGAAGAACTCAGAGGTCGTCATAACAAGGGATTACACAAGCCAGAATACGACATCAGGAATGACAGCAGTCTTCATCGTGGAAGCAGGAATTGGAGATATTTTGAAGGCGACTGCAAAGTGTGTAATTTCTGGAGAGGACTCGGAGGAACTTAATCTCGGCAATGTATTTACTGGGGATAGGACTCCTCCAGATACTGTTGTATTCATCATTAGCGCTATCGTGGTTGTTGGGATTTTGGCAGTTGTATTTGTATTCGTGAAACGACGTTGATTCTTGCAGACGGAATAGTCAAGTCACATCATTATCTCTAGATTATGACCCAAGAAAGTAGGAACCAGTAGACTCCTAGGATAAATGCGATAATCCACACGCCAATTGTTAGAAACATGAAGGGTCTTGTCCTCTTCAGGAGTTTCAAAGGCATACCTCGTTTTATGAGAAAGAGGACTACGAGAATGGCTCCAAGGAGAATAGCCAGAATGCCAACAACATCGTGGATAATTTGATACCAAAATGTGATAGGATCACCCAGCATCACTCCTATCCTGGCTATTGCTTG
>JASFEF010000209.1:0-4817 GCA_050124975.1 Candidatus Thorarchaeota archaeon | reverse complement strand
ACTACCTACACTCTAAAGAACGGATACACTGGATTGTTCCGAGGTAACCTCCGACTCAACATCGGTAAGTATGGTGAGATTTCTGAGGCAGAGGAAGCAATCGAAGAGGTCAACGAAGAGATTGACATGAGCGCTGAAGAGCACGAAGACACTCGTCGTCGAAGAAGCTACGGTGGAGGCGGCGGTGGATACGGCGGCGGCGGTAGAAGCTATGGTGGCGGCGGAGGCGGCTATGGTGGCAGAGATCGTCGTGGTGGTGGCGGTGGTTACGGCGGTGGCCGTGACAGACGTCGCAGATACTAGTTGATAACTGAAAACCACAATCTCTACGGACTCTTTTTTTTGAGTCCGTTTAATTTCTTTTTTCTGTCAAAATAGTCCTGTATGAGAATCAAAAGCCAGTGTACACAAGTTCTTAAGGGAACATCCCCAGCGAAAATACGCAGGTATACCAAGTTCAAGGCGCCTTCTACTAGTGGTCTGGTGAGGGGTCATACACGATTACACACACATACCCACTGAAGATTTCCCTGTTTTTGTTTGACCTGCTATCGCACAAGCGAGAGAATATACGATGAGCTACGAAGAACGTGAGCCTATTGAGGCTACTGTGGCTGAGTTGAAGCCACGAATGAAGAACGTGACAATCACCTTCAAGGTGGTTGCAATTGGTGAAGAACGTGAGGTAACATCCCGAAGCGACGGGGCTACTCACAGAGTTGCTGATGCAACAGTTGGTGACTCCACAGGTACTGTTCAGGTGCCATTGTGGGACTCCTCTATTGACGACATGAAAGCAGGTACAACCTATACCTTGACTAACGGCTACACAGGACTATTCCGTGGGAACCTTCGACTTAACATTGGTAAATACGGAGAAGTCGCTGAGGCTGAGGAAGCCATTGAAGAGATCAACGAAGAAGTAGACATGAGCGCTGAAGAGCACGAAGACACTCGTCGTCGCCGATATGGTGGTGGCGGCTATGGTCGTGGCGGTGGCGGCTACGGCGGAGATCGTCGAGGTGGCGGAGGCTACGGTGGTAGAGATCGCCGTGGCGGTGGCGGCTATGGTGGCCGCGACAGACGTCGCAGATACTAGTTGATAACTTACAAACAATATCTATGCGGGCTCTTGTTTTTTGGAGTCCGTGTATCTCTCTTTTTTCTTATCCGACTTGACATTTGAGAGAATCAAAGAAGCCATCGCGTCTGATACATTTGTTGGTGTAATATTAGATTCCTCTTTCACTCTTCTCAGATGATGCTTGACACTAGATTTCTTGAACTCGCGTCGGATTCTCTCCAGACCCTTCATTGTTGTTCGAAATCCGAGTTCAAGCTTTGAGAGTATTTCATTACCCAAGGCTGTAAGCCATAGGTCTCTCAGAAGAACGGACTCCCCTTTCTCCGGAACAATCTCAGTCCCTATCTCGTTCATGAACAAGTCATAGATGATGATCTCTGATCCCAATACTGGAATTGAGATATTGTGCATCTCCTTTGCCCTTAACGCATGGATTCTTGGAATGAGTACTGCGGCTGGTGTCCCATCCATCTTGTCAACATCAAGAAGAATCGTTGTACATCCCTCATCCAATTTCTCAAGAAGGGTTTCAACGACCGTGTGCTGCAGAAATGTCTGTACATCTATAAAATCTGAGCCCGGTGGGATTCGGTCTATTATTGGTAAAATATTCAAGTCACAACCATAGAGTTCTCCGACTCCCATGGTTTTGAGAAAATCCCAACCTATCCTCAACCAATCCGCAGGTGTAACAGTTCTCTGGAGCTCTCTCAGTGTATCGAGATATCTCTGAATTCCCATCTGCTCAATCGTTGCTTCAGTCAGGGCTGCTCACTCGTTTCTGAATCTGTGTACAGAAGCCTGTGCCATACCTACGTTTATTGATATCCCTTTGCGGACTGAACGATTCACTGAAATCGTCGTCTTGCAAAAACAATTGGTATCGGGAGGACTAGGACAACCAGTACTGATACACTAACAATTAATGTTGGATCAATAGGTTCAGGTCCTTCCGTTGATGGAATCACACATTCAATCACGAAGTAATCTGATGGGTGCCAGTCCTCATCTGCGATATCCCCTGTGAACACAACGACCATGTCTTGCTCTGGTAGGACATAGATCTTCTGTTCATAATGACCTGTTGCTTCATAGAAATTGTAGCCAGGCACTCCCCACCAGGTGTAGCCATAATGATACCAAGATCCAGTATCATAGTACATCTTGGTTGAAACATTGATCCATTCTGAAGAAACGACCTGAGTTCCATCCCAAGTTCCATTGTTCAGATACAAATATCCAAAGCGTGCCATATCTCTTGGTTTGAGGCCCAATCCACCTCCGCATCCATACTGACCACTTGCAAAGGGTCTCCACCAAGTATAATGTTCAATACCAATTGGATTGAACAAGAATTCCTCAGCAAATTCAGCAACCCTATAACCCGTTGTCTGTTCAATGACTCCACCTAGGAGTTCAATGCCTCCTGAGTTGTACTCCCATGCTTCTCCAGGGTCTCTCGCCATTGGTCTGTCTAGGACATATTGCCACATATTGGGCTGGTCGTACATTGTAAACAGATCATTATTTGGGTCACTATAGGGAATATCGACCTCATGGAATTCAAGACCTGATGACATAGTCAATAAGTGGAATAGTGTGATGTTCTCCTTTCTTGGATCCCAATTATCAATTGTATAATTGGGAAAGAAATCAAGAACCGGTTGACTCACGTTGTCGATGTATCCCATATCTATAGCTATCCCAATGAGAGCTGACATGAAGCTCTTTGTACAGGATTGAATTGTATGCAACATGTACTGAGACCAGTAGCCATAATATTTCTCATAGACAATGTATCCGCTTTTAATCACAATGACAGAATCAACCATAATTTCATTTTCAGCAATAATCTCATCAATACGATTCAAAGCATTGGAGTTTAGTCCTTGCTCTTCAGGGGTTGTGTTTCTCCATTCATCAGTTGGCCAATAATCTCTGACAACATCTGTTTGTGCTAATGAATATCCTTGAGCCGGAACCACTGGTATCATCAGAAGAATTGTGCTAACCAAGAGGATTGAAGCAGTCTGTTTCATGTTCATTCAACTCACACAACCATTATGGTTATTCCAATTCCTAAACAGAAACTCAATGCGATATATACCATGAACCAAGTTCTTGACTTGGAATCAGCATAATGTGTCTTCCATAGTTTCCGACCAAGTACTATGAAGAATGCGAACATCGCGAGTAGAATTGGGAACATGATTGCTACAACTGTTGTGAGACCAGGAATCATGCTACCCGTAGCAGACATTGTGATGTATTCTAACTCCACACCACCAAAGGCAAGAGCAGAAGCATAGGCCAAACAGCTAGTGGCTGCTTTCGTAAAGATAGTCATTCCGGTAGTGAAGAAGAACATCGAAGGCAGGAAGGAATACCTGATTCTCTTGATAGCCAGAGGTGCCAGAAACACAAGTCCCACACCGATTGAAACCAGTGTCAGGGTGACAATCAACGAAGGCAGAAAATTGGGATTATCCGTGAACGCGGCTGTAAAGAAGACCCAATTCCAAGTTTCATGATATGCGTTGACTCCTATCCAAGGTAATGACCCAATCCATCCTACACTATAGGCACTCTCGAAGATCACAGTTAGTGCAACTCTCATCTCTCCGGTGCTACCCTGCGACACAGGGAGTAGAAGGTCCATCATAACTTCGTAGAATTCACTAATTGCAAAGCTGACTAAGAACAACACCACAGCTAAGTAGAAGAAGTAGAGTCGGACTTTGTCATTTCTCCATGATATTTCTGGAGATTGCTTCTCTCCATCCTCTGGAGATTCAGACCCAATACGAGGCGGAGTGATCAAGTATGAGAGATATCTTCGCACCCTACTCCCAGACATTTCCCTAAGCCTAGGGATTAGCAAGTAGAACAGACAAACTGCAACAATGGGTAGAGCTATTGCTACAACAACTGCTTGGAAATAGCTCATTGTGAACTCTATCGACACCTAAGCTGCCTCCGCTTCGATCTTTCTCAGATAGCGGGAGATCAGGTCGTGCCACTCAGAAAGTGTTCTTCTATACGTGGCATCTTGCGACAAGAGGAACTGCGACATCCTATAGGAAACATCTCTTCTTGTTGATGGTGGCAGACTCTGGAATGCATGATTGCTTTGAGAGTCGTAGACTCTGGAAACTTCGGCCTCCCTATCGATCAGTTTCTGAAGTACTGTGCGTGCATGTTCAAACTCCGAATCTGTGATATGAATACCGAGTGTTGAGAGACCGAGAAGAGCAGCTCGAACACTGTCCTTTGATGCTCGAGGTTCTTCATCATAAGCACTCATTCGCTCGCTGATTCCTAATCTGAACTCCCTAGCTACAGCGCGGTAATACCGTTCCACAATACCCCTTGGAGTCTCGCGAGTTTCAACGAGGTCAATGATTCCTGCATTCTTCAACTTCTGCACATGATGAAGCACTGTGCCTGGTTTCTTTCTCATCGCAACGGACAGTTGCTTGACAGTCATTGGCTGATTCACGAGATACTTGAACACGATGTCTTTTCTTGTCTTGTCAAGTAGTAGTTTGATGATTTTGGGGTTCGTGACTATTTCGAATTCCTTGATACGTTTAGTTGATACTTTGGGGTTCATGTTCACTCACCTCCTCCTTGGGTGTAAGTAGCATCTACCTTAGCTGTGAGAATCATGTAGATTCTAGTGAGAACAATCGAAACTGCTGGAATCACAACAAAGACCAATGCGAGAATGACT